>UQNG01000023.1:0-29902 GCA_900542335.1 uncultured Collinsella sp.
GAATTTAGTTGGGGGCCGCGCCGGCAGGCGGGCGAAGCCGGTGCGGATCCGCGAAGCGGATGCGCGGAATCCTATACGCCGCACCAATTGAAATCGAAAGCCTCCGGTAACGGGGGCTTTTCTTTTATGGCGGCATTCGACACCAGAAGCTCGACTGGAATCGTGCGCCGCCGTCCGCGGGAGACTATTTCTTATCGACTCGTGTAAGATTCCGAGTAGGTGTCGCGGCCCATCCGCGACCACTCCTTCTTTCAACGACTGATCAGGGTGATATTTCGTGGCAGAGCGTCCGACATACAAGCTCAGGTTTCTCGACCCCAAAAAGCGTTTTCCATCGATGCCAGAGCAGCCTGCGGGGCGCTCATATGGTGTTGTCTGGAAAGTCTTTGGCGAGGACCCCAAAGAGTCGTGCTATGTCGTCGAATTCGTCGGCAAAACTCACATATCGCTCTTGGGCTACGTGAGCGTGTCGGGCAAGGTTTATAAGGTTGACCGCCCTGTTCGGGAAGTACCGTTGCCCGAGGACCCTGACATGGAGCTGGTCCTTCACGAGTCCGATTCCAGTATTGGCGAGATTATGGTGAGGGAAGCTAACGGTGCAATGCGCGCGTGTGCGCGAACTGCCGGCTCTCCCGAAGGCCCCATGCGCGAGCAGTCCGACCACGAGACATGGAATTCGACCCGCGCCCTTCCTTACGGCGAGTTCATGGCCTCGATGTTCTTGCGCTACGTGATATTTGCCAACTCCGAAAGCGCTCTTGCGAACACGACGGGCGTCGATGGTCTCGATGTAGACATGCAAAACGTTGTCGACAAGATCAAACTCGTAAAGTTGCCCGAGCCGGTCGAGGTGTTTTTGGGCTTTGACACGGCACCGCTCCCCGATGCTATCGAGACGCTGCTTTACCGTGTTGACCATGCCGAGAATCCGAGCGGTATCGAGCGCTATGCCGCCGCTCTTATGAGCGAGATCGACTTGCCCCGCCTGCGCACCATTGCTGCCAAGTCCGAAATGAGCCTAGCGCGCATCGACCGCTCAAAGCTGTTCTATCTCAATTTTGATCGTAGCCTGCTGGACCAGGACGAGATTGACATGCTGCTTGCCATCGAGTGCCGTCTCAACCGCCTCTCCGGCATCCTTGAGCGCATCGGGGCTGGATTGGTCCCCGCGGCATCCTCGCCGAGCCTTGAGGGCTGCGCGCTCTTTGATGCGTGGCATATCGCCAAGACAACCAACGATGTTCCCCGACTGCTCGATACGACCTCGAGCGACAACCCGTGGGGCAAACCCGGAACGGTAGCTTGCCAGCCGGGCGGTGAGTGGGATGTGCGTACCCGCTTCGCGCGTATCGTCGAGGCGCTTAACGTGGTCACACGGCTCGACTATACCTATCGGGCAAACGTTGCCGAGGGGATTATGCTCGTTCGGTTTGGGCACTCTGTCGTGGATGCCATGCCACAGCGTGAATACGACGCTCAGGAGGATGTCTGGCGCGAGTTGGACGAGAACGCGCGTGTGATTTGGGCCGCGGAGCACGACGCGCGCGTGGCGCTTACGCTGGCAGCGGCTTGCTTTGCCGCAGGTGCCTGCATTGCGCGCTGCTATGTTCAGATTGCGGCTCCCGACGGCGAGCAGGGCGAGCGCGTCATTGCAACATATTCCTTTGGGCGTGCGGCCTATCTGGCCAATTGCGTGCCTGTCGCCAAGGATCTTGAGAGCATGGATATGGACGATATGCCGTGCAAGCGCATGCTTGAGGCATATGAGTCGGATGCGCCGGATGCGATTGAGCCTGCGGAGGTTCACGTTCGCCCGCGTGACGACCACCGTTCGCTGCCGCCGGCGTTGCGCGACCTGCTGCTTGCCGATACGGCTGATGAGCTCGAGGTCATGGAGATGGACGATGACCCGTATGTGGCGCGCGTCGTTGAGTTGCGCGAGCAGGCAAAAGTTGACCGTGCAAGCGCGTTTGAGGGCTTCTCCCGTCTTGTTGAGGAGCTGGAGGCCAAGTGTGCCGTTGCCGAGCTTTTGGCAACGGGTCCGGTCCAGACGCAGTTTTGCGACAACCAGCTGGTACGCATGGTGCTGCCGGTAATGGAGGAAGACCGCTCCGTTCGTATTTTGCGTGCTCCCGATGCGCTGTACTTTGCCCAGCACGAGATCTGCAGTTATTACGCCGAGCAGGAGGATTTTGAACGGGCATTGCCCGAGGTGCGTCGTCTTTACGATCTGGCTCGCTCGTCCATGCAGTCGCACTTTGCGCTCATCAACGTGCTGGCGCGCCTGGAGCGCTTTGACGAGATTATCGAGGTGGCGCGCCACGGCCTGCGCATTGCCAGTGACCGTTCCGCAATCGGTTATCTGTTCTATCGTCTGGCGTTTGCCTATTGGAACTGCGACCAGCTCGAGCTCGCGTTGGCGTGCTACCGCCTCGTGCCGCGCGGCGAGGAGTCGGGTGGTAGCGCGCTGGAAGAAATGCAGGGCCTTATGAACGAGATGGGCGTCAATGAGCCGCCGACGTTCGAGGATGCGGTTGAGACCATCCGTAAGGCCGGGCTCGAGCTGCCTCCCGTGTCCGCCGTGACCAACCAGCTGGCGGATGCCGCCGTGCAGCTGGTCGATAACGGCTTCTTTTTCCTGGCGCGCGTCTGCATCTTCCAAATGTGGCGCACCATGGGCAACGATGAGCTCGGCTCCCTCAGTCGCTCGCTGGGGTAGGGGCGATATAGAGGGGCCGCACTGCGCTATTTGTATCGGCGCGGGCGGGAGGACCCGGCAGGATCGGTAAGGCATAAAGCCGCCGAGCCTGCTAAAACTGTTAAACTCTGCTAAAGTTGCTAAACTTTGTTAAAGTTGTTAAAACTAGCAGAGGAGGGCAGAATGACGAAAGCTGTTAACCCCTTTAAGCCAACGGCGGGCATGAATCCGCCTGAGCTTATCGGACGGGACACTGTTTTGGATGACTTTGCCGAGGCTCTTGAGAATGGTCCTGGTGCCCCCGATCGACTCATGCGCATCTCGGGCGTCCGAGGCACAGGTAAAACGGTGCTCCTTAATGCATTGGGTGACCTTGCACGCAAAAAAGGATTCGAGGTCGTTGACGTTGCCTCCAATGCTGGTTTTTGCAATAGAATCCTCGAGGCTCTGCAGCGAAACGTTCGTCTTGAATCAATCTCGATTTCCCCATCGATTTTAGGGGTCAGCCTTGGCTCCATGGAGATGTCGAAGTCGGCCTCTCATCTGGGCGAGGCGATGTACGATGCTGCGAAGCGCGGTGGTCTGCTCATTACGCTCGACGAGATCCAGGATGCCTCAACTGAGGAAATGCGCGAGCTAGGCAATGAGATGCAGCTCTTGATTCGCCAAGGAGCGAATGTCGCTTTCGCTTTCGCCGGGCTGCCGACATCGGTAGATGGCGTGGTGGTGGATGATACGTTGACGTTCCTTCAGCGAGCCAAACATGTTGAACTTACTCGGCTTTCCGATTTTGAAGTTGGCGGATCGTTTGAGGATACGATGAGACGAGCGGGCAAGGAGCTCGACAAAGGTGCCGCTGAGCTATTAACAAAAGCTTCGGCAGGCTATCCCTTTATGGTCCAGCTGGTCGGATATTACGCTTGGCAGGTTGCTGCGCGCAGTGGGGCGGAGAGTGTGAGCGAAGAGGCGGCTCGTAAGGGTATCCAGGCGGCTCTTGATAGCTTTAATGCTATGGTGATTGCCCCAGCGCTGCGCAGGGTGTCGGAACGGCAGTTTCAGTATCTCGCGGCGATGGCTCAATGCGAGGGCGTCGATATCGCCAACGGCGATATCGCCAAGAAGATGGGTTTGTCGGCGAACAAAGTTGGGTCATATCGCAAGCGTCTGATCGATGCGGGGTTGATTGAGCCCGCGGGCTATGGCTGTGTTTCGTTTGCAATTCCGTACATGCGCGATTATCTGTTGGAGACCGTTCGAGAGGACTAATAAAGAATGGGCTGTCCGCGCTGTCGCTGGGGCCGTCCTTGTATCTTTGTCTCAATCTGTAACATCTGGAGGGGATTACGGCCTGCAGATGTTACAGATTGAGATGATTGACTGAGACGTTTACTGGTAAAAGAGAGGTAAAAGAGGAAACGCCTCAAAAATCCCCTTGCCCAACTTCGGCTGTTTGGTTACTATAGAACGGCTGTTACGGAGAGCTGACCGAGAGGCCGAAGGTGCTCGCCTGCTAAGCGAGTATGCCCCAAAAGGGCATCTGGGGTTCGAATCCCCAGCTCTCCGCCAGTATGACTTTGAAGAAGGGTCCCATTTGGGGCCCTTTTTTATTATCAAGAATGGCGGCTGGGGATTAGAGTCCGAAAGGGCGTGAACATTAGGCAAACACGGGGCGCTTGAAAACGGGGAGACCCAGGCGTGCTCGTGCACCCCGGTGTGGGGTTCCGAGGGGATGGAGTAGAAATATGGTAAAGGTCGGGCTGCGTAAGCCGAATCTAAAGACATCACTCAAGGCAAGAACGACCGGCAGAGCGAAGCGCGCGGTAAGGCGGGCGATAATCCCCGGCTATGGTAAGAAGGGCATGGGGTGGATCAAAAATCCGAAGAAGGCTGCTTACAATGCCGTATACAGCAGAACGACCGTCGGAGTTGGGGATGTCGCTCGCGCCGTTGCTAAATCAGGCGCTCGGAGCTCGGCGTCAAGGACGTCCTCAATTACTGTTTCATCGCATGAAATTACACCTTTGGCGAAGCCTGAACAGAAATCTCTCACTCGAGAGATTACGTCGGTTGACAGGGCAAACAAGGCGCTTTTGCTATGCTTCCTTCTTGGGTGGTCGGGCGCTCATAGGGCGTATGCACGGATGTGGGGTAGCTTCTTTCTATATCTCTTTACCTTTGGCCTTTTTGGATTTGGTTGGCTGTTTGATATTGTGACACTACTGATGAGACGCTCCGAGCTAAGGCGTCTCGGTGACAGTGATCCGACTCAACAGCAAGCGCCATGTTCCGTTGATTCTACATTCGATCGAAATGTCGCCGACTCCGGAAATTGGGAACAGCGTGGAGATGGGGAGGCTGCGGCTCGGCTAGAGCTTCAACGTAAAAACCGTGCCTATATGGAAGAAAACGGCATCGACGTGGAGATGTTTACCGAGGAAAAGGTCGCGGCGGACGCCTTGCGAACCATTGAGTCGGTATGCCCGTGCATGCTTAGGTTTGACCGAGGCATGAGCGAAGAGGAGCCAAGCATCAGCTTTTGCTCTCCAACAAAGACGGGGAAAATGCCCAAGAATGTCGTCGAGGCCCGCATTTACCATCAGGATGTGAAGCTATTGATGGATTCCCACGGCTTCGAATTGCCGGAGTATGGTGACAGCATCAATGTCATGATTAGTTATCTAGCTGATGGGCGCATAAATAAAGTCGATATCCATGGGTTCCATAATGGCCGCTCTGTTAGTGTCTCCATTCGCAGGCGGAGCGACGATCTTGTTATGACGAGTGCGGGCACCATCGGAGAAACGGATGCCTGGCAATCGCTGTGTCCTGGGGCAGACCCCTCAGCTGGGGATCTTTTCAGGGCCTTGACCAAGGAGGTCGAAAGGATCTACTAGCATGCCCGGTGGACCCGTTTTCAAGGTCCGAAAAGACACAGCGAAGGTAAACGGCTAGCAATGTCGCTTTGGTGATTCTGACGCATCCCGTTTAAGAGGTATTCAAAAAGAGGCGCCCCGTTGGACGCCTCTCCAATCTCAAATGTAATGTTCCCCCAGCCCTACATCTCGGGTGCCTTGGCTACGGTTTCGCTTTCTGCCGTAAGCGGGCGATTGTCGATGCGGCGGCCCAGGCGGTCGAGCTTCACAAGGAGCCACTCAATGGGATTCGGCCCCGAGTCTTCCTCGTCGGCAACCAAATCCATGACGGCGATCTTGGTGCCGTCTTGCTTGAGCGTCACGCTACCCACCTTGTCGCCCACATGTACCGTGCCCGAAAGGTCATCATAGGTAACCTTCTCGGTCACCTCTCCGGCAAGCGCAAAGACGGTCGCCTGAGCTGCGGGATCGGCGAGCGTGGCATCGATCGTCTTGTCCGTCCAGTCGGTCTGGCTGATGCGCGCGATGAGCGGATTGCCGTTGGCGGTCTTTTCCTGCGTGTTGGCGATCGCAACCGTCACCTTGTGGTCGTAGTACCAGTTGGCAAGGGCGGCCGTGTCGGCAAAGCGCTGATCGGTGGTGCTGGAGTTCAAGACGACGGTGTAGGTCTCGTCGCCATCGCGGTTGTAGGCTCCCGTAAAGCAATAGCCGGCATCGTCGGTGGTGCCGGTCTTACCGCCGATATTGCCGTCCTGCCCCAGCAGCTCATTGTGCGTATCCATGGAATGCGAATGGTCGGAACCGTCGGCGCCCGTAACCTCAATCCAGGAATCATCGCTCGCCACGATTTCGCGGAACGTGTCGTTCTTCATTGCCTCCTGCATCATCAGGGCTACATCGTGCGCGGTGGAGTGCATGTTACCGGCCCACTCATCAAAGTCCAGACCGTGCGGATTCTCAAAAAGCGTTCCCGTGCAGCCGAGCTCTTGAGCGCGCTCGTTCATGGCCTTTACAAAGGTGGCCACGGCGTCCTTGGTCTTGGGGTCGATCTTTTTGCCCACGTGCTCGGCAAGCGCGATGGCGGCATCGTTGCCCGAGGGGATCATCAGGCCGCGCAGAGCTTGCTCCACGGTGAGCTCGTCGCCTTCGAGCAGGCCGGCGGTCGAGTTGCCTACGGTGGCGGCAGCATTGCTCACCGTGATCTTCTCGTCCATTTTGCAGTTCTCAACGGTCAGGATCGCGGTCATCACCTTGGTGATCGAGGCAATCTTGACCTGATCATCGGCGCTGCGGGCGTAGTAGACGGTGCCGTCTTTCCCCATGACAACGGCATTGGTTGCCTCGATATCGGGGAGGTTTTCGGCCGTAATACCGCGTGCATCGGCGGTTTTGCCGCAAATGTCGTCAGTTGTTAGCACTTGGGCGCCGGCGACCGTTGGCGCGCCGGCAACAAGGGCGACGGCACAGATAAAGCCGGCAGCAAGCTGGGCAGAGCGCTTTGCAAAAGAGGTGAAGGGCTTCACGGATTTCGCTTTCGACGGGGTGGTCTCTTCTGGCACTAGAGTATATCGTTTGCCGGCGCAGGCGAGCGTCGAGCGCGCGCATGGCCTGCATCTGTGCCCGAACGGACATATGGGTGCTTAAGGACGACTTAATCGCCCGCGCTTGTTGTGTGTGGCGAGCGTCCCCTCGGGCATAATGGAGCGCGAGAGGAGCACGCATGAACGAGCGCATTTTGGTAGTCGACGACGAGAAGGCCATCGCCGACCTGGTGGGTATCTACCTTACAAAAGAAGGCTTTGATGTTCAGATTGCCTATAGCGGGGCCGACGCGGCCAAAGCAATCTTGGAGCAAGAGTTTGATCTGGCGTTGCTCGATGTCATGCTGCCTGATATCGACGGCTTTGAACTGCTGCGCACGATTCGTGCCAGCCACACCTATCCCGTGATTATGCTGACGGCTCGTGATGCCCAGCAGGATAAGATTGAGGGCCTTTCGCTCGGTGCGGACGATTACGTGGTCAAGCCGTTCCGCCCGTTGGAGCTTGTTGCGCGCGTCCACGCCCAGCTTCGCCGCTATACCAGCTACGGTAGCCGAGTGCAGGTGGCTGAGTCTCCGGTCATTCAGCTCGACGGTCTCGAGATCAATCGCGACGCTCGTGCCGTGACAGTGGACGGTGCGCCGGTGCGCCTCACGCCCATCGAGTATTCCATCTTGCTGTATCTGGCCGAGCATCGCGGCAGCGTAGTGCCCGTGGAGGACCTGTTCCGCGCGGTGTGGAACGAGGACTTTATGCCCGGCTCCAACAATACCGTGATGGTGCATATTCGCCACCTGCGCGAAAAGATTGGCGACGATGCCCAAAAACCGCGCTTTATCAAAAACGTCTGGGGCGTCGGCTACATCATCGAATAACGCTTTTCGCTTGTGAGGATCTTGATATGACAAAAGATGATAGACAGGCGTTCGAGGTGCCCGATCGACTCTTTGAATACGTGAGGGCGGTCGTCGACAACCGCGCGCTCGCGACGGTACTGCTCTTTTTGCTGAGCCTGCTGCTGGTCGGTATCGACAACATCGCTGGCATTTTGGCAGTTTTGCTTATCGGGTTTTTGCTGATCGATCGATTCGAAACCGTGCGCCGTTGCGTGGTGATTGGCGGTGCCGCGTGGGTAATCACGCTGGCGATTGGCGCCATGGCGCTTGGCGGCATTGCCGAGCCGGTGTTCTTTGACGCCGGCTTTGTATTCAACATGCTTGGTTTTGTCTTGGCGCTTGCCGTGTGCGTCTTATTCTTTTGTGGCCGAGCACTGTATTACCAAGGCTACGAGCAAGGGGAACAGCATGCCGATCGCGTGCTTGCGGCCCGTATCCAGGACCGCCTGATCGATCATCCTGACGCCTGGGATAACATCGACGGCGACTTCCTGGAGGTCGAGGGTGCGCTCAACCGCGTGCGCGATCGCGAACGTAAGGTGCAGCAGGCCCTACGCGACGAGTCACATCGCAAGGATGACTTGGTCACATACCTGGCGCATGACTTGCGCACGCCGCTCGCCAGCGTGGTGGGCTACCTCTCCCTGTTGCAGGAGGCCCCCGAGCTGCCAGTCGAGCAGCGCGCGCACTTTACGGGCGTGGCGCTTGACAAGGCACATCGGCTCGACGCACTTGTCGAGGAGTTCTTCGACATTACACGCTTTGATTTCCACGATATTGTGCTTACGCGCGGCTACGTCGACTTGAGCCTGTTGCTGGCGCAGGTCGCCGATGAGTTCTATCCCATTCTCAACGAACAGCATAAGGAAGCACAGATTGATGTGCACGAGGACCTGACGGTGCTTGTGGATGGCGACAAGATGGCGCGCGTGTTCAACAACATCATGAAAAACGCCGTCGCCTATAGTTACGAAGGCTCGACCATTACGATCGAGGCCCGACGCCAAGATGACGGCGGCGTGCGCGTGCGCTTTATTAACCATGGTGACCCGATTCCCGCGGCTAAGCTCAAGGTGATCTTTGAGAAGTTTTATCGCCTGGATGCAGCGCGTGCGACCAATCGCGGCGGTGCTGGGCTGGGCCTCGCCATCGCCAAGGAGATTGTATGCGCGCATGGCGGTACCATCGCGTGCGAATCGACGCCCGAGCATACCGTCTTTACCATCGAGCTGCCTGCCGCGTAGCGTAGGCGCCCTTACAAACACCTGACAATGCGCTCACGTGCATATGAGCCGCGATTTCTACTATCGATACTGCTGAATTGATATCGATGTGGAGGTATGCGGTATGACGGCTGCTGCGGCTATGGAGCCCACGGAGCTCGAGGAGCTAATGGAGGCGCAAGCCGAGGCTGCGCACGAGCGCGAAGTCGGGGACGCGACTCGTCCCACGGCGCAGGATCTTGCCGCCTCGTCGACGCGCATCGACGTCGAGGGCCTCGATCTGTTCTATGGCGACTACCACGCGCTCAAGGACGTATCCATCAAGATTCGCGACAAGCAGATCACCTCGTTTATCGGTCCTTCGGGCTGCGGCAAGTCGACGCTGCTGCGTTGCTTTAACCGCATGAACGACGACATCAAGGACTGCCGCATCGAGGGTAAGATCGCGCTCGACGGCCAGGATATCCTGGGCGACTACGACATCTGCCGCCTGCGCCAGCGCGTGGGCATGGTGTTCCAGCGCCCCAACCCGTTTCCCATGAGCATCTACGACAACGTCGCGTATGGTCCACGCGGCATGGGCGTGCGCGACCGCGCCGTTCTGGATGAGTTGGTCGAGGACTCTCTTCGTCGCGCTGCGCTATGGGATGAGGTCAAGGACAAACTCAAGGAGTCGGGGCTGGGCCTTTCGGGCGGGCAGCAGCAGCGTCTGTGCATCGCCCGCGCGCTTGCCGTGCAGCCCGATATTCTGCTGATGGACGAGCCCACGAGCGCTCTCGATCCCGTGTCGACGCTGGTGGTTGAGCAGCTGGCCTGCGAGCTCAAAGAGACCTGTACGCTCGTGGTCGTTACGCACAATATGCAGCAGGCGGCGCGTATCTCCGACTCGGTCGCGTTTTTCTTGCTGGGTGAGTTGGTGGAGCACGCGCCCGCCGCTCAGCTCTTCAAAAATCCCACCGACCCGCGCACGGCGAATTATTTGACGGGACGTTTTGGCTGATACCATCTAGTAAAGGTACCTTTAGGGTTAAGATGCGGTCATGCCGGCCGCAAAGGGGTTCAACATGATCTATTACGTCGAGGACGATGACAACATCAGGGATTTGACGGTCTATGCACTGCGCAAGCAGGGAATCGAGGCCGAGGGCTTTTCGTGCGATGGCGAGTTTAAGGCCGCCGTGGCGCGACGGGTACCCGATGCCGTCCTGCTTGACATCATGCTGCCCGATACCGACGGCCTGGCAATTATGCGTCGCCTGCGCGCCGACCGCCTGACGGCGACGGTGCCCATCATGATGCTCACTGCCAAGGATACCGAGCTCGATAAGGTAATGGCGCTCGATGGCGGTGCCGACGACTATCTGACCAAGCCGTTTTCGCTCATGGAGCTTGCCAGCCGTTGCCGTGCGCTGCTGCGCCGCGGCGGTATGGTCAAGCAGGCGAGCGATGTGCTCAGCGTGGGCGATATCGTGCTTTCGCCCAGCCATCGCGAGGTGACCGTTGCTGGCGAGCCGCTCAAGCTTACTTTGCGTGAGTTCGATTTGCTCGAATATCTTATGCGCAAGCCCGGCGTGGTCTTTACCCGTGAGTCGCTGCTGCAGAGCGTGTGGGGCTGGGACTTCGACGGCGGCTCGCGTACCGTCGACGTTCACGTACAGACGCTTCGCCAAAAGCTCGGCGAGCGTGCCAGCGCTATCGAGACGGTGCGCGGCGTGGGCTATCGCCTGGCGGAGCCTTCTGCCGACGACGGAAGCGAAGACGCAGATTCCGTAGCTGCCGCATCGGAGGAGTAGCCCGTGGTCTTCGCCCCCCAGGGAAAGCACACGCTTTCCCATCGCGTGTTCGCGACGATTTTCATCTGTGCCATGGCGGTGATTGTTGCCTTTACGGTGTTGGGCGCGTTCTTTGTGCAAAACACTTTGGCAGACGCCACGAGTGCCAACCTTTCGCAAGAAACCGAGCTTATTGCCGCCGCCTTAAATGAGCAGCAGGAGCCCATCGCATTTTTGCGAAGCCTCGATCGCGAGGACCTGCGCATTACGTTGATCAACCAAGACGGCTCGGTTGCCTACGACAACGAGGCATCGCCCTCCATGTTGCCCAACCATGGCGATCGTCCCGAGGTTATTGAGGCCCTTG
The DNA here is from genome assembly GCA_900542335.1 of uncultured Collinsella sp. Taxonomy (GTDB): domain Bacteria; phylum Actinomycetota; class Coriobacteriia; order Coriobacteriales; family Coriobacteriaceae; genus Collinsella. Next base: position 11,371 of record UQNG01000023.1, read on the forward strand.
AGAGCGGTTCGGGCTCCGCGGAGCGCTCGAGCACCACGCTCGACGAGATTATGCTATATCGAGCCGTCGCCCTTGATAACGGTCAGGTCGTTCGTTTGGCACAGGCCCAGCCTGGCGTTGCGGCGATTTTGCTTTCGCTGGTGGCGCCGATGCTGCTTATCGCGGCGGCGGGCGCGGTGCTCTCGTTTTTCCTTGCGCGCCGCGAATCCCGTGCCATCATTGCGCCGCTGCAGGAGGTCGATTTGGACCACCCGCGTCGTAGCTATGAACATGCCTACACCGAGATGGTTCCCATGCTCGAGCGCATTGAGTCGCAGCGCCAGGAGCTTAAACGCCAGATGGCGGTGCTGGCCGATAACGACCGCATGCGTCGTGAGTTCACGGCCAATATCACTCATGAGCTCAAGACCCCGCTTACCGCGATTTCGGGCTATGCCGAGCTTATTGCAAACGGCATGGTCGAGGGCGAGGACGACCTGCGCAACTTTGGCAGCCGCATCTACCGCGAGGCGGGCCGCCTGGCAGCGCTCGTCAACGACATCCTCACGCTTTCCAACTTGGACGAGGCGGAGCGAGCATCCGAGGGCGAGGCGGTGCCCATTGGGTCCACGGAACCTATCGAGCTCTCTCGCGCCATTTTGACGGTGGAACAGCGTCTTGAGCAGGTTGCCCGGCAGTCGAATGTGACCATTGGGCACGAGACGAAGCCCGTGGTGATCGAAGGCGTGTCGCGCCTGATCGACGAGCTGATTTATAACCTGGCCAGTAACGCTATTCGCTATAACCAGCCCGGTGGCACGGTTACGCTTCGATGTGGGACCAATGATGAGGGCCATCCGTACCTGACGGTTGCCGATACAGGTATCGGCATCGCGCCCGAGGAGCAGGGCAAGGTGTTCGAGCGCTTCTATCGCGTGGACAAGAGCCGCTCCAAGGCACGTGGCGGAACAGGCTTGGGTCTGGCCATCGTTAAGCATGCCGCCGTGTATCACCATGCTTCGCTCGACCTATCGAGCGAGCTGGGTGTGGGGACTACCATCACGGTGACGTTTCCCGTACAGCAGGACGAATCATTTGCGTAGCAATGCAGCAAACGTGTTGTTTTGACGCCGCACCGGGGTTGCCGATGCGGCGTTATTATTGCGCAACATTGCCGTTTGTGCTGTATCTTATGTATAGCGTTCGGACATGGCAGAAAGATGCGATATCATATGAACAGTTTTGTCGATACGAACTAGGGAAATGAAAGGCAAGCTGCATGACCCTTCTCGAACTGTTCCAGCTGCTTAAAAAGCACCTCAAGCTGGTCATTGCCCTTCCGGTGGTCTGCGCGATCGCTATGGGCGTCGTCTCCTTCGCTATGATGGACAACACCTACACCGCCACGACGAGCATGTACGTTCTCGCCAAGACCGACGATAGCGGTCAGATGAGCTACAACGATCTTTCGGCGAGCCAGATGCTTTCCAACGATATCGCCACGCTGCTCGATAGCGATAGCGTTAAGGGCGGTGCTGCCAAGGATCTGGGCCTCGCCGATCTGGACGACTACAAGATTTCCGTTTCCTCCGAGACCACGACGCGCGTCATCACGCTTTCGGTGACGGGCACCGATGCCGAGGAGACGGCAGAGGTGGCAAGGGCCATGGCCAGCTCGGTGAGTACGGTCGCTCAGAACGTCGGCGCTGCCCAGAGCATCAACGTTATCGATAAGGCTAAGACCCCCGAAGCTCCCAGCGGCCCCAAGCGCGCGCTGTACGTCGCCGTTGCGTTCCTCGCCGGTATCTTTATCGCAGTTGCCTATGTCGTTTTGGCAGACATGCTCAATACCCGCATCCGCGGTGCCGAAGAGGCAGAAGAGCTCCTGGGTATTCCCGTTGTTGGCCGAATTCCGGCTATGAAAGGTGGTAAATAGGCATGGCTAAGGCAAAGAACACCGATAAGCTCGTTGTACAGAATGCCGCCAAGACCCTTCTGGCCAACATCCGCTTTGCGAGCGTGGACGACCCCATTCGCACCATCACCGTTACCTCCTCGATTCCCAACGAGGGCAAGTCTACGGTTTCCATTAACCTTGCTCAGGCAATCGCCACGAGCGGCAAGTCCGTGCTCCTGGTCGAGGCCGATATGCGCCGCAGGTCCCTTTCCGATATGCTCGGCGTTCGTTCGCGCGGCGGACTCTATGCGGTCCTTTCCGAGCAGATTTCCATCGACCAGGCAATTGTCGAGACGGGTCAGAAGAACTTCTACTTCCTCGATGCCGAGCCGCATATTCCCAATCCTGCAGACATCATCGTCTCTCATCGCTTTTCCAAGTTGGTCAAGGCACTGTCTGCTAAGTTCCAGTATGTCATCTTCGATGCTCCTCCGGTCGGCACCTTCATCGATGCTGCCGAGATTGCCAGCCTGACCGACGGCACGCTGTTTGTGGTGCGCGAGGACTTTACCAAGCGCGAAGAGGCACTCAACGCTATCGCCCAGCTTAAGAAGTCCGAGAAGGTCAAGCTCATCGGTACCGTTATGAATTACTGTGAGACCGAGACCAGCGAGTACTACTATTCTTACTACACCAAGGACGGTAAGAAGGTTAAGAAGGGCTCCGCCGATCAGGGCACTTCCAAAAAGGGCATCTTCACCAACCGGGCAAACGTTTAGTTGATTAAGGCCGACCTATGCGTGACATTCATTGCCATATCTTGCCGGGTGTAGACGACGGCGCCGCCGATCTCGATGAGAGCTTGGCGATGCTCGAGGCTGCCAAGCGGGCCGGTGTAACCAGAATCGTTTGCACTCCTCACTGCCGTGATCCCTATTTTGATTACGACAAGATGTGGGATGCCTTTGAGCTGCTGCGTGATAACGCTGACGGTTTTCCGCTCCAGATGGGCTTCGAAGTCAACCACCGAAAGCTCGTTGAGCTTGGTATCGATGCCGCGGAGCACTTGCATTTCGATGGGACCAACGAGTTCCTGCTCGAGCTTTCGACGCATGCCGATGCGTATGCGTTTAGAGAGTACGAGAACACGATTTACGATTTGCAGTGCCGTGGCTACCAGGTGATCATCGCTCATCCTGAGCGCTATCGTGCGGTTCAAAAGGATGTAAGCGTGGCGGAGCGCCTGGTCGATATGGGCTGCAAACTGCAGGCTTCGGCGGACTTTATTGCCGGCGGTCGCTTTGGTCGCGAGAAAAAGCCGGCACAGCGCCTGTTCGATCAGAACCTGTACAGCTTCATCGCGAGCGATGCCCATAACGTGGGTCATTACGACTGCCTGGCGAAGGCTCGCGCGAAGTTTAGCGTGCGCGGAGCTCATTTTCGCTAAAATCTGTCCCTAACGTTCGCATTGAATGAAAGGGCAGCCATGGATATCCAACTTAAGACGGGATGCTTTGATGACGCGGCGTTGGTGCGCCGCGTCGTTTTTATGGACGAGCAGGGCTATGAGAGCGAGTTCGACGCTATCGACGAGGACCCGAACTGCATTCATGTGACGCTCTATGTAGACGGCGAGCTTGCCGGTTGCTCGCGCGTGTTTCCCGAAGAGCTTGAGCGCGTGGCTGACGCAGAGGCCCCGGTGTTGCCGGCATGCGACATGGACGAAGGCGTTGCGGCGGGGGAGACCTACATTATGGGGCGCGTCGCCGTGCTGCCGGCTATGCGTCGTCGCGGACTGGCGAGTGCGATCGTCGAGGCCAGTGCTGCGTGTGCACGCGATGCCGGCGCTAAGCTAATTAAGCTGCATGCGCAGGAATACGTGCTGCCGCTCTATGCAAAGGCGGGCTACGCGCAAATTGCCCCGGTAGATTACGAAGACGAGGGCCAACCCCATGTCTGGATGGCCAAGCGCGTAGATAGCAGATAGGGACGCTCCTTTTCTGCCGGCAGTCGGGGACACTCCTTGGCAATTGGCGCATCGGAGCGTTTGGACATACAGTTTTTCGATTCCGTATGTATATATGCGCGCTAATGGGTTATAAAATCTAAGTCTGAACATAGCAGGTCTGCGATGCGGCTCGGGCAACCGAGCCGTTTTTGCGGACGGGGATAGCGCGAAAGGACTGCACATGCGTCAATTTAAGACCGAGAGCAAAAAACTGCTCGACCTCATGATCAACTCCATCTACACCAATAAGGAAATCTTCCTGCGCGAGCTTATCTCTAACGCGAGCGACGCCGTCGACAAGCTCAACTTTAAGAGCCTGCAGGACCCGAGCGTCAAGCTCGACCAGGGCGACCTGGCTATTCGCGTTTCCTTTGATAAAGACGCCCGCACCATTACCATCTCGGATAACGGCATTGGCATGACCGCCGAGGAGCTCGAGCGCAACCTGGGCACCATCGCCCATTCCGGCTCCGAGGAGTTTAAGACCGAGAACGCCGAGCAGCAGGGCTCCGATGTGGACATTATCGGTCAGTTTGGCGTGGGCTTCTACTCGGCCTTTATGGTCGCCAGCCATGTGAAGGTCGTGAGCCGCGCCTATGGCGAGGATACCGCCCACGTTTGGGAGTCCGACGGTCTTGAGGGTTACACCATCGAGGATGGCGAGCGTGCCGAGCACGGTACCGATGTCATTCTGACGCTGCGTGAGAACGAGAAGCTCGACGCCGACGGCGAGGCCGAGACCTACGATCGCTTCCTGACCGAGTGGGGCCTCAAGAGCCTGATTCAGCAGTACAGCAACTATGTGCGCTACCCGATTCAGATGATGGTGAGCAAGAGCCGCCAGAAACCCAAGCCCGAGGACGCCGGCGACGATTACAAGCCCGAGTACGAGGACTACCAGGAGCTCGAGACCATCAACTCCATGACGCCAATCTGGAAGAAGCGCAGCTCCGACGTTGAACAGAAGGATTACAACGAGTTCTACAAGTCCACGTTCCACGACTTTGACGATCCCGCGCGCACTATCAGCTTCCATGCCGAGGGTACGCTTGAGTACGATGCGCTGCTGTTTGTGCCGGGTCGCGCCCCGTTCGATCTGTACAGCAAGGACTACGAGAAGGGCCTGGCGCTCTACAGCTCAAACGTCCTGATTATGGAGAAGTGCGACGACCTGCTGCCCGACTACTACAACTTTGTGCGCGGTGTCGTGGACTCTGCCGACGTGACGCTCAATATTTCGCGTGAGACGCTGCAGCAGAACCGTCAGCTCAAGGCCATCGCCAAGCGTGTGGAAAAGAAGATCACCGCCGACCTTGAGGATATGCGTGACAACGACCGCGAGGCCTACGAGAAGTTCTTTGAGAACTTTGGCCGCGGTCTTAAGTACGGCATCTACTCGAGCTATGGCATGAAGGCCGATGAGCTCGCCGACCTGCTGCTGTTCTGGTCTGCCAAGGAGCAGAAGATGATTACCCTGGCCGAGTATGCCAAGGGCATGCCCGAGGGCCAGAAGGCAATCTACTATGCCGCCGGCGATTCGCGCGAGCGTCTGGCCAAGATGCCCGTCGTGAAGGGCGTGCTCGACCGCGGCTACGATGTACTGCTGCTGACGCAGGATGTGGATGAGTTCACCTTCCAGGCCATGCGTGAGTACGTTGCCGCCGATATGCCCAAGATCTATGAGGACGATGCTGCCCGCGAGGCTGCCGAGAAGGCCGTTGCCGACGGTGCCGAGCCCGAGGTCGAGGATCGTCACCTGGAGCTCAAGAACGTCGCGACCGGTGATCTTGACCTGGCGACCGAGGACGAGAAGAAGGAGGCCGAGGACGCCACCAAGGAGAACGAGGACCTCTTTAGCGCCATGAAGGAGGCGCTCGGCGATAAGGTCGAGAAGGTCGCCGTCTCTGCGCGCCTGACCGATGCTCCCGCGTGCATCACCACCGAGGGCCCGCTTTCGCTCGAGATGGAGAAGGTGCTCCAGAAGGGTCCCGAGGGCGCGCCCGACGGTATGCCCATGAGCCAGCGCGTGCTCGAGCTCAACGCCAAGCACCCGGTCTTTGCCAAGCTCGTCGCTGCTCAGAAGGCAGGCGACGCCGACAAGATCAAGCAGTACTCCGGCCTTCTCTATGACCAGGCCCTGCTGGTCGAGGGTATTCTGCCCGAGGACCCCGTGGCCTTCGCGGCGGCTGTCTGCAACTTGATGTAGTTCGGGGATATGGCGCCGTAACTAGATTAGAACGAGAGTGGATAATCTCCCACTTTTGGCTCGAATGCGGGCTTGAAGTGGGAGATTTTCCACTCTCGTTTCCTTTTGAATGATCCCTTGGGGACGGAGGAAAACGGATCACCGAGGGGGTCGGTCTGATCCGGTGATCCGTTTTCCTCCGTCCCCAAGGGATCAATTATTTGTCGGGGTTGTGGTTTTGTGACCTGCTGAAATTAAAGATACTGTACAACTGTACGTTAATTCGTCTTCGTAGTATATTGCTACCCGCAAAACTCAACACCATTGTGCCCTGAGACGCTAAAGCGCCTACGTACAATGGTTGTCGATAGTACGATTTGATTCAACGACAGGATGGATGGTCCAAGCGTGAGTCTCGGCAGCAAACTATCCGACGCAAAGGTCTCCTTTGCGATATTTAAGCGCGACATTAAGCGACTGCTCGTGAACCCCGTCGCCTTGGTGGTTACCCTCGGCGTGTGCGTTATTCCCTCGCTGTATGCCTGGTACAACATCGTGGCAAACTGGGATCCGTACGGAAACACCCAGGGTATCAAGATTGCCATCGCCAACAACGATCAGGGCACCCAAAACGACTTGGTGGGCGAGCTCAACGCGGGCGATAAGGTCGTCGATCAGCTCAAGGAGAACGACCAGCTGGGCTGGACCTTCGTCGATTCGGCGGCCGATGCCAAGGAGGGCGTCGAGAGCGGTGAGTACTATGCGGCCATCGTAATCCCCAAGAACTTCTCGGACAATCTGGTTTCGATGCTCGACGGCAACTACCATCAGCCCAAGCTAACGTACTACGTCAATGAGAAGAAGAGCGCTATTGCACCCAAGGTTACCGACACCGGTGCAAGCACCATCGAGGAGCAGATCAACTCGGAATTTGTCTCCACGGTGGGCGAAACCGTTGCCAGTATTGCCAAAGATGCCGGAGTCGATTTAAAGGACAAGGCAACCCAGACTCAGGATTCGTTGGCCGGTTCGGTATCAGAGGCTTCCGACACGTTGGGCGAGGTGCGTGATTCGATTGGCGACATGAATGCCGCCATCGATAAGACAAGCAGCTCGATTGCTTCGGCCGATGCTGCGTTGGCGGGCCTGCAGGGACAGGCGCCTTCGCTAACGCAGGCAATCGCTCAGGGTAATGATCTGCTGGGCGAAGCTCGCACCACGGCTGGCAAGTCCATCACCTCGCTCTCCAAGGCACTTTCGGAGGGCAGCATCGTGCTGAGTAAGACATCGGCTTCTGCGAACGCCGCGATTGGCAGGCTTACCGGTACGGTTACGTCCACGACCACTCGAATCGACAACTCGCTCGAATCCCTTCAGGCGACGATTGACCACAACAGCGCTGTCATCGAGCGCCTGCAGATTCTCGTTAACGATACGTCGACGGGATCGGAGAACGCCGATGCGCTCATCGCGTCGACCATCAATTCGCTTCGCGAGCAAAACCAGAAGCTGCAGAGCATTAAGGATGGCCTTTCTGCACAGTCGAGCGCCATGGCAAAGGACGCTACGGCAATCTCGAACGCGAGTAACGCACTCAACGCGGCAATTCAGACCGGTACGGCTAACCTCGGTCAGGCTCAGACCGATCTGGGGCAGAACGCGCTGCCGAAGGCTTCGAGCGCGCTTGACTCCTTTGCCGCCGTTTCGGGCGATTTGACCGGCATTGTATCGGGTATGACCCCCACGATAGCGAGCGCGCGCGGCACGCTGGCGCAGCTCGACGCCACGCTCAAGCAGGCAAAGACCACGCTGTCCCAAACCGATGCCTCCCTTGCCAAGGTTCAGGACAAGCTCGCGACCGCCGCTAATGACATTGCGGCGCTGCAGACCTCTGAGTCTATGGGCGAGTTAGCCGACCTCATGGACGTCGACGTCAATGACGTGGCAGATTTCATGGCATCTCCGGTTGAGCTGACGTCCAAGTCAATCTATCCGGTCAAGAGCTTTGGCTCGGGCATCGCGCCCTTCTACACCAATCTGGCGCTGTGGGTAGGCGGCTATGTGCTCATCGCTATCTACAAGCTCGAGGTCGACCGCGAGGGCATCGGTAGCTTTACGGCGCGTCAGGGCTACTTTGGCCGCTGGCTGCTGATGGTGATCCTGGGTGCGTTCCAGGCCATTATCGTTACGGTGGGCGACCTGGTCATTGGCGTTCAGTGCGTCAATCCGCTGCTCTTTGTGCTGGGCGGCATCGCTATCTCGTTCACTTACGTCAACATCATCTATGCGCTGTCCACCACCTTTAAGCATATCGGTAAAGCCATTGGCGTCATCCTCGTCATTGTGCAGATCCCCGGCTCGTCGGGCATGTATCCCATCGAGATGATGCCCGGCTTCTTCCAATGGCTGCATCCGCTGCTGCCCTTCACCTATGGCATCAACCTGCTGCGCGAGACCGTCGGTGGCATGTATTCGTTCAACTACCTGTTCAACCTGTGCATCCTGGGCGTGTTCCTGATCGTGGCGCTCTTTATCGGTCTGCAGCTGCGCCCGTTGCTGCTCAACCTCAACCTGCTCTTTGATAAACAGCTTTCCACGACGGGGCTCATGATCTGCGAGTCCAACGACCTGCCGCGCCAGCGCTATTCGCTGCGCACGGCCATGCGCGTCATGCTCGATTCGGATTCGTACCGTCGCGAGTTGCTCGATCATGCCGTGGCGTTTGAGCATCGCTACCCGTACTACATCAAGGGCGGTTTTGCCGCCGTGGTAGGCGTGCAGGTTCTGCTCTTTGTGCTTTCGACGGTGCTCGATATCGACAATAACGGCAAGATCATCCTGCTCGTTATCTGGATCATTTCGGTTATCGCCATCTGTGGCTGGCTCATCAACATCGAGTACATCCGCGCGAGCCTCAATACCCAGATGCGCATCTCGGCGCTTTCGGATGAGGACCTGCGTCGCGAGATGCGCGAGCACACGGCCGCCATTCCTGCTGCCCGTCGCATGTTTGGTCTCAACGCCAGCGAGCGTGGTGCCAAGGGCGGCGATCAGTCCACGGGCCGCTTGCCGCATATGGGCTCGCACCATAAATCTCAGGGCAGCGACAGCTCAGCCACAAATGATGGAGATACCACCGCGCTTGGCAAGCACTCCAAAGGAGGTGAGGCATAAATGAAGAACATCCTGCATCTGTTTAAGCGCGATGTCCAAAACGTGTCTCGCTCCGTGATCGGCTTGGTTGTCGTGATGGGCCTCATTATCGTGCCGTGTCTGTACGCGTGGTTTAACATCGCCGGCAGCTGGGATCCGTACGGCAACACCGGCAATCTTAAGATTGCCGTGGTCAACACCGATGAGGGCTACGAGAGCGATCTAATTCCCGTCGAGGTCAACGTGGGCGAAAACGTAACCGCCACCCTGCGCGGCAACGAGAACTTCGACTGGGTCGTGCTCAACGATCGCGATAAAGCTATCGATGGCGTAAAATCAGGCGCGTACTATGCGGCCGTTGTTATCCCCAAAACGTTTAGCGCAGACATGATGACGCTTTTCTCGACCGACGTGAAACACGCCGATATCGAGTTTTACGAGAATCAGAAGGCAAATGCCATTGCACAGATCGTAACCGAGAAGGGCTCGAGCGCCGTTCAGAGCCAGGTTAACGAGACCTTTACCAAGACCATCACGACCATCGGTCTTAAGACGGTGTCCAGCCTGCTCGATTACATGAGCACCGACCAGGTTAGCAACTTTATCGCCAATCTGTCCTCGACGCTCGGCGATTCGGTCGAGGACCTTCAGGACGTCAAGGCGAGCGCAGCCTCGCTCGCGGGCATTTTAAGTTCGACCGCTGATTCCCTCACGTCGGCGAGCGGCATGCTCAAGCAGACCGGAACCACCGAGGAATCGACGAAGCAGCTCATGCAGCGTGCCGAGAGCGGTGTTGCCGATTCCGAGGCGGCGCTCAAGGCCGTCAGCGATGCCGTCGATTCTGCAATAGACGGAAGCGCGGACTCGTTCGATAACGTATCCACCGAGCTCGCAAATGCATTCGATGCTGCGAACCAACATGTCGACCTTACCGTGTCTCAGCTTAACGATGCCGCCGACTCGCTCAATGCGCGTGCCGATGAGATTGATGCCGCTTCGGACAAGATTCGCGGCCTTGCCGATCAGGTGAAGGGCGAAAAGCTCCAGGATGGCTTGAAGTCCGTCGCAACATCGCTGGGCAGGATCGCGATGGAGTATCGCAACAATGCCAAGGAACTGACGGGCATCGCGACGTCTCTTTCGAATAACATGACCAAGGTCAACGACACGCGTGCCGAAGTCGACCAAGCCATTGCGGATGCCAAGTCGGGCATTTCGGGTGCTAAGTCCGATTACGATTCCACGTTCTCGGTCAAAGCCAAGGAGCTCAAGAAGACCATTTTGGGTGTCTTGGATTCGCTCGACGGTATTTCGGGCGATTTGGATAGCGCCGTAAGCGGCCTGACCGATGCGTCCGGCTCGTTGGCGAAGGGTCTGTCCAAAGCCGCAAAGCTGGTCAACAAGGCTTCCGATCAGCTGGGCGAGGCGTCGGACAAGATCAGCGCGTTTAAGGACGAACTCGACGGTGCCCTTATGTCTGATGATCTAGCCACGATCAAGACGATGATCGGCAATGATCCCGAGGGTCTGGCTGTGTCGCTTTCCGGCCCCGTCGCGCTCGACCGCAAGCCGGTTTATCCGATCCGCAACTACGGTTCGGCCATGGCGCCGTTCTACACGATTCTGTCGCTATGGGTCGGCTCGATCGTACTGGCGGCCATGATGAAGGTCTCGGTTGACGATGAGCTTATCAACGAGCTCATCCCCGTGCGCCTGCACGAGATCTACCTGGGACGTTACCTGTTCTTTGGCGGTTTGGCTCTGCTGCAGGCAACGCTCGTGTGCGCGGGCGACATTCTGTTCTTTGGCATTCAGTGCGACAACCCGCTGCAGTTTGTGCTGGCGGGCTGGGTCGCGAGTCTCGTGTTCTCCAATATCGTCTACACGCTTACGGTATCGTTTGGCGATATCGGCAAGGCCCTCGCCGTCGTGCTGCTGGTCATGCAGGTCGGCGGTTCGGGCGGTACGTTCCCCATCGAGATGACCGGCCCCGTGTTCCAGGCGATCTACCCGTTCCTGCCGTTTACCCACGGCATCAACGCCATGCACGCCGCCATGGCCGGTGCCTACCATATGGAGTACTGGATTGAGCTGGGCATTCTGGCGAGCTACCTGATTCCGTCGCTGGCCCTGGGCGTCGTCTTCCGCCGCCCGGTTATCAAAGCCAACGACTGGATTATCGAAAAGCTTGAGAGTACTAAATTAATCTAGCGCAACAGCGTGGCGTTACCGGAACATCGAGGTGTGCTCTGCCGATGCTTTAGCGTAGTGAATTGCGCGGGTTGCTTGGTTGTTGCTACAGTAGCGGGGCGTGCCGGGGGTCCGGTGCGCCCCGTTTTTATTTGACCATGAGGCGGCACGCAGCCATACGCGTGCGGACACCACGCCCAGATTGAGTGCGAGGATGTTCCATGGCCCAATACGCTGCCAACGAAATCGAAAACATGCCCGATAGCCCTGTGGCCCGTGAGGATTTGGGCGCGGGTGGCACCTTCCGCGGCGCCGGCGCTCGCTCGCCGCTGTTCTGGAAAGTCCTGCTGCTTTCGGTGGCAGTCGTCTGGGGCTACTCCTTTACGACCATGAAGGACGCGCTCGACACCATTCCGGTGTTTGAACTTCTCTACGTGCGCTTTCTGCCCGCAGCGTTGGTCATGTTTGCCGTCTTCCACAAACGCATCATTGCACATTTCAATGCCCGCAACCTGATCGTTGGCCTGAGTATGGGCGTGCTCATGTGGGCGGCCTATGCGTTGCAGACGGTCGGTCTGGCACATACTACGGCGGGCAAGAATGCTTTTTTGACGGGCACGTATTGCATCCTTGTGCCGTTCGCGAGCTATTTTCTGAGCGGCGAAAAACTCACCCGCTATAACCTGGGCGCGGCGCTGCTGTGCTTGGCGGGCATTGGCCTGGTGGCGCTCGATAGCGTCGAGTTCAACATCGGTGACGTCATTACGCTGGCTGGTGCGGTCTTTTTCGCCATCCAGATGGCGGTGACGGCCAAATACGGTCGCAAGATGGATATCAACGTCATCACGTTTTGGATGTTTGTGGGCAACGGCGTGCTGAGCCTGATCTCGTCGCTGTTATTCGAGACCCAAGCGCCGCTGTCCGTGTGGACGCCGAGCTTTATCGGTGTGATGGCGTTTCTATCGGTGGGCTGTACGTGCGTGGCCCTGCTCATCCAAAACGTCGGCCTGGCGCATGTCCCGGCCTCGACGGGCTCGCTGCTCCTTTCGATGGAATCGCCTTCGGGTGTGCTGTTCTCGGTGCTGCTGATGGGGGAGGCGCTCACTTCGCGTCTGCTCGCCGGCTTCGCGCTCATCTTCCTGTCGATTATCTTGAGCGAGACGCATTTCGACTTCTTGCGCCAAAAGCCGCGCCCGTAATTGTAAACAACTTGTTGCGCCGCCTCCCGGGGCGGCATTTTTTATGCATCGCCCTTAAAGTTGTACCTTGCACTTTACGCTATCAAAGTGCTTGCTGCAAAAACGTTACTGGAGGGCATCTATGGCACCAGCACTGTCCGATTTTCAACCGCAACCAGCGCCTCAAGCTACCACAGCGGCGCAGACCGCTATAGGTGACGGTCTTGTCGCAGAAGCTCAGGCTTTTGCAGACGAGCTCGCTGCGTGGCGACACGATCTACACCAGATGCCCGAGCTCGGTAACAATCTTCCGCAGACGTCTGCCTATATCCAGGCACGTCTGGACGAGATGGACATCCCCCATACCACGCTCGTTGATGGTTCCTGCGTTGTGAGCCTTGTCGGCGCCGGTGCCGCCGCGGCCCAGGGCAATGGCGTCTGCGCGGACGAACAGGCCGGTACGGTTATTATGCTCCGCGGCGACATGGATGCCCTGCCCGTTGCCGAGGAATCCGGCGAGCCCTTTGCATCCACCAATGGCTGCATGCATGCTTGCGGTCACGATATGCACGCGACGGCGCTGCTTGGTGCGGCTCGTATGCTCAAGGCCCGCGAGGCCGAGCTTGTCGACGCCAATGCTACCGTCAAACTGCTGTTCCAGCCGGGTGAGGAGACCTTTGAGGGGGCACGCGCTGCCATCGCCGACGGTCTGCTGCAGAACCCACGCCCCCAGGCCGCCTTTGCCATGCATGTCAATAGCCAGTCGCCGCTTGGTCTGGTACTCTACGGCAGCCCGGCGCTCTCGGGCGTGTACGGTTTTCGCATCACGCTTCAGGGCAAGGGCGGCCATGGCTCCAGCCCCGAGATCTGCATCGACCCCATCACGGCCGGCGTCCATGTGCATCTGGCGCTTCAGGAGCTCATCTCCCGCGAGGTGCCGGCGGCCAAGGAGGTTGCGCTTACCGTTGGCAAGTTCGCCGGCGGTCAGGCCGCAAATGTCATCCCCGACACTTGTGTGCTCGAAGGTACGCTGCGCGGATTCGACGTCGAGCTCATGGAGCACCTCAAGACCCGCATCGCGGAGGTCGTCAACGGCGTTGCCACGACCTATCGTACGCCGGCCACCATCGAGACGCTCTCGGATGTTCCCCCGCTCGTGCTCGATGACGACATGACCCAGGCTTCGCTTGGCTATGTGGGTGCGACGCTGCCCAAGGCCGCCTTCCTGCCGCTGTTCCACGCCATGGCGAGCGAGGACTTCGCGTTGATCTCGAGTGAGATCCCGAGTGCGTACTTTACCGTGGGCGCTGCCGTGACTGATACGGACGAGCATTTTGCTCAGCATCATCCCAAGGCACGTTTTAGCGATGCCGAGCTTCCCCTTGGCGCCGCGGCTTATGCCGCCGTCGCTTTGGGCTACATCGCCGACCACCGGTAGCACCCAATCTTGCTACTCGTTTGTTTAAAAAGGAGCAGTATGTCCCAGCAGCGTAAGTTCTTCCCCGGCTGGCTCGTGGTGGCTTCCGGCTTTGTCATCATGGCCACGTGCTACACGATTTTCGTTAACTGCATGAGCCTGTTTCAGCCGCTCGTCGTCAGCGACCTGGGCATCACGCTTGCGCAGTACAACATCTCCAACGCCATCTCCACCGTGGTGAGCGTTATCGGCTCACTTGTGATCGGTCATGTTGCCGATAAAGTAAGCGGTCGCGTTTTGGGCTCCCTCACTGTAATCGCCACCTCTGCCGTTCTTGCCGGCATGAGCTTTGTCGGTGAGCTGTGGCAGGTCTACGTGCTCTTTTCTGTTTGCCCCGTTCTGTTTGTGGCCGCCCTGGAAGCCGAATGGATGCTCGTACCATCATTCGGTTTCCAAGGCGGTCACGGGCCTACGAAATGATCCGTTTTCCTCCGTCCCCAACAGATCACGTGATCCGAAGGGGACGGAGGAAAACGGGTCACAAACAGCGGCGGCGCATCTGGCCGAACGAGTCCCCATACCCTCGTTCGGTCAGACGCGCCGCCGCGTTGCTGCTTTGTGCCGTATAATGTCCACTATCTATGACGCGATACAAAAGAAAGGTGTTTGCCCATGCAGGCACAGAAGGCGGAGGGAACCCGCGACCTTATCGGCGCCGAGATGCGCGCCTGGCAAAAGATGCAGCAGATTGCGGCCAGCGTATTCGAGCCGTTTGGCTTTAAGCCCATCGAGACGCCCGCGATCGAGCAGGTGGACGTGTTTGTCCACGGCATCGGCCAGTCGACCGACGTCGTGCGCAAGGAGATGTTCCGCGTGTTTAGCGGCGCCAACCTGGATCGCGTCTTTACCGAAGGCACCGATACCAAGCTCAAGCCTAAGCAGCGTCTGGCCCTTCGTCCCGAGGGCACGGCCGGTGTGGTGCGCGCCGTCGTGGAGAACAACCTGGTGCCCCAGGGCTCCACGCCGTTTAAGGCTTACTACGCCGAGGCCATGTTCCGCGGCGAGCGTCCCCAGAAGGGCCGCCTGCGCCAGTTCCACCAGGTGGGCATCGAGTGGCTCGGCGCTCCCGATCCGGCGGCAGACGCCGAGTGCATCATCATGCTCATGGAGTTCTACAAGCGTCTGGGCTTCGATCTTTCCAAGCTCCGTCTGCTCATTAACTCGATGGGCGATCCCCAGTGCCGTCCGGCCTATCGCGAGCAGGTTAAGCAGTTCATTCTCGACCACGCCGACGAGATGTGCGACGAGTGCCGCGAGCGCGCCGAGCTTAACCCGCTGCGCGCCTTCGACTGCAAGAACGACCATTGCCGCGAGATCATGGCCGAGGCTCCGCTGATGGGTGACAACCTGTGCGACGAGTGCCGCGAGCACTACGAGCAGGTCAAGCGCTATCTGGATGCCGCCGGTATCGAGTATGTCGAGGATCCCACCTTGGTGCGCGGCCTGGACTACTACACCCGTACCGTCTTTGAGGTCGAGGCCCCCGGCGCCGGCGTCGGCTCCATCGGCGGCGGCGCGGCAAACTGAGCCTACGGCCGGCGTCGGCTTCGCCGTCGGTTTTGAGCGCGCCCTGCTGGCCCTACAGGCCTTTGGCGGCGACCTGGGTGCCGATGAGGCCCCGTGCGTCTACGTCGCCAACGCCGGCAAGGAGTTGCGCCAGAACGTCTTCGCCATTACGCAGGAGCTTCGCGCTGCAGGTATCGTGACCGAGGCCGACTACCAGGGCCGTTCGCTCAAGGCTCAGTTTAAGCAGGCCGACAAGGTGGGCGCCAAGCTCATTTTGGTCTTGGGCGGCGACGAGCTTGCCGCCGGCAAGGTCAAGGTGCGCGACATGCAGAGCCATGACGAGGTTCTCGTCGATCTGGCCAATGTGGTCGAGGCGGTTCGCGAGCGCCTGTAGCGCATCTTTTTGAGCTGCGGGCCTGCTAACGTGCGCTGCTCATGGAGAGCGATTGTTACGGGGGTGTTTCGCTTTTATGCGGAATGCCCCCGTTTACGTATGCCGCCCACCGAGAAATACGACCATTTGGGGCAAAAACCCTTGCAATGCAGAAAATACTTTTGTGTGGTAAAGCGCAATCAGTGTCGAAAGTATTTCTCAAGCGCCTATAATGAATACCGCATGTTACGTGCATAGAAGGAGGAATGGGAGGAAACGTGGCTGAGAACCTAAGCAACCAGTCTGTACCCGAAGCCGCGGCGCGCGTCGCTGCCGTGGTCAACCGCCTCGTTAACCGAATCGGCTCGAATGCCGAGTCCAGGGAGCGTCTCGCCGAGATCGAGATCCCCGAGGAGCTGCGCGATAATCTGGCGCTGTTCCTGCGCCTGGAACGTCGTGTGCTTAGCGAGTATGATCCCGAGATCGCGGACCTGTTCGACAAGATTTTGACAGCCGAGATTGTGGTCAATGCCGGCAACCCCGGTAGCCGCGCTGCCGACGAGTCCGTTGACGAACAGGGCGTGCCCACTGCCGACGAGCCCACCGCCGTGGCGTTTCGCGAAGTCGTCGATTTGATTGACAGCCTGCCGCTCGATAAACAGCAGGTCATTGTCCGCGCCTTTACGAGCTTTTTCCATCTGGCAAACCTGTCGGAGGAGAACTACCGTGTGGCGCAGCTGCGCGAGCGCGAGGCCGGCGCATCGACCGATACCGAGGTCGATCCCGCCAACGAACTCACCGTCGCCTATCACCAGTTGGTAAACGAGATGGGCGTCGAGGGTGCCAATGAGCTGCTCGGCAAGCTCGAGTTCCACCCTGTCTTTACCGCACATCCCACCGAGGCCCGTCGTAAGGCCGTCGAGGGCAAGATTCGCCGTATCTCCAACCTGCTGGAGGAGCGTCCGCGTCTGGGCGGCTCCGACCTGGTGGAGAACGAGCGCCATATGCTGCAGGAGATCGACGCCCTGGTGCGTACGAGCCCCATCGCGCTCAAGAAGCCCACGCCGGTCGAGGAAGCCGATACCATCATCGACATCTTCGATAACACGCTGTTCGACGTTATCCCCGTCATCTACCGTCGTTTTGACGACTGGGTGCTGGGCGACAAGGCCGGTACCGTGCCGCCGCTGTGCCCGGCGTTCTTCCATCCCGGCAGCTGGATCGGCTCCGACCGCGACGGCAACCCCAACGTCACCGCCAAGGTGAGCCGCGAGGTCGCCGCCAAGTACTTCACTCACATGGTGCTCAAGCTCGAGGACAAGTGCCGCCGCATCGGCCACAACCTCACGCTCGAGGCCACCTACAGCAAGCCTTCTGCCGAGCTCATTAACCTGTGGAACCATCAGGTCGAGATGAGCCCTCGTTACACGGCCCGCGCCGAGCTGATCTCCGAGCACGAGCCGCATCGCGCCGTCATGCTCGTCATGGCCGACCGTCTGAACGCCACCGTGCGCCGTATCACCGACACCATGTACCACAGCGCCGACGAGTTCCTGGATGACCTGCGCGTCGTCCAGCGTTCGCTGGCCGCCTGCGGTGCCGTCCGTGCCGCCTACGGCCCGGTCCAGACCATCATCTGGCAAGTCGAGTCCTTCGGCTTCCATATGGTCGAGATGGAGTTCCGTCAGCACTCCGTGGTGCATGCCCGCGCCCTCAAGGATATCCACGAGAACGGTATCCATGGCGACCTGCAGCCCATGACGCGCGAAGTCATCGATACCTTCCGTGCTATCGGCTCCATCCAAAAGCGCTACGGCAAGAAGATGGCGCACCGCTACATCATCTCGTTTACCAAGAGCGCCCAGCATGTGGCCGACGTCTTTGAGCTTGCCCACCTGTCCTTTGCACACGAGGAGGATGTCCCCGAGCTCGACGTGATCCCGCTGTTCGAGCAGCTCGAGGACCTCGAGGGCTGCGTCGACGTGCTCGATCAGATGCTTACGCTGCCTGTGGTGCAAAAGCGCCTTGCCCAGACCAACCGCCGCATGGAGGTCATGCTGGGCTATTCCGACTCCTCCAAGGATGCCGGTCCTACCACCGCCATGCTCGCGCTGCACTCCGCGCAGGAGCGCATTGCCAAGTGGGCCGAGAAGAACGATATCGACCTGGTGCTCATGCACGGTCGCGGCGGTGCCGTGGGCCGTGGCGGCGGCCCGGCCAACAAGGCCGTGCTGGCGCAGCCCAAGGGTTCGGTCAACTGCTTCTTTAAGCTCACCGAGCAGGGCGAGGTCATCTTTGCCCGTTACGGCAACCGCACGCTGGCTCAGCGCCATGTTGAGTCCGTTGCCGCCGCAACGCTTTTGCAGTCGGCCCCGAGTGTCGAGAAGACCAACACCGAGACCACGCAGAAGTTCTGGGATATGGCCGAGAAGCTTAACGCCGCAAGTCACGAGCGCTATCTGGACCTGCTGAACACCGAGGACTTTACACCGTGGTTCTCGACCGTGACGCCGCTGACCGAGGTAGGTCTGCTGCCGATCGGCTCCCCCCCCCCCCACAGCCGCTCGCGCGGCGCGTCGCCCAGGT
>UQNG01000024.1:0-29607 GCA_900542335.1 uncultured Collinsella sp.
CGTTTGCAGCTGCAGCGGGTGGTGCGGGGGGGTGCCGTTGTCTTGAAGACGAAATGATCTGTTTTCCTCCGTCCCCAAGGGATCATTACAGTGAGTCGATAAAGCGCTGTTGGGCGGCGCGGCCGGCTTTGTCCCACTTGAAAACGCCGGCGTTGTCGAGCACGTGGCCAAACACCACGCCGACCTCCTCGTGCAGGATATCGATGGCGTTGTCGGCCGTAAGTTCGTCGGCGCGGCGGGCATAGACATCCTCGGCCCATGCGGCGTGGCTGCGGCATAGATCATCGCCCTCGAGCGCACCGGCAAGGTTGTAGCTGGCATCGGCCTTGGCTGCCAGCAGATGCTCGCGGACAGCGCCGAGCTCGGGAACCAGGCGCGGCGGAAGAATGGCCAGGCCCATGACCTCGATCAGGCCGATGTTTTCCTTTTTAATATGGTGATACTCGGCATGCGGGTGGAAAACGCCCAACGGATGCTCGTCGGTCGTGATGTTGCAGCGAAGCGCCAGGTAGGCCTCGTAGATCTCGCCGCCAGCATTGCCGCGGGAGTCGACACGGCGGATGACGGGCGTCACGGTGTTGTGCGCAACGCCGTCGGCTGTGTGCGCGACGACGCCAACCGACTCATCGGTCCACTCGCGCCAGGCGAGGATAATCTTCTCGGCGGCATCGAGCAACGCGCCGCGGTCGTGCGAGCGCAGTCGCAGCACCGAAAGCGGCCACTGCAACACGGTGCCGCTGACCTGGTCAAAGCCGGGCACGTTAAACTGCGAGACCTCGGCGGCATGCATCATGGGGAACTCGTGCGCGCCGCCCTGGAAGTGGTCGTGCGACAGAATCGAGCCGCCCACGATGGGCAGGTCGGCGTTGGAGCCAATAAAGTAGTGCGGGAACAGGTCCACAAAATCGAGCAGGCAGGTCAGCCCCTTGCGGTCGACGTGCATCGGGCGATGCTCGGAGCTCATAGCAATGCAGTGCTCGTTAAAGTATGCGTACGGGCTGTACTGGAAGCCCCAGCGCTCGCCGTCGAGCTGAATGGGGATAACGCGTAGGTTCTGGCGGGCGGGGTGAGCGCCGCCGTCGGCTGCGGCGGAGCGTCCGGGATAGCCCTCGTTCTCGATGCACAGCTGGCAGGCGGGATACTTCTCGCCCGTGTTCTTTGCGGCGCCGGCTGCGGCAATGTCGCGCGGGTCCTTCTCGGGCTTTGACAGGTTGATGGTGATCTCCAGGTCGCCCCAGTTGGTGGGGGTGCGCCATTTGATGTTGCGCGCGATAGCGGCGCGGCGCACGTAGCCGGCGTCGCAGCACAGGCCGTAGAACCAGTCGGTCGCGGCGCGGGGCTCGTTGACGCCCATGCGGCCGTTGAACTCCTCGTTTACAACCGAAGGCCTCGGCATGAGCGCGCCCATGATGCGCATGGCGATGCGGTCGCGGCCCGACACCGTGTCCTCGGCAGCACCGTTGGCAACGGCGGCCTCGGAAAGCGCGGCGAGCGTGCCCTCCAGGTCAAAATCGGGCAGGGTATCGGGGTGCAAGAGCGAAATCTTCTCGGTCTTGAGTGCCCAGGCCATGTCGAGCGCCGGGCCCGTAGCACCGATGCACTCCAGAATAGTGTTGTATGCCCAGATGCGATCGTCCTGTCCAATCATCGATCGATGGATGGCATACTCAATCAGGCCCTGCGCGGCCTCGCGCACATCAGTCATTACAGCCATGCCGCGTAAGCCCCCTTGTCAGAAATTGCGTAGTGACGGGCAGAGCCCTCGCCCAGCCAGCCGTTCATCTTGGTAATAAAGGTGTCGACTAGGTCGAGCGGCACGAAGGCCTGGATGGTGCCACCAAAGCCGCCGCCGTGGATGCGGACGGCGCCGCGGCCGTCAAGCACATGCTCGGCTAGTGCTAGGGCATACATCGAGGGCTGCTCGGAGCCCAGCTTGGCAACGACATTCTGCAGGTACATGGCAGAGCTGGCGCCGGACTTGCGCGTCAGGACCAGGAACTGGTCGATGTCGCCGGCGTTCAGGGCAGCCCAGCGCTTATCGACCAGGCCGTTCTCGTACCAGTAGTGAACGGCGCGCAGGCAGGCGCGGTCGCCCAGCTTGGCGCGCAGCTCGGGGAGCTTGGCGTCAAAGTCGGCAACGTCGACCTCGCATAGGCGTGCCTTGCCAAACTCGGCAGCAACGTCTTGCATCTCGCGCGGAACTGCGGCGTAGTCGTCGGTGGCGGCCACGTGGTCGGCGCCAACCTTAACGAGCACGAGTGCGTAGCCGTGATCCTCAAAGTTGAGTTCGAGCTTCTGGGTCTTAGGCTGGGCCTGATCCTCAAAGTCCATGTAGGCGAGGCCGCCTAAGCAAACGGCGGCCTGGTCCATCAGACCGCAGGGCTTGCCGTAATAGTTGTTCTCGGTGCGCTGGCTCATCTGGGCGAGCGCGACGGGCTCGATGACGGGTGCGCCCCAGAGCGTCTCCATGGCGCGACCGTACGCCGTCTCGACAGCAGCAGAGCTGGAAAGGCCGCCGCCCGAGGGGACGGAGCAGGTGAAGGCGAAATCAAAGCCGTGGGGCTCAACGCCCAGGGCTGCGATCTCGTGGGCCATACCACGAACGAGACTTGCGGACGTGCCCTTCTCGGACTCCTGAACGTCTAACGTGTCGAGCGTGATCTCAAAGGTGGGGTAGCCCTCATCGGCAACGCGGACCTTGTTGGTGTCGGTCGCTACGGCAATGCCGTCAACGGCGACATCGAGCGAGCCGGCGATAACGTGGCCACCCTCGTGGTCGGTGTGGTTGCCGCTGATCTCGGAACGGCCGGGCGCGTGCACGTAGAGCACCTGGCGGTCGCCGATGGGGCCAAACTCCTCCTCAAACAGCTTGGTGAGCATGGCGAGTGTCTTTTCGTCGGGGGTGGTCATGGGAGTCCTTTCCTTGGCGCGCACGGATGAGTTTTGCGTCGTTATGAGTACGTTAACAACTTGAAGCGGCATGAACCAAGTGTTCTCGACACCGCACGTTACGGGCTATGTTAACGTACTCATAACACATCGCTTGTCACTTTTTGAGAATCTGGTAATCGGTCGATATTCGGCCGTGAACGGTAGTGCCGTATGGACTTATAAAGCAGAAGAGATGCAGATAGAAAAAGTAGAGTACGTTAACATGCGTCCGACGATAGCGGGCCTCGGCGCGGGACGTGTTTCTGCCCGGGCCGACATTCACGCTATTCAGATCTCGCAAGGGTGAAGGTGATTCTGTGGCAAGGCGCCCGTCCAACGATACAGGCACGCGTCCGGTCTCCATGGCTGACGTCGCCCGCGCTGCTGGCGTTTCGCAGCAGACGGTTTCGCGCGTCGCCAACGGCTTGCCCAACGTTAACGAGCAGACGCGCCAGCGTGTGCAGGCCGCTATGCAAGAGCTCGGCTTTCGTCCGAGTTATGCCGGCCGTTCGCTGCGCGACGGCCGTTACCATTCGGTCGGCCTGTGCGTCAACGATGTCACCAAGTTTGGCAACCTCTCAATGATTGACGGCATCGCCAGCGCTGCTCGCGAGCATAATTGCGCCATCACGCTGGTCGAGATGTCCAAGACCGAGGAGTTTTCGCTTGCCGAGGCCACGCGTCGTATGGCCGCATTGCCGGTGGACGGCATCATCATCGGCATGAGCCGCATGGCGCCCGATTTTGAGACGTTTGATCCACTGCCGGGCATTGGAACGGTCATCGTTACCATGTACGCGCACCCGCGGGTGACCACGGTCGACTCCGATCATTACGGCTGCTCGCTCTTGCTTATGGATCACCTGTTTGAGCTGGGGCACGAGCAGATTCGCTATATTGGCGGCCCGTCGTTCTCGGTCGACGAACAATTTCGTCGCGCCGGTTGGCAGGATGCACTCGAGCGTAAACACATCGAGCCGGCAGAGCCGCTCGAGGGCGACTGGTCTGCCAACAGCGGCTACGAGGCCGGCAGGTACCTGGCCGAGCACGATCACACCATGACGGCGATCTATGCGGCAAACGATCAGATGGCAAATGGCGCGATTGCCGCGCTGCGTGATAGCGGCCTGCGCGTGCCCGAGGACGTGAGCGTGGTGGGCGTCGACGATTCGCTCGATGATTTTGTGGCACACAACGAACTCACGACCGTGCGATTCGATCTACATCAGCGCGGACGCGAGGTGTTTGAGCATGCGGTTCCCGAGGCGGGTACGGCGGGCAAAACCGTTGCCATTCGTATTCCCGGCCAGCTCATTATTCGACATAGCACGGCGATACCACGCTCATAGTTTGCGCAGGTAAACGGCGGTATATTCCGCCTCAATAACAATCGATAAGGATGCTGGCGGATAGCCGTGGCTATGCAGCCGAGTGTTATGATAGACGGGTTCTTTTGTCTATCTAGGAGGCTTTGCCTGATGGAGATCACCAAGGATATCCGCTACATCGGTGTCGACGATCACGACATTGACCTGTTCGAGGGCCAGTACGACGTGTCCGAGAACGGTATGGCATACAACAGCTACGTTATCTTGGGCGATAAAATCGCTGTCGCCGATTCGGTCGACGGCGGTTTTGTTGACGAGTGGCTCGGCAACCTCGAGGCCGTGCTCGATGGCCGTACGCCCGACTACCTGGTCGTCCATCACATGGAGCCCGATCACTCCGCCGGTATCGCTGCCTTTATGGAGCGCTATCCCCAGGCGCAGATCGTGGCCAGCATGGGTGCTTTCCGCATGATGGTCAACTACTTTGGCACCGACTTCCCCGAGCGCAAAATGGTCGTCAAAGAGGGCGATGTGCTCGATCTGGGCGGCCACAGCCTGACCTTTATCGGCGCCCCCAACGTTCACTGGCCCGAGGTGATTTTCTCCTACGAGTCCACCGACAAGGTGCTCTTTAGTGCCGACGGCTTTGGCAAGTTTGGCGCCAACGACATCGAGGATCCCGAGGGGTGGGCTTGCGAGGCTCGCCGCTACTACTTTGGCATCGTCGGTAAGTTCGGCAAGTTCGTGCAGGCCGTGCTCAAGAAGGCCGCCGACCTGGACATTCAGATTATCTGCCCGCTCCACGGCCCCGTGCTGACCGAGAACCTGGGCTACTACCTCGACACCTATAACACCTGGTCGAGCTATCAACCCGAAGACGAGGGCATCACGATCGCCTATGCGAGCGTGTATGGCCATCTGAAGGCTGCCGTCGAGGAGCTCGCATCTGCGCTCGAGGCTCGCGGCCAGAAGGTTTCCGTCTTTGACCTGGCTCGCGACGACATGGCCGAGGCCGTTGAGAATGCGTTCCGCTACGACCGTCTGGTGCTCGCCTCCATTACCTATCAGGGCGAGATCTTCCCGTGCATGAGCACCTTTATTCACACGCTCGCCGAGCATGCCTACCAGAACCGCACCGTGGCGCTTGTCGAGTCCGGTTCCTGGGCGCCCGCAGCTGCCAAGGTTATGACCAAGGAGCTCGAGGGCATGAAGGACATCACCCTGACGCAGAACAAGGTGACTGTCCTGGGTTCGCTCAACGACGCCTCGCGCGCCCAAATCGAGGCCCTCGCCGACGAGCTCTCCAAGTAGCGACACGTTCACTTTTGACGCTCAACCATCACAACCACCACAAAGGGGACAGGCACCTTTGTGGTGGTTTTTGTTTAAGCGCCGGTGATGATGAGGGCTGGACGTGCGCTGTCGGTGGCCTCGGCGATTGAGGTGGCGACGGCATGGTCGGGGTCACGGTCCATCACGATGGAGTCGACATCGGTCAGCTCGGCAAAGCGGTACATGCCGCGTCCGTTAACCTTGCTGGCGTCCATGAGGGCGACGCTTTGATGGGCCGCGACGATCATAGCCGTTTTGGTCTCGGCCATCTGGGGAAAGTCGGTCGTAAAGCCGCAGCTGGGGACAAAGGCGCCGGGGCACATGACGGCCAGATCGGCATGGACCATTTGGAGCGCCTGCATAGTGAGCGGTCCGTACAAATAACGATGGCCTTTGCGCAGCGCCCCGCCCAGCATGACGACATCGACCGAGGGCATGCTCTCGTCGATGTAATCGGCAATGGTAATGTCGGCCGTGATGACGGTGATGCCGTTGCGCTGGTCGAGGAGCCGGACAAACTCGAGCGCCGTGGTGCCCGAGTCGACGAGCAGCGTGTCGTCGTCATTGACGAGCCCGATGGCGCTTTGCGCGATGGCTTGCTTGGCGGCGACGTTGACATTGATGCGGCGATCCTGCGTGGAGACGGTCAGGCGTTTGTGGAGCGGTCCTTACGGCCACACCCATACGCACTATCCCATCTACGGTAAGGCTGTGGGCGAGGCTGTTGCCAGCGGCAAGGCCGACTTTGGCGTGGCCCTGTGCGGCACCGGCATCGGCATCACCAACGCCGTCAACAAGGTTCCCGGCGCCCGCTGCGCCCTGGTTCGCGACATGACGAGCGCCCTGTACGCCCGTCGCGAGCTCAACGCCAACGTCATCGGCTTCGGCGGGAAGATCACCGGCGAGTTCCTGATGACCGGCATCATGCTCGCGTTCCTTGAGGCCGAGTATGAGTCCACGCCCGAGTGCGATGCCCTGATTGCCAAGATCGATGCCTGCAATAAGGCCGACGCTGAGGCTCAAGCTGACCAGCGCTTCTTTGACGAGTTCATCGAGAAGTGGGATCGCGGCGAGTATCACGATTAGATTGCAGTGCATTTCGGCGGCCGTGTCGAACAATCGTCGAAAGTACGTGTGACGCGATTTGCCAAAAAGGCTGATTAACTTGATGGGGGCATCGATGAAATCGGTGCCCCCATCATCTCAGTGTGATGAACTCCAAGAACTCTTCGAGGGATTGCGCCTTTGCCATTTTTGATGCTTTGATTTCGTCGCAGAGGGATTTGACGAGCGCATTGTATATTTCCATGAATCGCTGCCGATCTTCCCTGCACACCGCAATCAAGATAACGATTTTTGCCTGTCCCTCACCCCACGAGATGCCGTTTGGGCTGACGAAGATCGAAGCGACCGTCTTGTTGGAGTTCATCTCGATGGAATGGGGAACGGCGAACTGGTTAAAAAAGCAAGTGGAAGACAGGCTTTCGCGCTGCAAGACGGAGTCACAAAAATCGCCTTGCACATAACCGATTTGCCGCATCTGCTCGGAGAGGAACTCGATAACGTCCTTTCGGTTAACAAGTTCAGGATGACTGTCAGAAAGGAAGAAGAGCTGCTCATCAAAAAATGGTCTGAGCAATCTCTCTGTTTTTCTTGCGTGATAATTGCTATGCCACTGACCAAGAGCGCTTTCGATTTTCAGGAAATCAGATGAAGTGCAGAAGGGCGAGATGGAGACGATGCGCGGGTCGCGGCTGTCGACTCGCTTAGTGGTGATGATGAGATCGGCATCGCGCCCCTCTATTGCGTTGTCTGTCGCGCTGCCGGAATCGAGAATGACTGCGACGTCGAAAAACCTTCTCTCGAGTTGCTCTCGAAGCTGATTGGACAGCCCTTTGTAGTCGCTGCAATCAAGCCTGATTTTCGCTTTGTCCTCGGTGAGGAGACTTTCGATGAGCATGCCGACATGAAGGCAGATGAAGCCTAGCTCTCCGTTCGATATCTGAATCTGGAACTCGTCTTCAAGTTTCCTAGATATCAGGACGGACAGTTCGTAGATGAAGGGACAGCCCATCTTGATGTTTTCAAGTGCTTCCGCCTGTTCATACTGGAATCCATGGCATCTGTCTATTAAGGCATTCACATGCATGGCAAAAGTGAAGAGGGCCTGAGATGATTCTGGGTGAAGGAGAAACGATTCGAAAACGTCATTCACAATGTTTTGCACATGGCTCACAAATTCATTGGGGCTCGACCATTGGGAGACTTTGGTTCCGTTGTTTGTTTGGTCAAGGGCTTCTATTTGGCCAAGGAGCAGGGAGCCAAGATAGGAGATGTCTGGCGGACCTGGAGTAATTTTGTAATGCTCTTTATATAACTCGAAGAACCGTTCGGCTATGGTCGTTTCAATCATCGACTTGCTTACGACGGTGGGGTAGTCGCGGATATACGATCCGCCGCGCATCCGATACACGGCGATTCCGACGTTGGTGAGAACCGTTTGCTCGTAACCGCGCTTGATGCGCATCTCGCACTCGCCGAGTGCTCGTTCGACGGCGATTCTTATTCTGCCTAGATCGAGATCTCCAATCCAGGCTTCAATGCTCTCGAGATTCGAGAATGAAGTGTTGACCTCATCGGCGACTAGGGCCGAGATGAGCTTGCGCTTATTAACTTCGGTTCCTTCTAGGTAAATCTTACCTTGGCGCTTGATTATCGCGAGGTCAAAAGTCTCAATGCAACTTCGGGCTTGACGAAGCTTTCTTTCAACAGTTGAGGTGCTCATAAAGAGGTATTCCGAGAGGTCGTCAACAGTGATTTGACCGCTTCGATTGGTGATCAGTCGAAGCAGAACATGCTCGTCAGTTTGCCTCTCGAATAATGGGCGCTGTTCGAAAGCGTCACTTGGATCAAAATCACGGGAAAGACGATAGCCCTCGTTTGAACTCGTAATAACAGGGGATTCGAAATTGATTCTTTTTATTTCATTCTGAATCGTCCGGAGCGACACGTTAAGCGCATTGGCAAGTTCAATACCGGTTGTTGGCGAGTTTGCCGTTCCGATCAGCCTGACGATATCTCGTTGCCTTTTGCTGAGTTGCTTCATATTCGATCCTTTTTCCAGGGCCCGTAATAGCAATCATGCTAGATAAGGAATTGTAGGGCAATGTCAGGTATTGCGGGGCTCTGCGCAAAGGGTGCTTGGATAACCGCCCGTGCAATAAGTAGGATAAAGAAAAAAATCGAGGGCTGAAGAAGTTGAGCCCCGGGGCTTCTGGATGCTTTCGGACTGGATTGGCAAACGAAAGGAGGAGATGTGGATAGACAAGAATTGCAGTCGATTTCATTTCAACTGGTTGCGAATGTCGGCGAGGCATCCGCGCATTTCTCAAGCGCAATTAACCATGCGCGAGATGGAGAATTCGACGAAGCTGAATCGGAAATAACCTCGGCAAATGAATGCATCGTCCGTGCACATGAGTCTCAAACGGACTTGCTCCGCGCGGAGGTCTCTGGAGAGGAGATTGAGTTCAGCCTTCTTCTCGTGCACGCTCAGGATCACTTGATGACGACCATTACGTTCGGGCGTCTCGCGGAGGAGTTTGTAAGGCTTTACAGGGAGGTACATCGTGGCTGACGATTTTCTGTGGGGATCAGCTACCGCGGCATATCAGTGCGAAGGTGCTTGGCGAGAAGGCGGAAAAGGTCTGTCCAACTGGGATGTTTTCTGCCACAGCGAGAAGAATGTTGTAAATCCCGTTAACGCTGATGTTTCATGCGATCACTACCATCGGTATGAAGAGGACATACGGTTGATGGCGGAGGGCGGCCAGAACGCTTATCGCTTCTCGATTTCATGGACACGTATCATCCCCGACGGCACGGGCGAAGTATGTGAGGAGGGAGTCGCGTTTTACGACCGCCTGATCGATTGCTGTCTGACGCACGGGCTGACGCCCCTGGCAACGCTATACCACTACGATCTTCCCGCAACGCTATTCGAAAAGGGCGGCTGGGAGTCGAGGGAGACCGTTGATGCGTATGAGCGTTATGCCCAGGTCTGCTTTGATCGGTTTGGGGACCGCATCAAGTTGTGGGCGAGCATCAACGAGCCGAACTACGAGACTCAATGTTGTTATGCGGCGGGGAACTACCCTCCGAATGTTCAGGACTTGGGAAGACGCTGGCATGCGATGTACAATCTCATGCTTGCGAGCGCGCGTGCGATCAGTCGTTTCAGGAATGGCGGATATGAAGGGCAAATCGGAGTCGTGAGCGATTCGTACTCCATCGAGACTCTGGTTGATGACGAAGCATACCGTTTCGCACGGGAGCGTGCAGAACTGTTCTTCGATCGCTGCGTGAATGACACCTGCATATTGGGTGAGTTTTGTCCGGACCTGGTTGAGGTGCTCACCCAGGAGGGTTATGACCTCTCCTATATCATGCCGGAGGATGCAGAGGTTTTTGCTGCTGGTACGGTGGATTATCTGGGCGTGAACGCCTATGACCGTTATCTGGTGAAGCCCTATACGCAAGGTGAGACGTGCTTTAAGGCAAGCAATACGGGCAAAAAGGGCGACAAGAAGCAGTCCTTGGTCAAGGGTTGGTTCGAGATCGATCGCGATGATTCCGTTCCGCACAACAGTTGGGATATGGAGATCTATCCCAAGAGCCTGTACAACTTGCTCAAACGTCTCCACGCGTTGTATCCGGCGGTCCCATTCATCATTACCGAGAACGGTCTCGGCTATAAGGACGTTGTAGAGGATGGGCGGATTCACGACGGCTATCGTATCGAGTTTTTGCAGGGCTTCGTCGACTGGATGCTCAGGGCAAAAGAAGAGGGTTGCGATGTCCGCGGCTATTTTGTCTGGTCGACCATGGACGTCTATAGCTGGATCAATGGCTACGACAAGCGATACGGACTGGTTTACGTCGATTACGACGATGATTGCCGCCGTATCTGTAAGGACAGCTATTACTGGTACAAGGAAATGATTGCACGACAGGAGGAGAAATAATGGAAGCCTTCACCTCATGGATTGAGAAGCATGTGGCGCCCGTGGCTGGCAAGCTCGGCGCGAATCGTTACATTCAGTCGATCCAGAACACGTTCCTGACGCTTGTGCCCTTTATGACTATCGGAAGTCTTGCACTCGTCATCGTTAGCCCTCCGATGGATTACACGGCGATGGAGGAGGGAATCGGCAGATCGTTCATGCAAGGATGGCAGTCTCTTGCCGACTTCCTGTTCTATCCTTTCATTACGGTCAACACTATCACGACGGGATGCCTTGCCTTATGGGTGACCATTGGTTTGGCGTTTTTCCTGAGTCGCCATTACAAGATGAACTCCTATTTGCCCGTTGCCACCGCGACCGCCTCTTTCGTAGCCACTGCCTGCATAAATGCCGAGGCCTCCCTGATGGTTGACAATCTGGGCGGAACCGGACTGTTCTGTGGTATCGTGGTGAGCATCGCTTCTGTCGAGTTGTTCCGTTTTCTGTCGGAAAATGAAGTCGGCCGCATTTCCCTCCCCAGCTCCGTTCCCCCTGCGCTGGGCGACTCGATGACCAATCTCGTCCCTGCCACTATCGTGTTCTTTGCCATGGCGCTTGCTGCCACGGCGTCTATTATGGTGACGGGCGCTCCCTTGGCGAACTTGATTGCGACCGTCTTTTCTCCGTTGGTCGGCGCGGTCAATAGCCTGGGCGGTGTGTTGCTGGTCGGTTTCCTCATGCCTTTTATGTTCTGGTTCGGCATTCACGATTCCGTCCTCACGAGTCCGCTCGATCCGTTTCTGTATAACAACCTTTATGCCAACATGGATGCGTTCGCTGCCGGCACCGCGGCAACCGCGCTGCCCTTTGTCGTCACGCCTCCGTTCGTGTGGTATTTCATGACGATTGGCGGCAATGGTGCCACGCTCGCCCTCGCCCTGCTTGCCCTGAGAAGTCGCTCGAAGCAAATCGGCGCGATTGGAAAGCTCGGTATCATTCCGGTCCTGTTCGGCGTGAACGAGCCCATCATTTTCGGACTCCCGGTTATGTATAACCCAATGATGTTCATTCCCTCCATCCTGAATATGATGCTCAACGGAGCGATTACTTGGTTCTGCATGGATTTCGGCTTGGTGAATCGCGCCTTCGCGTATCCCGGGTGGAATGTTCCGTCTCCTATCGGCGCATTCCTTGCGACCATGGATATACGCGCCTTCCTGCTGATCGTTGCCCTCGTGATCTTGAATCTTCTTGTTTACTATCCGTTCTTTAGGGCATACGAGAAGCAGAAGTTGCAGGAAGAAACCGAGCAGGAAGCGGTGGCTTAACGATCTCAGATTGTTAGGCTAGAAACCGGGAGGTAGTAAAAGTGAAGTGGATGTTGTGCTGCTATGCGGGGATGACAACGAGCATTCTCGCTCAGAAGCTTGAGGAGGAGGGCGCGTCTCGTGGGATTGGCCTTAAGGTCGACGCGGTGCCGATCGCCGAAGCCGAGTCCTTGGTAAGCGACGAGATTTCGGCGATCATTCTCGGTCCCCACGTCCGATTCATGAAAGACCAGATTGAGAGGGTTGCCGGCTCCATTCCGGTGTACGTCATTCCCCCTCAGGACTTTGGGATGATGAACTCGAAGGGGATTGTCGACGCGGTGCTTGCGCTGATCGGTTAGGTGTTGTGACGCGCACACGTTATTGACGTCCTCAGGGGGCGGGGTCTTGTGCCCCGCCCCTTGGTATTTGGCCGACCTCTCTTTCCTTTCATTTCCTTTTTCTTTTTTGCGGCTCGAATCTGCCGGCAGTGACGCGCCCTGGTAAGCAGGCCAAGCTCGGGCGCCATGGCTTCGCGCGCAAGCAGGAATGGAAACTCGTCGGGGAGGGCGAGGGTACGCTTGCCCTCGAGCTCGAGAGCGCCTCGTTTGATGTCGCCCTCGCCTCCGATGTGAGGGCCGAGCTCGTCAAGCCCAACCTTACAGAGATCAACGGCCTTTTCGGCACCAGCTTCACCGCACGACGACGTCGATGCCCTGCGCTCCGCTCTCGCTGAGAACGAGCGTTTCGTCAACATCCCATGGGTCGTCGTCTCCATGGGCGCTGTCGGTTCCGTCGGCTTCCGCAATGGCCGCGCGTTCCGCGCCAAGACTCCTGACATCCCGGCGGTGAACGCCACCGGTTCCGGCGATTCCGCCATCGCGGGCTTCGCCCATGCAATTGCCGCCGGTGCCGACAACGTCACGGTCCTCAAGACCGCTAACACCTGCGGTAAGCTCAACGCCTTGGATCCGATGACCGGCTATTTGGTCATGGACTGTTGGGATGAGGTCTACAACGCCGTCAAGGTCACCGAGCTGTAGCGGCTTTCCATGACATCGGCATCTTCGCCCGAGTGCGAGCGCTTCTGTACCTCTGTGCACCGTGCCTTCGCCCTCGGGCGTTTTTTGACATGCGAGTTGGCGACACATTAAATCCGCGCTGCATGGAATAATCCGCTTAGTTCAACGCCGTTCACGGTCCGCCTCCGTCCTCGGCGCTGCTCCCTGTCAGATTCGGTCGCACAACTGGAAAACTTTACGTTTTATGTAAGTTTTTCCAGTGGTGCGACGGTTTCGTTGAGGCGATGGCCTCCGCAGCACGGGTTACTCGCACGCGATCATGAGCCGGGGGTGTTTCACCCCTTCCGGCAAGGCATTGAGGGCGTCCGCGAGGATGCCCTTCTCGTCTCGATCGATGACGATGTGATTCACTGAATGGAGCGGTGCAAAGCAATAGGTTCCGCGCGCCTCGAGCTTGCTGGCGTCCATGAGGGCGACCGAACGAGCGGCGCATCTGAGGGCGGCCATCTTGATCTCCGCCATTTGGGGATAGTCGGTCATGAAGCCCCGGTTCGAGACGAAGGAACCGGGGCATATGATCGCGAGATCGGCATGGAGCGCGTCGAGTGCGGCCATCGTGAGGGGGCCGTAGAGGTAGCGGTGACCCTTGCGGAGCTCCCCGCCGAGCATGATGACATCGACCGAGGGTAGGCTCTCGTCGATGAAGTCGGCGATGGTGATGTCGGCAGTGATGACCGTGATGCCGGAGCGCAGGTCGAGCGTGCGCACAAACTCGAGAGCGGTGGTGCCCGAGTCGACGAGCAGCGTGTCGCCGTCATTGACGAGCTCGATGGCGCTTTGCGCGATGGCCTGCTTGGCGGCGACATTGACGTTAATACGGCGATCCTGGGTAGATACGGTCAGCCGTTTCTGGAGCGACACGGCGCCGCCATGCGTGCGGCGCAGCTTGCCGGACTCGGCGAGCGCGTCCAGGTCGGCGCGGGCGGTAACGGAGGACACGCCAAAGGTCTGGGCGATTTCTGCCACCTGCACCGAGGCGTTATGCTCGAGCATCTCCATGATGGCGGCACGACGCTCATCGGCGAAAGCTCGGGTTGTTGCATGGGCCATATCCGCTCCATCATCGTCTGAAATTTGCAGGAATTGTGTTGAGTCTATTTTCGTTCATTTTCTTTTTAAGTAAGAAAACGCCTTTCGATTACTTACTTTTTCTATAAAAGAAAGACGCTGAACGCCCAAAATTCAATATCGAACGCGCCCACTCGGCTCCAATTCCTTCCGTTTACTTTTCAAAAACGACTGTATTGACCTGCATGGGCTCAATATCTCGCACATGCTAAGCCGCTGATTTTCATACAATGGTTGCAGCAAAACGCAAGGTAAAATGCCTTGTGAACAACTACGCCCGATGTCCAGATGCGGGCGAGGGAGAGGAGCAAACGCTCATGGCACTTGTTACCACCGAAAAGATGCTCAAGGACGCACAGGCCGGCCACTACGCCGTCGGCGCGTTCAACGTCGAGAACCTCGAGTTTGTTATGGCCGTTCTGGCCGCTGCCGAGGAGACCAAGTCCCCCGTCATCATGCAGACCACCCCGGGCACCATTAAGACCGCTGGCCTGGACTACTTCTACGGCATGGTCAAGGCTGCCGCCGAGCGCGCTTCCGTGCCCGTTGCTCTGCACCTCGATCACGGTGATGGCTATGACCGCTGCATGCAGGCTTTCCGCACGGGCTACACCTCCGTCATGATCGACGGTTCGCACGAGTCCTTCGAGGACAACATCGCCCTGACCAAGTCCGTCGCCGACGCTGGCCGCGCCATGGGCGTGCCCGTCGAGGCCGAGCTCGGCAAGGTTGGCGGCAAGGAGGACGACGGTCCCGCGGTTGAGGGCGAGAGCCCCTACACCGATCCTGCCGAGGCCAAGGAGTTCGTCGAGCGCACTGGCTGCACCTCCCTCGCTATTGGCGTTGGCACCAGCCACGGCGTGTACACGAGCGACCCGCACATCGAGCAGTCCGTGGTCAAGGCCATCCGCGATGCCGTCGACGTGCCGCTGGTTCTGCACGGCACCTCCGGTGTGCCCGATGAGCAGGTTGCCGAGGCTGTGAAGAACGGCATCTGCAAGGTTAATTACGCCACCGAGCTGCGTCAGGCCTTCACCAAGGGCTTCATGGCCTACATGGCCGAGAACCCTGCCTGCTTCGATCCCAAGAAGCCGGCTAAGGAGGGTATGCGTGAGATCACCGAGCTGGTTAAGATCCGCATGACCAACCTCAACTCTGTGGGCAAGGCAGAGTAACAGCAAGGGTACTCTGATCCCACCGGACGGCTTGGGCGGGTCCCCGTACTCAGTTTCCAAAACGTCCTCGCGCATGAAGGCCCCCGTTGCCTCGCTTCTACGAAGCGTTGGCAACGGGGGCCTTCGCGCTGCGGAATGATTTTGGAAACTGAGTACGGGGACCCGCCCAAGCCGTCCTGCTCGATCGCCCTTGTGACGTTGGGCGGAAATAATGGCGCGTTAGGGCTTCTTTGTTGATGAGGGGTTAGTATGCCCGGGCTTGGTTGGGGAAGGTTTTGTCTAGGGATGCTTGGAGCTTTTCGAACGATGCTCGCAGGTTGAGGCTCTGGTCGGTTGAGCGTTTGGGTTTTGGGGTTGGGGAGTCGAGGAGGCCGTTTCTCTGTGTCGGGGGGAAGGAGAAAAGGTTTGCATGTTTTAGGGATGGCTGCCGTGCTACGGCATTGGAAGAATGCATGCTTATGCGGCCTCCTCGATGTCCACCAAAAGATTGCGCTCGGGGTATGCTGCTAGGTCCCGTGCGTTGGCAGTATTATGCCGCGGCTGCTGCAAAGAAGCGCTAAAGAAAGGCTTAACCTGGTTTGGTGTTACGATGAAACTGCAGGTCAGATGCATCGAGTAACACTCTTGAAAGGTTGGGAGCTTAAGGGCTTTCTAAGGTTTGTGACGTGGATGTGGCGCAGACGTGCGGAGCGTGTGAATGCTCGCTGTTAGCGCTGCGGCTCTGCAGCCCGCACCTGCTCGATGACCTTTTCCATGGTGGCGTCGATGCGGTCTTTTTTGAGCTCGCATTCCCAGATGGTTATGGGCGTCCAGCCCATTTGAGTGAGTGCTGCCACGGCAGCGCGGTCGCGCTCGACGTTGCGGCGAAACTTTGCCTCCCAAAATTCAACATTGCACTTGGGCTGGCTAGGGTTGCATTTGGGGCAGCGGTGCCAAAAGCAGCCGTTGACGAAGATGGCGATCTTGCGGCCGGGGAAGGCGATGTCGGGTTTTCCGGGCACCTTCCATTCCAGACGGTATCCCGTAAGGCCTGCGGCGCGCAGGCGCTGTCGTACGAGCAGCTCGGGCTTGGTGTTGGCGCGTTTGTTGCCCTTCATGGACTTTTTGATGGCGGCGCGACGGCGGACCAGCTCGCGCTCGTCAGCGGAGAGGTCCGAGGTATCGATGCCGTCGAGCAGGCCGGGCTTGGGACGCTTCTTGCTGCGGCGCTTAGGTGCGCGCTTGGGCTTGGTGGCGGGCTCGTCGGTCGCGGTGGCGTCGGCGTTGTTGGCAGTGCCGTTGGCCTCAAGCCGATCTTCCCTCAACTCAATCAGAGCATCGATAAGCCCTTTGTCGGCGGGCATCCACTCAACCGTGGCAAGCGAGGTGCGCGGAATCCAGCGGATATCGAGCTGGCGGTCGTGCTTCTGGGGCTCATCAGATTCATCGGCGAGCGAGCAGTAGTAGCACTCCATCGAGAGATGAAAATCGGGGTAGTCATACTCAACGGTGTAAAAATCGCGCAGGTTGGTGACTTTTACCTGCAGCTCTTCCATGAGCTCGCGGCGTACGGCGTCCTCGGGCGACTCGCCGCGCATGAGCTTGCCGCCGGGAAACTCCCAAAGTCCCTGCATGTCGCCGTAGCCGCGCTGCACGGCAAGCAGCTCGTCAGACCCTTCCTTGCGAATGATCCCAGCGGCAACATGAACAGTCTTCAACAGGAGTCCTCTCTCAGCATCAACACGTGGCAGGGTAGCTACCCGTACCTTACACAACGGTAAGGCAAGCGTAAGCCATATCGATGGTAGCCGACTCGTCTTCTTGCGACTATAGATGCCGTAGACTAATTGCAAGAAAGGACTCGGTATGCAAACCACGCACATGGCGACCCCGGTACTGGAGGCCGCGCATCTCGAAAAGGTATACGGAGCGCTGGGCAACGTGACGCGCGCGCTCAACGACGTCAGCTTTACCGTCAACCGCGGCGAATTTGTTGGCATCATGGGCGCTTCGGGATCGGGCAAGTCGACCCTGCTCAACTGCGTGTCGACCATCGATAGCGCCACAAGTGGCACGATCCGCATCAACGGGCAGGACGTAACACGCATGAAGCAGGCTAAGCTTTCGCAGTTCCGCCGCGAGGAGCTCGGCTTTATCTTCCAGGACTCCAACCTGCTCGATACGCTCACAGCACGCGAGAACATCGCCCTGCCGCTCACCATCGCCCGCACAAACTCGGCAGAGATTTCGGCCCGCGTGCAGGATGTGGCAGCGCGCCTGTCCATCAGTCAGGTGCTCGACAAGTATCCCTACCAGATGTCCGGCGGTCAGCAGCAGCGCGTTGCCGCGGCTCGCGCGCTCGTCACCGACCCCACCATGATCATGGCCGACGAGCCCACCGGCGCTCTCGATTCCAAGAGCGCTCGCCTGCTGCTCGAGAGCCTGGAGGCCCTTAACCGCCGCCTACGCGCCACCGTGCTCATGGTCACGCACGACAGCTTTGCCGCCAGCTACACGAGCCGTGTGCTGTTTATTCGCGACGGCAAGATCTTCACCGAGCTGCGCCGCGGCGACACCGACCGCCGAGAGTTCTTTGACCGCATTATGGAGGTCGTTGCCATGATGGGCGGTGAGGGCTCCGATGCTCTGTAAACTCGCTTGGGGTAACGTCCGCCGCGCCGGCCGCGACTACCTCGTCTACCTTTTGACGCTCACCCTGGGCGTTACGGTCTTCTATGCCTTTAACACCATCTCGATGCAGGTCGACATCGCCGGCATCGATGAAAAGGGCTTGGCGCAGGTTATGGGCAGCATGCTCGGCAACCTGACGTACTTTTTGGCCGGTGTCATGGCCTTTTTAATGGTGTATGCCAATAACTTCATCATGAAACGCCGCAAGAAGGAGTTTGGCCTGTACCAGGTGCTCGGCATGGGGCGCGGGCGCGTCGCCACGATCATGGCGCTCGAGACGGTGATTGTTTCGGTCGGCGCCTTTGTCGCCGGCATTGTGCTGGGTGTGGGACTCTCCCAGCTCATGACGTTCTTTACGGCCTCGCTCTTTAAGACACAGATCGCCAATTTCCATTTCTTTTTCTCGGTGCATGCGTTCAATCTGACCCTTGCCTGCATGCTCGTAATGTTTGTGCTCACGCTACTGCTGAACCTTCGCGCCGTGCGGCGTACCAAACTCATCGAGCTTATGGGTGCCGAGCGTCGCAACGAGAGCATCAAGACACGCAACCCCTGGATCGCGATTGCCATCTTTGCCGTGGGCGTGGTGCTTGTGGGCGTGGCCTATTACCGTCTGCTACGTGATGGGTTCCCGCTAACCGCGACGGACAGCAAGCTGCAAGAGGCCATGAACCAGTTTGGTATTACGACCGCTATGGTTACCGTGGGCACCTTTGCCCTGTTCTGGGGACTCTCGGGCATGCTCATTAAGCTGCTGCAGAGCCTGCGCGGCGTGTATTGGCGCGGCCTCAACATGTTTACCGTGCGCCAGCTTGCGGCCAAGGTCAACACGGTGTGCTTTTCGATGGGCGTCATCGCGATGCTCCTGTTTTTGGCCATCACCTCGGTGACGTGCGGTATGTCGATTGCCAACGTGATGAACGAAAACCTGGAGCGCTATAACCCTGTAGACGTGTCTCAGACGTATGTCTATTACACGCCCGATACGTTCGACTACTACAAAGAGTATGTCAACTCATCTGATGAGGCCGATCGCATGGTGTTGGCCGATACAACGGTCGATTTGTACCCCGCATGGCACGGCAAGTCGGCGGACAACAACGACGAGACCGGCAAGAAGGTCAATATCGCCGATGTTGCCGGTGAGCATGTGCAGATCGATTCGTATCTGAGTTACCCGTTTGGCGGCTCGAATCCTTCGGTGACCCCAAGTGAGATGTGCAAGATCATGGGCGAAAAGCTCCGCAAGGCGTTCGGGGGTAGCAATGCCGATGCGATGGGTCTGTTTGTGACACCGGCGAGCCAGTACAACAAACTGCGTCAGATGATGGGCGAGGAGCCGGTGCACATCGGTCGCGACCAGTATCTGCTCACGTGTGATATGGGCGGCGAGCTGGTCGACCTGTACACCAAGTATATGGCTGGCGGCCATGCCCTTACCTTGGGCGGGCATACGCTCAAGCCCGCAACCGATAAGTCGGACGAAGATACGGCGGCCATCGCCAACTCGGCGATGGGCAGTAATCCGGGTACCGTCGTCGTTGCCGACGAGCTGTTATCCCAGCTTAATCTGCAGCCGTATTCCAGTAGCCTGCTCGTTAACTACAAACAGGGGATGGATACGACCGAGGCAGACGAGAGCATTAAATACACTTTGCTCGACAATCTGCTCGTTGACGGCAAAGAGCCGGGGTCGTGGGGAACCTTCATCACACGCTCCGAGATGTACACGCAAGCAGCGCAAATGAACGGTCTTATTAGCTACCTAGCCATCTACATCGGCTTTGTATTGGTCGTTGCATGCGCGGCGATTCTGTCGATCCAGCAACTCTCCAACGTGGCCGATGGCAGCCGCAGCTATCGTGTGCTGGCACAGATCGGCTGTGAGGACCGCCAGATTTGCCATTCGGTGATGGCGCAGCAAGCGGTATTCTTCCTGTTCCCGCTGGCAGTGGGCCTGGCGCACTCCTTTGTGGCACTTAAGGTGATTATCGAGCTGGTGAGCATATTCGGAAATATGAGCATCGGCGGCACCGTGGGCCTCACCTGTGCAATCTTCCTGGCAGCATACGGTGGCTACTTCCTGGTGACCTACCTTATGAGTACCGGCATGGTGCGAGCTGCCATAGCCACCCGCTACAGCGAATAGGCGACCTAAAGCAAAACAATCGCAGGTTGAGCATAAGTCAGCAAAAGCGCCCCTAAGCGATCAAGGTGACGTGAAAGAGGAGGGAAGCGTACTTTGGTACGCGACCGACGATTGAACGTCACCTTGCCGCCTGGGGGCGCTTGCAGTGTCGAGCCGTTGCGCGGTTTGGCAAAACCGCGTAACTCTAAATACGCTCCGCGATCTCGTGGATGAGGTAATCGGTCTTTTCCCAGCCCAGGCACGGGTCGGTGATCGACTTACCAAAGACACCGCCATCGACCGGCTGGTTGCCGTCCTCAAGGTAAGACTCGATCATAAAGCCCTTGACCAGCTTGGAGATGGACTCGTTGCGGCGGCAGCTGTCGAGCACCTCCTTGCAAATGCGATACTGCTCCAACGGACGCTTGCCCGAGTTGTCGTGGTTGCAGTCGATGACCGCTGCCGGATTGGCATAGCCGGCGTGCTCGGTATAGCGCTCGGCCAGACGCTCGAGGTGCTCGTAGTGGTAGTTGGGGTAGGTGCGACCGTCGAGACCAATGTAGCCACGCATGACGGCGTGTGCGAGTGGGTTGCCGTC
Source organism: uncultured Collinsella sp. (assembly GCA_900542335.1). GTDB lineage: Bacteria > Actinomycetota > Coriobacteriia > Coriobacteriales > Coriobacteriaceae > Collinsella. Next base: position 20,623 of record UQNG01000024.1, read on the forward strand.
GCACTCAACCTCCCAGTTGCGGAAGATAAAGCTCTGGTGTGCCTGCGCGGCGTAAATGGAGTTGAGCATGACGGTGGTGGAACCGGCAGTGGGATTCTTCATGCCGACGGGTACCGAAATGCCGCTCGACACCAGGCGATGCTCCTGGTTTTCGACCGAGCGCGCGCCGACGGCAACGTAGCTCAGCAGGTCAACGAGGTATTGGTAGTTGGACGGATAGAGCATCTCGTCGGCGGTGAAGAAACCCGTTTCCTCAATAACGCGCAGGTGCATATGGCGGATGGCCTTGACGCCCTCGAGCAGGTCGTCGGGAGCCTCGGGGTTGGGGTTGTGCAGCAGGCCCTTGTAGCCGGTGCCCTTGGTGCGCGGCTTGTTGGTGTAGACGCGCGGAATGATGATGAGCTTGTCCTTGACCTCTTCGGCGGTCTTGGCCAGTCGGTTCATATACTCGAGCACCGAATCCTCGCGGTCGGCAGAGCACGGGCCGATGATGAGCACCTTACGTGCGTCCTCGCCGGTAAAGACTTTGGCGACCTCGGCGTCAAATGCCTGCTTTTTGGCGGTAAGCTCGGCAGAAAGTGGCATTTCCTCGCGGATCTCCATGGGGATCGGCAGCCTGCGTTTGAATTCCATGGCCATAGGGGTCTCCTCAATCTATAGAAAGAGCAATAAACGTATTGTCGAATGCTCGGCATTATCCGCTGTCGCACGCTAAAGTGCAAGCCCTTGCCACCCCGAAACCTGCCAAAAGGGACAGGTTTATTTTGGCAGGTTTTATATGGGGGAACGTCGGCGGATACCGGGAGGGAGTGGCGTCGCGCGGGACCCTAAGGCTATTGTCGGTTCCCCAGGAAACACCCTGTGGGCAAAAAATGCCAAATATGAGTACGGTTGCTAGCTTAGTAGCATATTGCCTTCGCAAAATAATAGACATAACAGCAAAATATGTTCATTAACGCAAACACATATAAGTCCGCTATAGGGCTGTTTGATCAATTTAGGGACGCGTGTAAGCCGTGAAAACGGCATTTGGGGCTGTTTTGGCTGTTACTAAAAGGGTAACAGTACTCATATTTGCCCTTTTTTGCCCACGGGGCCTCGAAGGGGCTGCCAATCAGGTTCCAGGGGAGGTGGTTCGAGGGCCGCAGAGCAAAAAAACGGGGGCGCAGGTTGTCCTGCGCCCCCGTTTTCTGGGCATTGCGGTTGTTTGCCGCCGGTTGTTACGCCGCCTCGTCGAACTGCGAGTTGTACAGGTCGGCGTAGAAGCCGCCTTGGGCGAGTAACTCGTCGTGCGTGCCCTTCTCGACGATGTCGCCGTCGCGAATTACCAAGATCACGTCGGCGTTGCGGATCGTGGACAGGCGGTGCGCGATGACAAAGCTTGTACGGCCCTGCATCAGCGCATCCATGGCGCGCTGGATGAGCTCCTCGGTGCGGGTATCCACGTTGGAGGTCGCCTCGTCCAGAATCAGCGCCGGGCGGTCGGCCAAAATGGCACGGGCGATGGTCACGAGCTGGCGCTGACCCTGCGACAGGTTGGTGCCCTCCTCGTTGATCATAAAGTCGTAACCGCCGGCGAGCGTATGGATAAAGTGGTCGCAGCGTGCGGCGCGTGCGGCGGCTTCGACCTCGGCATCGCTCGCATCGGGGCGTCCGTAGCGGATGTTCTCGCGGATGGTGCCGTTAAACAGCCAGGTGTCCTGCAGCACCATGGCAAACTCGCCGCGCAGCGCCGCGCGGTCCCAGTCGCGCACGTCGACGCCCTCGACGCGCAGCGAACCGCCGTCTACGTCGTAAAAGCGCTGCAGCAGCTTGATGAGCGTGGTCTTGCCGGCGCCGGTGGGGCCGACGATGGCGATGGTCTGGCCGGGTTGTGCCTCGCAGTTAAAGTCGTGGATGATGGTCTTGTCGGGTGTGTAGCCAAACTTGACATGGTCAAACTCCACGTGGCCGGGGCGCTTCTCGGGAATCTGCGCGTCAGCCTTCTGCTCCTCCTCGGGAGCGGCCAAAAACTCAAACACGCGCTCGGTGGCGGCGGCCATCGACTGCATCGTGTTGCTCACGTTGCCCAGCTGCTGCACGGGTTGCGTAAAGTTGCGAACGTACTGGATAAAGCTCTGGATGTCGCCGGGCGTGGCATTGCCGGTCAGCGCGAGCTGTGCGCCCACCACGACAACGCCCACGTAGCCCATGTTACCCACCAGGCTCATAAGCGGCATCATCAGGCCCGACAGGAACTGCGAACGCCATCCGCTAATAAACAGACGGTCGTTTTGACGGTCGAACTCTTCGATCGAGGCTTCGGCGCGGTCGAACACCTGAATAACGTTCTGGCCGGCAAAGTCCTCCTCGATAATGCCGTTGACGGCACCCAGGACCTGCTGTTGCTCGCGGAAGTACGGTTGCGAGAAGTGAATCATTACGGTCAGGATAATCGCAGCGGCCGGCAGCGTGAGCACGGTGACGCCGGTGAGCGGCAGGCTGATCGACAGCATCATGACGAGCACGCCGATAATCTGCGTCACCGACGTGATGAGCTGGGTCACGCTCTGGTTGAGCGACTGGCCGAGCGTATCGACGTCGTTGGTGATGCGGCTGAGCACATCGCCCTTGCTGTGGCCGTTGAAGTAACTCATCGGAACGACAGCGATCTTGGCGGCGATTTCCTTGCGCATGCGGTAACAAATCTTTTGCGTGACGCCGGTCATGAGCCAGCCCTGGATCAGGCTGCAAACAGAGCTTGCCAGATACAGGCAAAGCAAAAAGCCGAGCGTCTTGGCGATCCAGTCAAAGTCAACGTCGCCGGTGCCGTTGACCTTGGCGACCAAGCCCTCGAACAGTTTGGTGGTAACCTGGCCGAGCACCTTGGGCCCCACAATGTTAAAGATGACCGAGCACACGGCAAAGGCGACGGCGGTAAACACGGCAATCTTGTGCTGGCCGATATAGCCGAGCAGCTGCCTCATGGTGCCCTTAAAGTCCTTGGCCTTTTCGCCGCGACGCATGCCGCCCATGCGGCCCATGGGACCACGCTGGCGGGTGGGCTTGGGAATCTGAGTCTTGGTCTCGTCTGCCATTAGCGCTCGCCTCCTTCCGTGACGGCTGCAATTTCTTCTTGGGTAAGCCCCAGCTCCTCGGCGGAAAGCTGCGACTGTGCGATCTCCAGGTATGCCGGGCAGCTGTGCAGCAGCTCCTCGTGCGTACCGGTGCCCACCACGTGGCCGTCGTCGAGCACGATGATCTGGTCGGCGTGCATGATGGTCGCGATGCGCTGGGCCACTACCACGAGCGCGGCGTCAGTGACGTTTTTGGCCAGCTCTTCGCGCAGGCGCGCGTCGGTCTTGTAGTCGAGGGCGCTAAACGAGTCATCAAACACCACAACCTCGGGCTTTTTGGCCAATGCGCGGGCGATGGCCAAGCGCTGGCGCTGACCGCCCGAGACATTGGAGCCTCCCTGGCTGATGGGGGAGTCGTAGCCGCCCTCGCGCTCGGCGATAAAGTCCTCGGCCTGGGCGATGCGTGCCGCCCGGTGCATGTCCTCGTCGCTTACCATGTCGCCGGCAAACTTGAGGTTGCTCTCGACGGTGCCCGAGAACAGGCGACCCTGCTGCGGGATATAACCAATACGGCGACGCAGCTCGGAAAGGGTCATGTCGCGCACGTCGATACCGTCGAGCGAAATGCTGCCGCCCGTGACGTCGTACAGGCGCGGAATCAACTGCACGAGCGTGGACTTGCCCGAGCCTGTGGAGCCAATGATGCCGAGCATCTGACCGGCATGCGTGGTGAAGTTCACGCCGCTGATGACGTCGGCACGGGCATCGGGATACTGGAAGCTCACGTCGCGGAAGGTGAGCTCACCGCGCGGCGCGCTGGCAGCAGGCAGTTTGGGCGAGGCAGGGTCGTTGATGCTCGTGGGGCAGGTGATGACCTCTTCCACGCGCTCGGCTGCGACCTCGGCGCGGGGCAGGATGACCGAAACCATGGTGAGGATCATAAACGCCATGACGATTTGCATGGTGTAGGAGATGAACGCCATCATGTTGCCGACCTGCATCACGCCGTTGGACACGCCCTGCGCGCCAAACCAGACGATAAGCACGGTGATGCAGTTCATGACGAGCATCATGAGCGGCATCATAAAGCTCATGGCGCGGTTGGTGTAGAGCTGCGTGGTCATCAGGTCGAGCGAAGCCTTGTTAAAACGCTCGAGCTCATGCTCCTCGCGGTTGAACGAGCGGATAGGCATAAGGCCGTCGAGCAGCTCGCGGGCGGTAAGGTTCACGCGGTCCACAAAGCTCTGCATCTTTTTGAACTTGGGCATGGTGAGGCCCATGAGCACGCCGACAACGGCCGAAACCGCGATGATGGCCACGGCGATGGTCCACTCCAGGCCGGTGTGGTTAGCCAGGACACGCATGACAGCGACGATGCCCATGACGGGGGCCATCAGGCACATGCGGATAAACAGGGTTGCGGCCATCTGGATCTGCTGAATGTCGTTGGTGCAGCGGGTGATGAGCGAGGCCTGGCTAAACTTGCCCACCTCGGCCGGCGAGAAGTGCATAACCTTGTCGAAGGTCTCGCGGCGCAGGTCGCGGGCGATGGAGCAAGCTGTGCGCGAAGCCACGGCACCGGTCAGGATGGTGGCGACGAGCGACACCAGGCACAGGCCAAACATCGTGGTCGCCATGCGGCTCAGGTAAGCGTTCTGCACGTCGGCGGGGTCGATGCCCTGCGCTTTGTACTCTTCTTGTACGTAGGTCACGGCGCGCTGGGTCACGATGGAGCCCGACATGGAGCCCATTTTGTCTGCCATATCGTTGGCGCCCTCGACGAGCTTGCCCTGGTCGATTAGGCCGCCTTCAACGCCCAGGCGCAGGCTCTTCATGGTGATCTTGCCGCCGTCGGCGTCGATCTGCTTTTGCATGCTCTGCGCGGCTGCGGCCTTCTGCTGCATCTCGGCGAGTTGCTCGGGCGTCATGGCAGCCATCTGCTCGGGGGTGGGCATGGCCTGGGCAGCGTTGTTGTCTTTCTCGCTGGACGAGCCCATCATGTCGCCCATGGAGTTGGCGTCAATGCCCTGGTCGAGCGAAAGGACGACAGTCTCGGGCAGGCTCATAATGTCGGCAATCTTGCCTCCATCGGCACGCTCTTCCTCGGTACCCTTATACGTTCGAATGCCATTTTTGTCAGCCTTGCTAAACACGGCCTCCACAGCTTTGGCGTCCTTGGTGCTCATAAAGAGTTCAAGGTCGTCGAGCGATTCGGCACGAATGGTGTCGGGCACGGGCGAGGCGATGCCGCCTTGCTGCACACCCACGTCGACGATGTCGCTCATATAGGTAGGCAGCGCCAGATCGGCGTTGCAGCTGATTACGATAAGCACGATAGCTGCGAACAGTGCCAGGACATGCTTTTTAAAGAGCTTGAGAATCCTCACTCGGCATCTCTCCTTTCTTGATTGCGATCGATAATTTCGTTGGCACGTCTTAGAAGGCGCACCATCTCTTGGGTATCTGCTTCGCCGAACTGCTCGAGGAAGGCTGCGGTGCGGTCCTCGAATTCCCGACGCTTGATTTCGAGATCCTGGAATCCTTTGTCGGTCACCGTGACGTGTACGCGACGACGGTCGGTCTTTGAGTGCTCGCGCTCGACCCAGCCCTTGGCTTCGAGAGCGCGTAGGATATTGGCGATGCGGGCACTCGAGACCCAGGCGCGATCAGCGAGTTCGCTCGGCGTGAGCGAACCGCCGGCGAGTATGAGGGCGCGCATGACGGCCATCTCGCCGCCGAGGGCTTTGTCCGCAAAGCGCGAAATGCGCTGATGCATGCTGCCGAACTCGGTAAGGAGCTGACGCCCAAGCTCACGGAAATCGGTATCTTCCACCGAAAACCCCTAACACTAGAAACTATTTCCGGTGAAAGATGATACCCTTGCACGCACACCCTATACGGTAATTTTGGGGTCATGCCTAGAAAACTACCTTTAGGCGACCTCCGTACACCGTCGGTATCAGCAAGGCTAGGGGTAGATCTCTGGGCATGTCTCAAAACCTACTCAGAGGTACTTTACCTTGATAAAGCTGGCATAACAGCTAGAGTGAACGTCGTACAAAGGCAAGGAAAAAATCAAACAAATCGGTGAACGGTAGTTGTTCGCGCTCGCATTTCCTGCGGATTTGTTAAAAACGCCCTAATGGTATAAAAAAAGAAACATATAACAGCCCTGATGAAGGGGGTGGCTATGCTATCCTTCTCAAACGGGTGAAATCTTGGGTTTTGGGTTGCAGTTCCAAGGTGGACAAACGTTTTCCTTGTGCTAACGCGCGACGGAAGGCGAATGAAGCCGGTAGTGCAAGCCGAAAATTCAAGAATTCAATAAGCAGCGGTGTGAGAGAGCGCCGCATTACACGTAACTAGGAGCGTGGTTACACAATGCAGGAGGCATGGGAAGGCTTCAAGGAAGGCATCTGGACGGGAGAGGTTGACGTCCGGGACTTCATCCAGAAGAATTACACCCCCTACGAGGGCGACGAGTCGTTCCTCGTCGGCCCGACCGAGCGTACCAAGGAGCTGTGGGGCGAGGTTCTCGACCTGCTGCTTAAGGAGCGCGAGCAGGGTGGTGTCCTCGATATGGACACCAAGACCGTCACGGGTATCGTGAGCCACCCCGCTGGCTACATCGATAACGCCCACCGCGAGAAGGAGACCATCGTCGGTCTCCAGACCGACAAGCCGCTCAAGCGCGCTCTGCACGTCAACGGTGGTATCCGCATCGCTTGCCAGGCTGCCAGCCAGCACGGCTACAAGGTCGACGAGAACGTTGTCGAGCGCTACACCTTCGAGCGCAAGACCCACAACGCCGGCGTCTTCGATGTCTACACCCCCGAGATGCGTGCTTGCCGCTCGGCTCACATCATCACCGGTCTGCCCGATGGCTATGGCCGCGGCCGCATCATCGGCGACTACCGTCGTGTTGCCCTGTACGGTGTTGACTACCTGATCAAGGACAAGGAGGCCCAGAAGGCTTCCACCCCGACGGTCATGACTGCCGACAACATCCGCGACCGCGAGGAGCTGCAGGAGCAGATCCGTGCCCTCGGCGAGCTCAAGATGATGGCCGAGACCTATGGTTTCGACATTTCCAACCCTGCTACCAATACGCAGGAGGCCATCCAGTGGATGTACTTCGCCTACCTTGCTGCCGTCAAGGAGCAGAACGGCGCTGCCATGTCCATCGGCCGTACCTCCACGTTCATCGACATCTACGCTGAGCGCGACCTTGCCAACGGCACCTTCACCGAGGAACAGATCCAGGAGTTCGTGGATCACTTCATCATGAAGCTCCGCATGGTCAAGTTTGCCCGTACCCCCGAGTACCAGGCGCTGTTCACCGGCGACCCGCAGTGGGTCACCGAGTCCATCGGCGGCATGGGTGTTGACGGCCGTACGCTCGTTACCAAGATGAGCTACCGTTACCTGCACACGCTCGAGAACATGGGCACCAGCCCCGAGCCCAACATGACCATTCTGTGGTCGACCCGTCTGCCCGAGAACTTCAAGAAGTTCTGCGCCAAGACTTCCGTCGCCAGCTCCTCGATCCAGTACGAGAACGACGACCTCATGCGCGTCTATCACGGCGACGACTACGGCATTGCCTGCTGCGTGTCCTCCATGCGCATCGGCAAGGAGATGCAGTTCTTCGGTGCCCGCGCCAACCTGGCCAAGTGCCTGCTGTATGCACTCAACGGCGGTGTTGACGAGGTCTCCAAGAAGCAGGTCGGCCCCAAGTATCGCGCCGTCGAGGGCGATACGCTCGATTACGACGACGTTGTGGCCAAGTACAACGACATGATGAAGTGGCTTGCTGGCGTGTACGTCAACTCGCTGAACATCATTCACTACATGCACGACAAGTACTGCTACGAGCGCATTCAGATGGCTCTGCACGACAAGCACGTGCACCGCTGGTTCGCTACGGGCATCGCCGGCCTTTCCGTCGTGGCTGACTCCCTGTCCGCCATCAAGTACGCCAAGGTCCACCCCGTCCGTGACGAGAACGGCATCATCGTCGACTTCGAGACCGAGGGCGAGTTCCCCAAGTACGGTAACGACGACGACCGCGTCGACCAGATCGCTCACGACGTTGTGCACCAGTTCATGGAGTACATCCGCATGAACGACACCTACCGCAACTCCGTGCCCACGACCTCGGTTCTGACCATTACCTCCAACGTCGTGTACGGTAAGAAGACCGGCTCCACGCCCGACGGCCGCAAGGCTGGCCAGCCGTTCGCCCCGGGTGCTAACCCCATGCACAAGCGCGATAGCCACGGCGCCATCGCTTCGCTGTCTTCGGTTTCCAAGCTCCCGTTCCGCGATGCTCAGGACGGCATCTCCAACACCTTCTCCATCATCCCGAGTGCGCTCGGCAAGGAGGACCAGGTGTTCTTTGGCGATATCGACCTTGATCAGCTGGGCGAGTAACTATTGTTAGTGCTATACTAACAATAACGATTACTGATTAGCGCGCCGGTTTCGGCCGGCGCCTATTAATCGAAGGAGACACATTATGAAGGTTTCTGAAGTTTCCGAGACTCAGGCCGATAACCTGGTCCACATGCTCGACGCTTACGCCGAGAAGGGTGGCCACCACCTGAACGTCAACGTCTTCAACCGTGAGACGCTGCTCGACGCTCAGGCTCACCCCGAGAAGTACCCGCAGCTGACCATCCGCGTTTCCGGCTATGCCGTGAACTTCCACACGCTCACCAAGGAGCAGCAGGACGAGGTCATTGCGCGTACCTTCCACGACAAGTTCTAAAGGGACTCAACTCCCGCAGGATCGCCGGGCCGCTTTGGGTTACTTTCCAAAACGTCCTCGGACATGCAAGGGGCTCCGCTGCGCGCTTCGCGCGGCGGAGCCCTTTGCGTCCTGACGCTCCTATTTGGCAAGGTGTTTTTTAGAATCCATTTTGCGCTC
>UQNG01000025.1:0-29159 GCA_900542335.1 uncultured Collinsella sp.
ACGAGCGGGGGCTCCTGTCGTTTCCGTGCCCCTGGATTGGGTCATAGTGTCTGTCGGTGCCATAGCATCGGCGTTGCTGTGGCTGTCGGAAATGATCCGTTGGGGACGGAGGAAAACGGATCATTTTTATCCTGGTGCATTGGTGCAGGGGGCAGGTTTCCTTTGCACCAGTTTCTGTCGAGTCGGTGCTCCTTGCGGGTTGCCCGTATAATGGTTTGCGTATGAACCGCAACCAAGGAGTTCCAGTTTATGGACCAGAGCCTTTTTAAATTCGACCTGATCGCCGAGGATCCGACGACGCACGCGCGTGCCGGCGTGCTGCACACCCCGCACGGTGACATCGAGACGCCAATCTTTATGCCCGTGGGCACCAAGGCAAACGTCAAGGGTATTCCTACCGAGACCGTCAAGCAGCTCGGTGCCCAGATCGTGCTTGCCAATACCTATCACCTGTCCATGCGTCCCGGCGAGGACACCATCGCCGAGCTAGGCGGCCTGCACAAGTTTATGAACTGGCACGGTCCCATTCTTACCGACTCGGGCGGCTTCCAGGTGTTCAGCCACAACGATGCCGTCAAGCTCACCGACGAGGGCGTGCGCTTCATCGTCAACGACTACGACGGCCGCCACGTGTTCTGGACGCCCGAGGACAACATGGAAATCGCCATGAAGCTCGGCTCCGACATCTGCATGCAGCTCGACCAGTGCCCGGGCTATCCCGCCACGCGCGCCTACGTTGAGCGCGCCGTTGAGCTGTCGAGTATGTGGGCCGAGCGCTGCTATAAGGCGCATACCCGCGATGACCAGGCGCTCTTTGGTATCGTTCAGGGCGGCATGCATCTGGACCTGCGCCTGCGCTCGCTGCGCCATCTGGAGGAGTGCGGCGACTTCCCGGGTTACGGCATCGGCGGCTATTCGGTGGGCGAGGACCACGAGACCATGTTCGAGACGCTGGCACCGCTCGCGAGCGAGTACATGCCCAAGCACAAGCCGCGCTATCTGATGGGCGTCGGCAACCCCACCACCCTCGTGCGTGGTGTGGGTGTGGGCATCGACATGTTCGACTGCGTGCTGCCGACGCGCACCGGCCGCATGGGTACGGCGTTTTCGAGCGAGGGTCGCCTCAACTTCCGCAACGCGCGCTTTGCGCACGACGACGGTCCCATCGATCCCACCTGCACCTGCCCGGTGTGCACGGGCGGCTACAGCCGCGCGCTCATTCGCCACATGGTCACGCAGAAGGAGATGCTCGGCGGCATTCTGCTTTCGATGCACAACATCTATTACCTGCTCAACCTTATGCGGCGTGCCCGCCAGGCCATTATCGAGGGCCGTTACGGCGCGTTCGTGAGCGACTGGATGAACAGCCCTGCGGCGGTGGATTACTAAGAGCTGCGGCGGGCGCGCTTGCGGGGCGCGAGCAACGGTAAAGGCCAGGCGGCGATCGGTCATCACGTTTGCTAACACCGTCTGCGCGACCGCTGACCGATAGCTTGCAAGCACTTGATGCATCGTGGGTACCATACCGAATAGTTGATGCTCGGGCGGGTGTTTGACGCATGGCGTCGACCCCGCCCGTTTCTATTTTCGATAGGAGTACCCATGATTAAGAATGAGAACGTCGAGGGCGAGCCGGCCTACGACGAGACGTACCGCCGCGGTCCCGTGGTCATGCGCGGCCCCATGATTCCTAAGGACAACACCTACGCCAACCTGCTGGCGCCCGAGGATTCAACCGACTGGCTGCACGCCGACCCCTGGCGCGTGCTGCGTATTCAGGCAGAATTTGTCGATGGCTTTGGCGCGCTTGCCGAGCTCGGGCCCGCGGTGACCATCTTCGGCAGTGCCCGCACGCCCAAGACCGATCCGCTCTACAAGGCGGCGCGCACCGTCGGTCGCAAGATTGCCCAACGTGGTGTGGCGGTTATCACCGGCGGCGGTCCCGGCGTTATGGAGGCAGCCAACAGGGGAGCGGCGAGTGCCAACGGCAAGTCGGTCGGCCTGGGTATCGAGCTTCCGCACGAGCACGGGCTCAACAAATACGTGAACCTCGGCATGGACTTCCGTTACTTCTTTGTGCGCAAGACCATGTTCGTCAAATACAGCTCGGGGGCCATCGTATTTCCCGGCGGTTTTGGCACGCTCGACGAGATGTTCGAGGTGCTCACGCTGGTGCAGACGCACAAGGTCAAGCGCATGCCGCTCGTGCTGGTGGGCACCGAGTACTGGCAGGGCCTGTTCGACTGGCTCAACGGCCCGGTGATGGATGCCGGCATGATCAGCCCGCTCGATCCAGACCTCGTCCACATCACCGACGACCTCAACGAGGCCGTCGACATCGCCCTGAGCGGGCTGATGTAGGGTAGGCAAAATGGGACGGGGCTAAAAAGACCGGTGCGTAACGTTGCATACCACTCTTTTTAGCCCCGTCCCAAATGAACTGCTTCTAAGTTGCGGTGGAATAGGGATTGATTTGCGGCTGATGAGCCAAAAACAGTCCCTATTCCACCGCAAGTGGTAAAGGTGCCCCTAGTGGATGGGCCGGTAGCGGGGGCAGTGGCTGATGGCGATGGCGTCGACGCCTACGTGGGTGGCAATGGTGCAGCCGATGGGGCCGGTGCCGGCGTCTACGTAGTCTTGGCCCGCGAGCGCTTGGTTGACGAGCCCCTGCTCCTCGGCGGCGCCGGTCGTGAGCACACGCACGCTGGAGCCCGGGTGCTCGGCCAAAAACTCGAGGCAGTCAGCCATGGTGTTGGCGACGATGCGCTTGGCGCCGCGGCCCTTTTTGGTGGCCTTGATCTCGCCCGATTTCCACTCCGGCGAAACGGCCAGGCGAATGTTGAGCATCTGTGTGAGCTGGCCGGCGAGTTTGGGCGCGCGGCCGTTCTTAACGAGGTTCTCGAGCGTGCGGGGAATCAGCAGCAGGTGGGCGTCGGGCAGCGTCGCTCGGATCTGCGCCTCGGTCTCGTCCAGGCTGCGGCCGTCCTCGCGCATGGCCAGCGCGTACTCCACCAGCAGGCCCTCGGCAGCCGAGCCGGTGCGCGAGTCGATGCAGCGCACGTCGAGCTCGTGGGTATCGGCAACCTGGCACGCGTTGGCGTAGCAGGCAGACCACTCGCTGCACAGCGAGATAAAGATGGCGCTGTCGTGGCCGTCGGCGAGCACGCGGTCAAAGAGTGCCTTGAACTCGCCGGCGCTCGGCTGCGAGGTGTGCGGCAGCTGCTCGGAGCCGGCCATGCGGGCGACGTACTCCTGGGCGGTAATCTGCACCTGGTCGAGCAGGTCCTCGCCTTCGATAATCACATGCAGCGGAATCACGTAAATGCCGAGCTCTTGGGCGCGGGAGGGGGAGATGTCCGACGTGGAGTCGGTTATGATGGCAAAAGACATAATTGCACCTTTCGTTGGGGCGCTTGTGCGCCGCCTTCTGAGAGCAAAGTGCGACAAGTATAGTAGAGTCGTTCCACATTACTAGCTTCAATTGTTGAATAGTCAACAGTTTGAAATGTCGGTGTGGAAATCGTCAACTGGGGAAGAGGGATACCGATGGAGGCGCTGGAGATATGCAGGCGGCCGGTCGTGCTGTTCGATTTTGACGGCACGGTGGCAGATACGGGTCGGGCGGTGATGACCTCGACGCGCAAGACGCTGGCTGCGCGCGGGTTTTCGGAGGCGCAGATGGGTGATCTGCGCCGCATGATCGGGCCGCCCCTGTGGAAGAGCTTTCACGACTTTTACGGCTTTTCCCGCGAGGAGTCGCTGGTGGTGGCCGACGAGTACCGCGCCTTTTTTGATGAGCTGGGACCGGAGGAGTACCCTGTGTTCGATGGGATCCCCGAGCTGCTGGATGGGTTGGTCGCCCAAGGCAAGCGTATGGCCGTGGCGACGTCGCGCATGGAGGCCAAGTGCATCGACATGGTGCGTGAGCTCGGGCTTTCTCAGTTTGAGGCGGTGGTTGGCATGAATCCGCCGCAGGGTCGCGAGACCAAGGCCGATTCGGTCCGCGATGCCCTGGCGGCGCTCGGCGCGACGGCCGACGATGCCGTGATGATCGGCGATCGCTTTAACGATGTGGAGGGCGCGCACGCGATGGGCGTGCCGTGCATTGGCATCTATTCGGGCGCGGCGGCGCCGGGAGAGCACGAGGCTGCGGGCGCCGATGCGGTGGTGCACTCGGTGGCCGAGCTTGCTAAACTTTTCGCTATCTAATGACGTGATGTGAGGGGCGGGCGTGCCCGCTGCTTATTGGTAAGGAGGTCGTCCATGAATCAGGTGGAGCAGAGCGTTGCCGAGTATGTCGACGAGGTCTGGGAAGATGTCGTCGCCGATATCGAGCAGCTGGTGAGCTATCCGTCTGTGGCCGTTGCTGCCGATGCAGAGCCCGGTGCGCCGTTTGGCCGCCCGGTCCGTGATGCGCTCGATTGCGCGCTCGGTATTGCGCAAAAGCTCGGCTACCAGACGAGCGATGACGAGGGCTATGTGGGCATTGCCGATATCCCGGGCCGCGGCGATAAGCAGCTTGCGACTATCTGCCATGTGGACGTGGTGCCCGCCGGCCCCGGTTGGAACACCGACCCGTTTGCGATGGAGCGTCGCGAGGGCTGGCTGCTCGGCCGTGGCGTGATTGACGACAAGGGCCCGGCGGTGCTGTCGCTCTACGCTGGTGCTTATCTGCTCAGGAACGGCATTGCGCCGCGCTATACCTTCCGCGCGCTGCTGGGCTGCGATGAGGAAGTGGGCATGTCCGACGTTCATCATTATCTGGAGAACCACGCGAACCCCGACTTTCTGTTTACGCCCGATGCCGAGTTCCCGGTTTGCAATGCCGAGAAGGGCCAGTTTGGGGCGACATTTGTGAGCCCCAAGATTGAAGGCGGGCGCATCGTATCGTGGAGCGGCGCCGAGGCGAGCAACGCCATTCCGTCGCAGTCTATCTGCGAGCTCGCGATTGCTGCCGATGAGCTGCCGGCACCGGTCGAGAACGCCGACCGCCTGGAGATTACGGCGCTCGATAACGGCCATACGCAGATTTTTGCCCACGGCATTGGCGGTCATGCCTCGATGCCCGAGGGAACGATCAATGCCGTCGGCCTCATCGTGGCGTATCTGCGCCAGGCCGAGGACGCGTTTGGTGCCCGTGACGAGCGCCTGTTGACGCCTGCCGAGCACGAGTTTGTCAAGTTTCTGGCATTTGTCCATGCGGACGCCTATGGCCGCGGCCTGGGTATCGACGCGACGAGCCCCGCGTTTGGCCCGCTCACCTGTAACCCCGGTGTCATCCGTGTGGTGGATGGCCATATTGAGCAGGTCATCGACGTGCGCTTCCCCGATAGCACCAGTGCCGATACCATCTGCGAGCAACTCGAACCGCTCGTGGGGCGCTTTGGCGTGACGTACCGTGTGGGTCGTGCAAAGGTGCCGTTCTCGGTGTCTGCCGACGATCCGGCCGTGAAGGCGCTTATCGATACCTATAACGAGTTTACGGGCAAGCATGCCGAGCCCTTTGCCATGGGCGGCGGCACGTACGCGCGCAACTTTGCCCGCGCCGTCTCGTTTGGCCCCGAGGAGACCGGCCTGGAGCTGCCCGCATGGGGCGGCCAGATGCATGGCCCCAACGAGTGCGCCAACGAGGAACAGCTCAAGCAAGCGCTCAAGATCTATATCGCGGCAATCCTCCGTTTGAATGAATTAGAGCTTTAAGGTTTCGCGGTTTTCCAATCTAAGTTGCGGTGGAATAGTTCCTAGAATGGGCCATTTGATGGCCAAACAGGAATTATTTCACCGCAACTTTGTTTTTATTGGTGTAAAAGGCGGGTCATGCTTGGTGGTGAATTTGTTATTCGTTTGTAAAGCCGAGCCGCGCTTGCGGTAAGGGTCTATCAGATGCCCGTAAGAAACCGCAGTTGGCGCGAGCGCTGCCCGGTCGGGGCCGTATCTTTCCAAACAGCAAAGCGGGCGGGGTGCCCGCGAGTCGCATGTATGAAAGGAAGATCATGCTCGATCAGGCTTATTCTCGTCGTCAGTTCCTCGGCCTCGCTGGTGGTCTTGCCAGCTTTGTGGGCTTCGGCCTCGTTGGCTGCGGCGGCGCAGGCGCTTCCAACGCTGCCGACAAGGGCAGCGCCGCTGCCGCTGCCGAGTCCGTCGCCGGCGAGGTGACCTACGACGGCGCCTCCTCGTTCCAGGCTCTCGTCGAGGCCGCTGCCGAGAAGTTCATGGACGCCAACCCGGACGTCTCCGTCTCCGGCTCGGGCAACGGTTCGGGCAAGGGCCTGACCGCTGTCGCCGCCGGCACCGTCACCATCGGTAACTCCGACGTCTTCGCCGAGACCAAACTCGAGGCCGACCAGGTCAAGAACCTCGTCGACCATGAGGTCGCCGTCGTGGGCATGGGCCCCGTCGTCTCCAAGAACGTGAAGGTCGACGACCTGTCCCTCGAGCAGCTCAAGGGCATCTTCTCCGGCCAGATTACCAACTGGAACGAGGTCGGCGGTGACGACGCCACCATCGTCGTCCTCAACCGCAAGGCCGGCTCCGGTACCCGCGCCACCTTCGAGGCCGCCGTCTTTGGTGACGAGGCCGTCGACTTTAAGGGCGACGCCGAGCTTGACAAGTCCGGCGATGTCCAGACTCAGATGGCCAGCACCGACAACGCCATCTCCTACCTCGACTTCTCGCACTTCGACGACTCCAAGTTCAACGCCGTCAAGGTCGAGGGCGTGGAGCCCAAGAGCGCAAACGTCACCGACGACGCCTTCAAGATCTGGGCGACCGAGCACATGTACTGCGCAAAGGACGCCGACGACGCCACCAAGGCATTCCTGGAGTTCATGCTTTCCGACGATGTCCAGGGCAAGCTCGTCGAGGAGCAGGGCTTTATCCCCGTCTCTGCCATGAAGGTCGTCAAGGACGCCAGCGGCAAGGTCTCCGCTAAATAAGTAACCGCCCCGGAAAGGTTTGCAATGGCAAAACAGCTGCCAAAGCGCGACCTTGAGAACGTGGGCCTGGGCGTCACGGGCGCGTGCGTAGCGCTCGTGACGCTTGTTGTTGCCGCGCTCATCTTTATGGTCGCCCAAAAGGGCCTCTTGGCTTTTCTCAAGGACGGCGTTTCGGTCGTCGAGTTCTTTACCGGCACCAAGTGGGACCTGGCCAACACGGCTAAAAACGGCCTGCCCTACACCGGCGCCCTGCCTCTGATCGTCACCTCGTTTGCGGTCATGGTGCTCTCCACGCTCATCGCGCTGCCCATCGCCATCGGCTCTGCCATCTTTGCGGTCGAGATTCGACCTAAGTTTGGTTCCAAGATCTTTCAGCCGCTTATTGAGCTTTTGACCGGCATTCCCTCGGTCGTCTTTGGCCTGATTGGCTTTCACGTGGTCGTCGGCCTTATGAAGAGCGTTTTCCATGTGAGTACGGGCCTGGGCATCCTGCCCGGCGCCATCGTGCTGGCCGTCATGATCCTGCCGACCATGACCACCCTTTCGGTCGATGGTCTGCGCGCCGTGCCCGATAGCTACCGTCAGGGCTCGCTCGCTCTGGGCTACACCCGCTGGCAGACCATCTGGCACGTGGTGCTCAAGTCCGCCATGCCGTCGCTCATGACCGCGGTCATCCTTGGCATGACGCGTGCCTTTGGCGAGACGCTCGCCGTGCGTATGGTCATCGGCGGCATCGAGGCCATGCCGACGTCGCTGCTGTCGCCGGCCTCGACCATCACCACCACGCTCACCACGTCTATGGCGGTCTATGCCGAGGGTTCGGCCCAGGACGATGTTCTGTGGGCGCTCGGTCTGCTGCTGATGGGCATGAGCCTCATCTTCATCCTGATCATCCACCTTATCGGCCGCAAGGGGGCGAAGGCTCGTGGCTAGCACGCGCATCCATATCGACGAGGCGAGACTCGGGCGCGTCCAAAAACAGGACCGCATCGCCACGGGCGCGCTGACGGCAATCGCCGTCATCGTCATGCTCGTCGTCATCTCCATGGTGGCCTATATCCTGTTCGAGGGCATCTCGACGCTGTTCCAGTCGGGCTTTCTCACGCAGCCCGCGCGCGCCAACGGTACCCAGGGCGGCGTACTCTACCAGCTGTTCGACTCATTCTATCTGCTGCTGATCACCCTGATTATTTCGGTGCCCATCAGCCTGGGCGGCGCGGTCTTCCTGGTTGAGTACGCGCCGGACGGGCCCATCCGCGACATCGCCTCCACCGCTATCGAGACGCTGTCCTCGCTGCCCTCCATCGTCGTCGGCATGTTCGGCTTCCTGGTGTTCTCGGTGCAGCTGGGCTGGAAGCACTCCATCATCTCCGGCGCCGTCGCGCTCACCATGTTCAACATCCCCATCCTGGTGCGCGTGATCCAGCAGGCGCTCGAGGACGTGCCACAGGCCCAGCGCGATGCGTGCCTGGCCATGGGCCTTACTCGCTGGGAGGCCACGCTGCACATCCTGATTCCCGAGGCCATGCCTGCCATCGTGACGGGCATCGTGCTTTCGGCCGGCCGCGTGTTTGGCGAGGCGGCGGCACTGCTCTTTACCTCGGGCATGAGCTCGCCGGTGCGTCTGAACTTCTTGAGCTTTAACCTGTCGAGCCCCACCTGCGCCTGGAACGTGTTCCGCCCCGGTGAGTCGCTCGCCGTGCACATCTACAAGATTTACGGCGAGGGCAGCCCCGAGGCCCAGCAGATCGTCTGGGGTACCGCCGCACTGCTGATGATCTGCGTGCTGCTGTTTAACGTAGTTGCCCGTATCGTGGGCAAGCAACTGGCAAGGAAGATGACGGCCGAATGAGCGAGATGAAAGCAACGACCGCAACCGAAGCGGCATCGTCCGAGACCCAGGACTTCCTGTCGAGCGTGGGGGAGAGCGAGAAGCGCGTTCGCGTGAGCGGCAAGGCCGTGAGCGACGAGGTCGTGCTCTCTACCAAGGACGTCAACGTGTACTATGGCGACCACCATGCGCTGCACGATACGTCGCTCGACTTTCACAAGGGCGAGATCACGGCGCTCATTGGGCCTTCGGGCTGCGGTAAGTCGACCTTCTTACGTAGCCTCAACCTCATGAATCGCGAGATTCGCGGCTGCCGCGTGGAGGGCGAGATCAGCTACCGCGGGCGCAACGTGAACACCAAGACCGAGAACACCTACGAGCTGCGCCGCTCCATTGGCATGGTGTTTCAGCAGCCCAATCCTTTCCGCAAGTCCATTCGCGACAACATCACGTTTGCGCCCAAGCGCCACGGCATCACCGACCACGATGAGCTCGATTGTATGGTTGAGGAAAGTCTGCGCGGTGCGGCGCTGTGGGACGAGGTCAAGGACAAGCTCGACAAGAGCGCCTACGCGCTTTCGGGCGGCCAGCAGCAGCGCTTGTGCATCGCGCGTACGCTGGCGCTCAACCCCGACGTGATTCTGTTCGACGAGCCCTGTTCGGCGCTCGACCCCATCTCGACGCTGGCGATCGAGGACCTCATGTCGTCGATCGTTGCCGACCGCGCCATCGTCATCGTGACGCACAACATGGAGCAGGCATCGCGCGTGTCCAGCCGCACGGCGTTCTTCTACATGGGCGATATGGTCGAGTACGACGAGACCGACGAGATTTTCCAACGGCCCAAGGATAAGCGGCTGAATGATTACCTCACCGGCATGTTCTCCTAGTCCGGGACATGCTTGAGGCCCGCGGCGGCCACGGTTGCCGCGGGACTGATTGGAGAGGCGGGTCATCTCTTTTGCGAGATGGCCCGCCTTTTTGCTCTGCGACCGAAACGACCACCACAAAGGGGACAGGCACCTTCGTGGTGGTTTGGGGTGGGGCTCGCTGCTATCATGGACAACGTTGTATTTCTACGAAGGAGCAGGGCATATGGCGATTCTTTTGGGATGCGATTCCGTCAGCCTAGAGTTTCCCACCAAGCATATTTTCGATAGCGTGACGCTCGGCGTGGGCGAGGGCGATCGCATTGGTATCGTCGGTAAAAACGGCGACGGCAAGTCGACGCTGCTGAGCGTTCTCGCCGGCACGCTGGAGCCCGACGACGGCCGTGTGACGCACCGCCGCGGCACGACGATCGGATTGCTCGGCCAAAAGGACAACCTGGTCGATACCGACACCGTGCACCATGCCGTCGTCGGCGACACGCCCGAGTACGAGTGGGCGTCGAGTCCGCGTACACGTCAGATTCTCGCTGGCCTTATTAGCGATGTGCCCTGGGAGGGCACGGTGGGCGAGCTTTCGGGCGGCCAGCGCCGTCGCGTGGACCTCGCGCGCCTGCTAATCGGCGATTACGACGTGCTTATGCTCGACGAGCCTACCAACCACCTGGACATGCGCACCATCAACTGGCTCGCGCGTCACCTAAAGGCCCGCTGGCAGCGCGGTCAGGGCGCCATGCTCGTGGTCACGCACGACCGCTGGTTCTTGGACGAGGTCTGCACCAGCATGTGGGAAGTCCACGACGGCCAGGTCGATCCCTTCGAGGGCGGCTATTCGGCATACATCCTACAGCGCGTAGAGCGCGACCGTATGGCCGCCGTCACCGAGGAGCGCCGTCGCAACATGGCGCGCAAGGAGCTCGCGTGGCTGAGCCGCGGTGCCCAGGCGCGCTCCACCAAGCCCAAGTTTCGCGTGGATGCCGCCCGCGAGCTCATCGCCGACGTGCCGCCCGTGCGCGACGAGCTGGAGCTCAAGCGCCTGGCGATGAGCCGCCTGGGCAAGCAGGTTATCGACGTGGTCGACGTGGACGCCGGCTATACGGATACCGATGGCGCGCCCAAGCAGGTGCTCTCCGACGTGACCTGGCTCATCGGCGCGGGCGACCGCTATGGTCTTTTGGGCGAGAACGGCGCTGGCAAGTCGACGCTGCTCGACGTGATCCAGGGCAAGATTGAACCCACGCGCGGCCGTGTGAAGATTGGCCAGACAGTACGCTTTGGCGTGCTGTCGCAGCAGCTCGAGGAGCTCGAACCCTACATGGGCGACACGATCCGCGAGGTGCTCGGCAACTATAAGAAGTATTACGTCATCGACGGCAAGGAGACTTCGCCCGAGAAGCTCTGCGAGCGCCTGGGCTTTACGACACAGCAGCTCTGGAGCCGCATCGGCGATCTTTCGGGCGGCCAGCGCCGTCGCCTGTCGCTGTTGCTGACGATTCTGGACGAGCCCAACGTGCTTATCCTGGACGAGCCCGGTAACGACCTGGATACCGACATGCTCGCGATTGTCGAGGACCTGCTCGACGGCTGGCCCGGCACGCTGATCCTGGTGACGCACGACCGCTTCCTTATGGAGCGCGTGACCGACCAGCAGTGGGCGCTGCTCGACGGCCACCTGACGCATATGCCCGGCGGCGTCGACCAGTACCTGCGCCTGTGCAACGCCACCGCCGAGGGCGAGCCCGTGGGCGCACCGAGCGCCAAGACCGGCACGTTTGACACCGGTGCCGCGGCGGCTGCGGCCGAAAAGCCCAAGTCGAGCGGTCAGCCCAATGGCCTTTCCAATGCCGAGCGCCAGAAGCTCCGCCGCGAGGTGAGCTCGCTCGAGCGCAAGATGGAAACGCAGCGCGCCCGCGTGGAGGAGGCCGAGGCCGCCATGGCCCAGGTCGATCCCACCAACTACACGGCGCTCGGCGAGCAGCAGGCAAAGATCGACGAGGCCCATGCCGCCATGGACGAGTTGGAGATGGCGTGGCTCGAGGTGAGCGAAAAGCTCGAGGGCGAGGAGTAGGCGAGGATGATCAAAGCCGCGTTTTTCGATATCGACGGTACGCTGCTGAGCTTTAAGACCCACCGGATTCCGGCGTCGGCGCAGCAGGTGCTCGACAGCTTTCGCGAGCAGGGGATTGCGTGCGTGATCGCCACGGGCCGCCCGACCTACCAGATGCCGGATTGGTTGTTCGACTTGGGATGGGATGCGTACATTACGCTTTCGGGCCAGCACTGTTTTGATGCCAAGGGCGTTTATCGCAGCTGCCTGATCGATCCGGACGACGTTGCGGTGATTGTGGACCAGGTGGCGCAGGGGCGCTACGACTCGCTGTGCATGCAGGGCGAGAACTCGTTTGTGAACCGCCTGTCCGAGCGCGTGGTGACGGCTGGCAGCAACGCGGGAATCGTCTACCACGAGGAGCCGTTTGAGCACGCCTTTGACGCGCCGGTCTACCAGTTTTGCGCCTTTGTGGACCCGGCCGACGAGCATATCGTGACCGATGAGGTGTCGCATTCGCTCACTACGCGCTGGTGTGACCTGTTCTGCGATATTATTCCCGCTAACGGCGGCAAGGACTTGGGCGTGGCGGCGACGCTGGAGCGCCTGGGCATCGACGCGAGCGAGGCGATTGCCTTTGGCGACGGCGAGAACGACCTGTCGATGTTTGCCGCCGTGGGCACGAGCGTGGCCATGGGCAACGCACAGGACACGGTGAAGGCCGCGGCGACCTACGTTACGACCGCCGTGGACGATGACGGTATCTACAACGCCGCCAAGCACTTTGGGCTGCTATAGCTGAGGATTCGGCACTTAGGGACGTTCCTTTTCTGCCAGCAGCTGGGGACACTCCTTGCGGGGCGTGTCCCCATGTTGTGTTCGCCTGGCGCGTTTTGTGAAACACGGTTAACTTTTTAAACAACGTAGTAAGACATGGGCAACTTTTGCGGTAAAGTAAGCCAAGGAAAGTATCCAAAGGCTAACTAACAATCATCGCGAAAGGCGGCCCATGGCCCTACGTGAATCTGGAGAAGACTATCTCGAATCTATTTACGTGCTCTCGGAGCGCCAGGGCGTCGTTCGATCGATTGACGTTGCCGAATACCTGGGCGTAACCAAGGCGAGCGTCTCTAAAGCCATGGCGACGCTGGAGAACAGCGGCTATGTCGAAATGGGCAAGCGCGACGTTCATCTGACGGAGCGTGGTCTGGAGGTCGCTCGCCAAATGTAGGAGCGCCACTGCTTTTTCGTGCGGTTGCTCGAGGAGGCCGGTGTTTCGGCGGATGTCGCGTCGCAAGAGGGTTGCCACATGGAGCACTGCCTGAGTGAGGAAAGCTTCGAGAAGCTACGGGCGATGTTGGGCCGGGAAGATGTAGCGGGTCCAACAACAGAAGCCTAATTGGACCCCCAGCAGCGCGGAGTTCACGCAAAGCGCGAACCAGCGACCGGGACGAAAGGTCCTGCCAACTATGTCCAACTCAGGCAAGGAACCCCGCCAGCAAGCGATGCCCAAGAACCACCAGCAACGTCGCCGCAGGCCGGGACCGGACTTGGTTTTGAAAACATTCCGCAGCGCGAGGCCCGCCTTTCCGTTGCTCCGTAGGAGCAGGAAAGACGGGCCTCATGCGCGAGGACGTTTTCAAAACCAAGCCCGGTCCCGGCCGGAGGGACTACGGACGCTACAGGTTCTTGACACCCATCGCGCGCATGGCGTTCAGGATGGCGATGATCGCCACGCCCACGTCGCCAAAGACGGCGAGCCACATATTGGCGATGCCCAGCGCCGCGAGCACCAGAATCAGCAACTTAATGCCCAGCGCAAAGATGATGTTCTGCCAAACAATCGTCATGGTCTTGCGTGCCACGCGGATCGCGCGGGAAATGTTGGACGGCTTGTCGTCCATGAGCACGACATCGGCGGCCTCGATCGCAGCGTCAGAACCCATAGCGCCCATGGCAATGCCAACATCGGCGCGCGTAAGCACGGGCGCGTCGTTGATACCGTCGCCGACAAAGGCGAGCTTGCCCTTGCCCGATTCGGCTGCCAGCAGCGCTTCAACACGCTCGACCTTGTCGCCCGGCAGCAGCTGCGCGTGGAACTTGTCGAGCCCCAGCCGCTTGGCCACCGCAGCAGCCACTTCCTCGCGGTCGCCCGTGAGCATGACGGTGCGCTTGACGCCGGCGGCGTGCAGGTCGCGGATCGTCTGCTCGGCATCGGCCTTTATGGTGTCGGCAATTACAATGTGGCCGGCATAGATGCCATCGACTAGCACGTGGAGGATGGTGCCGACGACCTCGCAATCGGGCGCTTCGACTCCGGCCGCGGCGAGCATCTTTGCGTTGCCAACGACGACGTGCTTGCCGTCGATGGTTGCCGTCACGCCATGGCCCGCGTCGTTGGTGGAGTCGCTTACGCGCTTGGGGTCGACCTCGCCCTGGTAGGCGACACGTACGGACTGCGCGATGGGGTGATCGGAGAACGACTCAGCAAGGGCTGCGACTTCGAGCAACGACTGCTCGGTATAGCCGGCCTCGGGGTGTACCGCGACCACCGAGAACGTGCCGTTGGTGAGGGTGCCCGTCTTGTCAAAGACGACGGTGTCCACGTCGGCGAGCGTCTCGAGGTAGTTAGAACCCTTGATGAGAACGCCCAGCTTGGACGCGCCGCCGATGCCGCCAAAGAAGCTCAGCGGCACGCTGATCACGAGCGCGCACGGGCAGCTGACGACCAGGAAGGTCAGGCCGCGCAGGATCCAGTCGGACCAGGCGCCGGTGACCAAGCCGCCGCCGAGCGCGAGTACCGCGGCAGCGCCGGTGACGGCGGGCGTGTAGATGCGGGCAAAGCGCGTGATGAAGTTCTCGGTGCGCGCCTTCTTTTCGCTGGCGTTTTCTACGAGCTCCAGGACGCGCGCGACGGTGGACTCGCCAAAGGGCTTGGTGGTGCGCACGTGGATGAGCCCCGTCATGTTGATGCAGCCGCTGATGATATCGTCTCCGGTTTTGGCCGGGCGGGGGACCGACTCACCGGTAAGGGCGGCGGTGTCGAGCTGGGTTTCGCCTTCGACGATGACGCCGTCGATGGGCACGCGCTCGCCGGGCTTGACCACGATGACGGTGCCGACGGCGATGTCATCGGGGAAGACCTGTTCGAGTGTGCCGTCGGGTTGTTCGACGTTGGCGTAGTCGGGTGCGATGTCCATCATGGCGCTGATCGATTTACGGCTCTTGCCCACAGCGTATGCCTGGAACAGCTCGCCGACCTGGTAGAACAGCATGACGGCGGCGCCTTCGGCCATGTGCGGATCGGTGTCGGGGAAGAGCACCATGGCAAACGCGCCGATGGTCGCGACGGCCATGAGGAAGCTCTCGTCGAAGGCCTTGCCGCGGCGGATGTTATTGAATGCCTTTTGCAGTACGTCGTAGCCGGCAATCAAAAACGGCACGAGGAACAGCACAAAGCTGGCGTAGATGTCGCCCGGGGTGCCGAATGCGGCAGTGAGGGTGCCGAGCTCATCGAGGGCGTACACCACGGCAAAAATGCCCAGCGCTACCAGGATGCGGTTGCGCTTATGCTCGAGTGACTCTTTTTTCTTGCGCTTCTTCTTTTTCTTCTTGGGGTCGGCGGTGGCCATGACTCGTATCCTCCCATTTGAATGTATGAACACTCGCTCATACAATTTCGCGAGCAAAGGCCGCGGCAAGCGCGGCCTTGCGGGTTGGCGTAAACCTGGGCTAGAGAATGATCTCGCAGTCCGGCTCGGCGTCGGCGGTGAACTCCACAACGCGGTCGAGGACCTCGTCGAACTCGGCTTCATCGGCCTCGAGCGTTAGCTTCTGGGTCATAAAGTTGACCGAAACGGACTTGACGCCCTCGAGCTTGGCCAGCTCGTCCTGAAGCTTACGCGCGCAGTTGGCGCAGTCGATCTCATCGAGCTTAAACTGCTTTTTCATGGTGGGTTCCTTTCCCTGTATTTGCGGCTTGGGTGCAGGCCGCGCTGGTACCGTGGTTGGTCGCTATTCGCAGATGTGGCTCATGCCTTGGTTGAGCATGGTGTAGACATGGTCGTCGGCAAGCGAGTAGAGGATGTTGCGCCCGTCGCGTCGGAATTTAACCAGGTGCGACTGCTTGAGCGTGCGCAGCTGGTGCGACACCGCGGACTGCGAGGTTTCGGTCGCTTCGGCGATGTCTGCCACGCAGAGCTCGCGGCCCATGAGGGCATAGAGGATCTTGATGCGCGTGGTGTCGCTGAAGACCTTGAACAGGTCGGCGAGGTCGTAGAGAAGCTCCTCGTCGGGAAGGTCCTCGGGCGAGCAGGTGGTGGGGATCGCGGGTTCGGTGGCCTCGATGTCGGGTTTCGTTTCATCAACGCGGACGCTCATTGCAATATCCTTTCATATGAACATGCGCTCATATAACTTATTTCCGAGTATATGAGCGCATGTTCATATGTCAATATATATTTGTGAAATATTTTGCTATCGAATGGCCCTAGTGGCGGCTAAGGGCATCGATGGGCTCGGATAAGGCCGCCGATGCCAACGTGGATACCTTAGCGACGTGCAAAAATGGGCCGATATCCACTTGGATATCGGCCCGCATTGCGTCGCTTGAGAGGAGCGTCTCGGCGTATCGCTTTTACACAGGCGCTATGGTCCGACAGGTATTGCTCGCGAATGGCGCTTTTACTTGGCAAACAGGTTCTTGAGGTTGAACTCGGCCTGGACGGTACGGAGCATGAGGTCGGTGTCGTCGAGGCCCAGGTGCTGCTCGTTGGCGTCGGCGGCGAGGGTGCCGCGACGGCGTGCCCAGTTCTCGAGCGCGGCGGGCGCGGACTCGCGGGGGAGCGAGCGCACATCGGCGTCCAGGCTGCGGCAGATCTGGCGCGAGTCGATGACGATTATCTTGCCGGCGCGACGTGCCTCGGCGTAGCCGTCCAGGTGGATCTTGAACCAGCTGTCCTCAAAGGCGGCGTTGTGCGCCATGTACGGGTACTTCTTCATAAGCTTGAGCAGCTGCTTTTGCAGCTCTTTGTTCTTGCGGAACGGCGTTTTGCCGTCGATGTCGTCCCAGGTGATGTGGTGGATATTCGACAACGGCACATCCTCGCCGCGGTAGATATCGGGCAGACCGCAGTAGTGTGCCTCGGCGTCGTGCGGGACGGCGTCGCTGGTGAGCTCCATGATCTCCCAGCCCACGTTGATGATATAGCCGCGCTCGGGTGCGCGGCCGGTGGTCTCGATGTCGATGCCGAGCACCGTGCCCTGAATGGGCTTGCGGGCGTAGGCGACGCCGAGCGCGTCGCGGTCGCCGCGGATCTCGCGCATGACGGACGCGGCGGTGCGCTTTTGCATCTTGCCGATGGCAGCGCAGGTGTCGGCGTCGGACAGGCCGCGCGAAAGCGTCGCGGGCGTCACGTTGCGCAGGCGCGCCTCGCCAATCTGGTCGCACAGGTCGCGGTTGCGGTCGGCTAGGTCGCGCACGGTGGCAAAGTCGAAGCCGGGGTCGTCCTCGGCGGTAAAGTACTCAGTCTCGAGCACCTTGAGGGCCTCTTCGCCTTTCTGACGCTCGGATTCCATGGCGCCGTGGTCGCCGTAGATAAACATGGGGATAAACGGCTGGCGCTCGTATTCGAGTGCTTGCGAAACGTTCATATGCTGCTCCTTGGACGGGCCGCGTCGCGCGGCTCGGGTTTGTCGAGTTATGGCGAGATGATAGTTTACCATGGGCAACTATTGGCATCACGCCTAGGACACTTACAATACCCTAGTTGACCGCTAGGACTTTTACAATGCTGCCGAAAGACACGAAAGGTTCCATCCGTCATGGATTTGCTGATTGATATTCTGCTCGACGCCGGCAAGGACACACTCTCGCTGGTGCCGTTCTTGTTGGTGACATATCTGGTCCTCGAGACGCTCGAGCATGTGGCGGGCGACCGCGTTAACGGCGCCATCAAGCGTGCCGGAGCCGCCGGCCCCGTGGTTGGCTCGTTGCTGGGCATGGTGCCGCAGTGCGGCTTTTCGGCCATGGCGGCAACGCTATACGCCGGTCGCGTCGTGACGCTGGGCACCCTGGTGGCGGTGTTTCTCTCGACCTCCGACGAGATGCTGCCGCTGCTACTTGCCGAGCAGGTTCCCGTGCAGACTATGGCGATGCTTTTGGCTTCGAAAGCGCTGATCGCGCTGGTCACGGGCTTTATCGTAGATGCCACCATTCGCGGTCTGCGTCGCAATGCCCGTGCGCTTGCGGCGATTCGTCGTACCGTGTTGGGGACCACTGTCAATCCGGCGCACGTTAACTGCGCGCATGACGACCATAGCGGCGGTGACATCATCGACGAGGTGGCCGAGGCGGGTGTGAGCGCCGACCACATCCATGAGCTGTGTGAGCGCGACCATTGCGGTTGTGATGAAGACGAGGATGAGGACGAGCGCGAACACGGACATGGCCACGATCACGGTCATGAGGGCGAGCATGAACACCATCATGACCACGGTCACTCCCACTCACACGAAGGTGCGCCCGTCCTGTCGATTATCCGCAGCGCCATCTCGCATACCGTGCAGGTATCGGTATTCATTTTCCTGGTGACGCTGATTCTGGTCGCCGTGCTCGAGACCTTTGGCGAGTCCGCAATCGAGCAGTTCCTGCGCGGCAACGAGACGCTCGCCGTTCTTGGTTCGGCGCTTCTCGGCCTGATTCCTAACTGCTCGGCGAGCGTGGTCATTACGCAGCTGTATCTGGAAGGCGCGCTGCAACTGGCGCCGATGCTCGCCGGCACGCTCATTTCCGCCGGCGTGGGTTACCTGGTCCTGTTCCGCACCAACCGCAGCGCCCGTGAAAACGCCGTGTTCCTGGTCATGATGTACGTCATCGGCGCTGGCTGGGGCCTCGTCCTATCTGCCTTTGGCCTCTAAGTAGTCCTAACAAAACGGGCTTCAAAATAGCCATGCACGGCGTCTGCACAATGCGGCGACGCATGGCATTTTGAAGCCCGTTATTTTGTTGAGCCACGGATCCTGAGCGCTCACACCGTCCAAAACAAAAAGGCAGATTTCCGGGCATATCCCAAAAATCTGCCTTGGTTAGCGCAGCAGCTCGGTGAGGTTGCGCTTAAAGCGGGCGCGGTCTTCGCTGGTGAAGGCTGCTGGCCCGCGGGTGCGACCGCCAGCGCGGCGCACCTTCTTTTCCTCGTGACGAATAAACAGCTGCATGTCGATGGTCGCCTTGTCGTACACGCGCCCGCGCACGCCGATGGCGGAGGCATCGCGGCCGAGCACCATGCTCGCCAGGCCAATGTCCTGCGTCACGACCACGTCGCCCGCCTGCAGACGTTCGACAATGGCAAAGTCGGCACTATCGGCGCCCACGCTCACATCGAGCGTGGTGACCCAAAAGCCGCGTCGCGCGTGCTCGGCATCACGTGGATCGTCGCGGCGAATGTGCCGCTCCAGGTTCTGCGTGCTGTTGCCGGCAATCACCACGGCGACGCCCGCCCGCCGCGCGCAGTCGATCGACTCGCGCGTAACCGGGCAGGCGTCGGCATCAATAAACAGCGTCCGCGGCATCTAGTGCACCAGCTTGCCAAAGCGGATAGCGCGAATAATCAGCGTCACGCCAAACACCAGGAGCGCGGCGCCGCTAAAGATGACGAGCATCTTTGCCGACCACAGCGGATAGATAAACACGAACATGCCGGCGATGATGGAGAGCGCGCCGCTCAGGATGGCGAGGGCGCGGTTAGACGAAAGCTCGGACTCCAGAATGGACATGACACCTTCGACAATCCAGCCAAAGCCAGCCACGACCACCACGAGCGTGGTGAGCGTCGCGGTCGAGAAGGCCTGATTGCGCAGGATTATGACGCCGCCCAGAATGATGAGCAGGTTGGAGATGATGCTCGTCACGCGCCAGCCGGCGGGCAGCAGCGGCTCAAAAATGGCGGGGAGAAGCCACCGTGGCGGCGTGATTATAAAAAGTGGGGGTGAACAGCCTGATGGCTGCCGTAATTATAAAGTAGAAGCCCAGGACGGTCGTCAGGAAGACGAGGGACTTGGCGGGTGCAAACAGCAGCGCGATGCCGGCAAGCAGCGCGATGACGCCCGTGACGGCGTAGATCCAGCGCACGGCCTTGATTGCCTTGCCTGCCATGCTTTTCTCGTCAAATCCAAACAGATTCGACTGCTGGTCGTCGTTCTTAAAGATGCCCATGAGGTCTCCTTTCCGCACGGCGTTTGCCGTCATTGTTGTTTTTGCGGCGTATGCCGCAGTTGCTACAACAAGTATCGCCTAAAGGCGCCGGCGTATGGGTCGGGGAGGGCGAAGTGTAACCCAAAGGTCCCGATTTGTTTTCGTTGTTCCCTGTGTCGCGACATTCTATTCAACAGATGTAGAACATTGCAGCTCTGTTCGTTATTGCCTGCGTTTTAGGTTAGATTTTCCTAAGAACAATTGGCTTGTATTGGGGGTTCCTATGAACGAAGCAGTTCCCGAGGCACCGTCGAGTGTCGAATCGATGGCAAAGCAGGGCTGCGAAAAGCTCGGTCTGGAATCGTTTGACGCGCTGGTCCGTCGTGCCCGCACATGCCGTCGCTTTGACGAGACCATGCGCGTGCCGCGCGAGTTTTTGCTCGAGCTGGCAGAGCTGGCGCACCTGGCTCCCTGCGGCGCCAACGCTCAGCGCCTACGCTTTCATGTGGTGAGCGACGCCGAGGAGTGTTCGAGCTTATTTGAAAAGCTCGCATGGGCTGGTGCGCTCAAGGAATGGTCGGGTCCTGCCGAGGGCGAGCGCCCGACCGGCTATATCGCGATCCTTGCCGAGCGTCCCGCTCCAGGCAAGCCTGCCGCGCCAATCACTGAGGCAGACGCTGGTATCGCCGCGCAAACGATGATGCTCGCCGCCCGCAGCGCTACGCCCGAGGTGGCGGCGTGCATGTTCAAGGCCTTTCCGCCTCGTGCGATTGATGTCATGGGACTTGACGGCGACAAGTACGAGGTCAAGCTGATCATGGTCTTTGGCGTTCCCGCCGAGACCCAGGTGATCGACGCGATTGATTCCAACCCCGACGGCTCAATTAATTACTGGCGCGACGAGGAGCAGGTGCATCACGTGCCCAAGCGCCCGCTCGCCGACGTGCTGGTGTAGTTGCGCGCCATTTCGGCGTAATCCGGCGGCAAAACCACCACAAAGGTGCCCGTCCCCTTTGTGGTGGTACGAGGGGAGGGCATGTGGCCGATCTGTATTTGGCGCGGCATGGGCAGACCGAGCTCAATGTGCAGAACATTTTGCAGGGCTGGCACGATTCGCCGCTTACGGTGCGCGGGCGCGAGCAGGCACTGGCGACGCGCGCGGCGTTTGAGGCGCGCGGCATCTCCTTTGACCATGCGTATTCGTCTCCGTTGGGTCGGGCACGGTGTACGGCAGAGCTGATCGTTGGCGAGGGCCGTTCCATAGAGCTGGTCGATGACCTGCGCGAGTGGCATTTGGGATCGTTGGAGGGCACATCAAACCGCGAGATGCCGGCGCAACCCTGGGGCGATTATCCGGTCGCCTTTGGTGGCGAGTCGGAAAGTGAGCTTCGCGCACGTATGGTCGCGGCGCTGTCTCGTATTATGGCCCGGCCTCGGCACGACTGCGTGCTGGCCGTTTCCCACGGCTCAGCCTGCCAGGAGTTTCTTGAGTATGTGGCCGGCGGGGGAGAACAGCTCGACAACGGCGCCGTGCTTCATTTTAGCTATTGTGATGGGGCGTTTTCGCTCCTTGATTGGTAACGAGCGAAAGGACCCCCCTATGAATAAAGATCTGTATCTGGTCCGTCATGGACAGACGATATTCAACCTTAAGCGCATTATTCAGGGTTGGAGCGATTCGCCACTCACGCAGCTTGGTTGCGACCAGGCGGTGCGCGCCGGTATGTTCTTGCGTGCGCGTGGCATCGAACCCGATCATGCCTACACCTCCACACTTCATCGCACCGAGCAGACTATCGCCAACCTGTGGCCGGGCCTTGCCTACGAGCGCCTTGATGGCCTGCGCGAGTGGTTCTTTGGCGACTTTGAGGCCGAGCGCGTGATGCTCATGCCCGAGCGCCCGTGGCGCGACTTCTACCGCCAGTTTGGCGGCGAGGGCCAGATGCAGGTGCGCGAGCGCATGGTGGCGACGTTGACCGATCTTATGCGACGTCCGGACCACGAGTGCGTGCTCGCGGTGAGCCATGCCTCGTCCATCAAGGAGTTTTTGGACCACGTGAGGGGAGCGGCGGCCGACGAGCGCGAACGCGTTCCGGGCAACTGCTCGGTGCTGCATTTTGCGTTTGACGATGCGACGGATACGTTTGAACTGGTCGAAGTCTTTACGCAAGAAGATTATGCGCGCGAGCTGGGTCTTGAGCCGCTCGTGGCGGCAGCGGGGCCGCAGCGCGGGTAGCGCGGGCGTGGCGATGCGGATTGCCGACATCATTGCTCGATGCGAAAGGGGCGGGGATGCATGCGCATGTATCCCCGCCCCTTGTTTGTCGAGCTGCCGAGTCTTTGTGCCGGGCGTTTAGGCCCTGTTAGAACCGTGCGATCTGGTGGGTCAGCAAACCCGTCGGAACCTGCGGTGCGCCGCCGGCAACCTGCGCGGCGGGGAATAACGCGGCAACGGTAAAGTTGAACGGCTCTTTGCCCGTGTAGGCGCCGGCTGCGCGGGCTTCGTCTGCCAGGAGCTGCGCCGCCCCTGCTAGCGCGGCAGCATAGGTGGGGTCGTCTGCCGGCGTCGGCTCCGGTGCCTGGTCGAGCATGGCTCGGATGGCAGCAACGGCGTCCTCGCGCTTGACCTCCCACGCGCGGTGCGTAATGCCGGCGGGGTCGGTGACGGCATAGAGCGACGCGCCCTCTTTGGCGGCACCGAGGATGATATCCATAACGGGCGAGGCCTCGTAGGCGAGCGACACGGGGCGCGGCTGCACCTTAAGCTCGGCGATTGCACGGGCGGCTGCAGCCGCATCTGCGGGGGTCGCGCCGTCGCCCGTCAGTACGCCGACCGGGCAAATTGCCACAACGCCCGTCACGCGCCCTGGCTCTCCGGAGCATTCGTACACGTAATACGCCGCGCCCGGATCTTTGAGCATGAGCCCGTCGGCAATGGCGCCGCGCAGGGCGTCGTTGCCGCTTAGGATGCCGCCCATCTGCGGCAGCGCTTCGAGCACGCGATCCTGAGCTGGGCGGATGCAGGGAAACGGAAGTGCTTTCATGGGCGATCCTAACGCGCGAGTCGGTTTGTTCGCGGCTTATTATGCCCCAACTTGGACGCTTGCGTCCCAGAGCGTGTTGTCAACAAGCGCGATGAGCACGTTCTGGCAGCGAACGATATCGGCATGGGCCCCGGCTCGTTGGGCTTATGCGCGAGCACCAACGAGCCGGGGCCGTAGCTCATGCAATTGCGGTTACCCGTCTTGCCGGCAATGCCGGCGGTGTCGTGGCGACATGGCGCAGCATCCGCCCAGGCGTTAGGGGTGCAGCCGGTAAAGAAGCCGACGGTCGTGTCCGCGTCCGTCACGTCATCGGCGGCGCGCTTGAGCGCAGCTAGGAGGGGAGAGCCTGGGTCGCGCTCGATGGCGTCCCAGGGTGACGGTATCCATGTGGCAGATGTAGACGAGCCTCGCCTCGTCGCTCACGCCCGGCACGGTAATCATAAGGTTGCGGCGCCCGGGGAGTACTTCGAGCTCCTCAATCTGCACGGCACCGAGTACTGGATGGCTCAGCTGCGCCATCCGCTCCTCAGCCAACGCCTTGATATAGCGCTCGATCTCGCCCTCATACGCACCCGGGGTCCGAGCTGTCAATCTTCACAAGCTCCTGCACAAGGCGCCAGGCAAAGTCCTCATCAACCATATGTAACCTCACAATCAGTTTGCTTTGCAAACCGATTGTGAGTCACCTGCAGATTCGCGACGCGCGCGTAGCAGCATTTACCGTTCGCAGGCCGAGCCATCGCGTTTGCCGTCCGGGCGGGTTTACAAACGACGCGGTGGGTACGTACCTTTCATGGACGACATGCTGTGCGACATATCTGCCTTTCGGTATCACCGGATACCTCCACAGGTTTTGGCAATAATGCCGGACCTGCCCGATTCTGTGGACGATCCGCGCAGGGAACGTCTTTGTGAGCATCCGCTCGTCAAGCATTTCCTGGGCACCCCGTTACATGTGTTGGCGCAGGGCGGCTGCGGACGTAAGGGCGGTCGCATCGTCAGGCATGTTTGGAACGGGGAGAGGCCGTTTGGCTCCGTGCGGCAGACGGAGTTTGGCCTTGATGTCGCGTCTCCGCTCTTTACCCTGCTAACCCTGGCTTCCTCGGTCTCAAACGAGCGTCTGATCATGTGCATGTATGAGATGTGCGGTACCTTTGCCGTGTGCAAGATTGCGCCTCAGGTAAAGTTGGCGCTTGAGCAGGCATATGGGGGCCGATGGGGTGACGCACGGTTGGGCTGGGAAAACGTAAAGGATGCCTCGGGGAATCCAACGGACTTGTGGAAACGACCTCCCTTGATCGAGCTTTCTGAACTTACGGAGTTCGCAAATAAGATCCAGGGGCTCCGCGGTGCTAAATCGTTCACGCGTGCCGCGAAATGCATTACGGGGATTGTGGCATCGCCGCTTGAGGTCCAAGCTTCGATGCTGTTTGGCCTTTCGAGGCTGCGCGGCGGCGAAGGGCTGCGCCTTACCAATAACGTCGAGATTCGCATGACGCGCAGCGCCCGCCTGATTTCGGGGCTTGATAGGCGCTACGCCGATATTCTGCTGGCAAATAAGGACGGCAGCCGAGAGTGCCTGGTTGAATGCCAAGGTAAAGCCATTCACGGATCCATAGAATCCAAGATCTCGGACTCCGATCGAACGACGGCCCTGCAAGCCATGGGATATCCCGTCGTTCTGATGACCTATGGTCAGCTGGTCGACTCCGATGCCTTCCATGTAGTGATGGAACTCATCATGTCCTATCTCGATATGCCGTTGAAAGACAAGACACCGCGGCAGCAAGAGCTCGAACGGCGGCTTCGTGAGGAGATTTTTATCGATTGGGCGGGAATGTAGCCGCGCGGGTGGAAAACGGTCGCGGAAGCTAGGGTTTTAGTTGCGAATAGCCTTCAATTGCTCCTTGGAATTGGCTTGAAAAGTGCTACCTAAAGCAAGTTATTTCGGAAAATGGACAGTCAACATTAGTTTGGCATATAGAGATCGATTTTTACCTACTAAAACCCCTGATAAAGCTGTTTGTAAAAGCAGTTGTGCTTAGCGACTAGGGCCTCACTGTCGATTATCCGAAAAAACTTATTATGGGTAGCATTTTCAAAACCAGCCGGAGCAACGAAATCGGCCCCCGTTTCGTGAAAACGGGGGCCGAATGGACTTCGTGGTCTGTCTGGCAGGCTTGGCGCCGACGCTACTTGATCACGCGCACGCGATACATCGACGGAATCTGCTTGAGCGCCTCGATGGTGCTGCTGTTCAGGTGCTCGTCGGTGTCGAACATGGTGTAGGCGTTCTCGCCAGCGGACTCGTTGGTCATACGCTGCACGTTGGCGTTGTCCTTGGCGAGAATGGCCGTGATCTGGCCGATCATGTTGGGCACGTTGGCGTGCAGGCAGGCGATGCGGCTCGCGGCGCGCGCCTTGCCCATGCTGCAGGCGGGGTAGTTGACGCTGTGCGCGATATTGCCGTTTTCCAGGTAATCCTTGAGTTCGCTGATCGCCATGTCGGCGCAGTTGGCCTCGGCCTCGCCAGTGCCGGCGCCCGAGTGCGTGGTGATAAACGTGTTGGGCATCTTGACGGTCTTGGGCGTGGCAAAGTCGCAGCTAAACCAGCTCAGCTTGCCCTCACGCAGGGCAGCGTCGACGGCGTCCTCGTCAATGATGGTTTCGCGCGCGTAGTTGATGAGCACGGCGTCGGGCGCCAGCAGGTTAATCTGCTCGGTGCTGATCATGCCGATGGTGTCGGCCTTGCTGGGCACGTGCACGGTGAGGTAGTCGCAGCCGCGGCAGAGGTCCTCGAGCGTGCCCACGCGCTGCACCTCGCGGCTCAGCACCCACGCGTGCTCGACGGAAATGAACGGATCGTAGCCGTAGACGTCCATGCCCAGATCGGCGCAGGCGTTGGCGACCTTGGAGCCTACGTTGCCCAGACCGATGACGCCGATGCGCTTGCCCTTGAGCTCGCGGCCCACAAAGGCCTTCTTGGCCTTTTCGGCGTCGACCTGAATCTCGGGGTCGTCGGCGTTGTCGCGCACCCAGTTCATCGACTGCACCACGCCGCGGCTCGAGAGCACCAGCATGCCCAGGACGAGCTCCTTGACGGCGTTGCTGTTGGCGCCGGGGGAGTTAAAGACGACGACGCCCTTCTTGGCGTACTCCTCGACGGGGATGTTGTTGACGCCGGCGCCGCAGCGGGCGATGGCGCGGATGCCCTCGGGCAGCTCGTAGCCGTGCAGGTCGGTCGAGCGCATCAGGATGGCGTCGGCCTCCTCGGCGGTGTCCACAAACTCGTAGCCCTCGCCAAACTCGACTTTGCCGTCTTTAGTGATGTCGTCGATGGTCTTAATCTTACGCATGGAAAAACTCCTTAGCAGGTTTGGTTTAAACAGGTGGTTTGAAGTGGCTGGTCGGCCCGCGCGTTGCGGGCTAGTTAGATCGCGGGCTCAAACTATGCTGCGCTTCGAAGTCCTTCATGTACGAGGCCAGGGCCTGCACGTCTTCCATGGTTACGGCGTTATAGACGCTGGCACGCATGCCGCCCACCAGGCGATGGCCCTTGACGTTTTGAATCTGGTGTTCGGCCGCGCCTGCGACAAAGGTCGCATCGAGCTCGGCGTCGCCGGTGCGGAAGGTGACGTTGGCGATGGAGCGGCTGTCGGCTTGCGTGGTGCCATGGAAAAGCTCGCTGTGCTCGAGCAGGTCGTAGAGCAGGTTGGCCTTGGCCCAGTTGCGCTCGGCCATGGCGGCGAGTCCGCCGGTCTGCTCCACCCAATGGAACACCTTGCCGCACACGTAGATGCCAAAGGTGTTGGGCGTGTTGAGCATGGAACCCTTGGCGGCCTGGGTCTTAAGGTCCATGTACTGCGGCGTCTGCGCAAAAGCGGGGCCATCGGCGATGAGGTCGTCGCGCACGATGACCACGGTCACGCCCGCGGCGCCGGCATTTTTCTGTGCGCCGGCGTAAATGAGCCCGTAGCGCTCGACATCGAGCGGCTGCGACAGAAAGCAGCTCGAGACATCGGCGACCAGCGGTACGTCGCCGCAGTTGGGCAGCTCGTGGTACATGGTGCCAAAGATGGTGTTGTTCTGGCAGATGTAGACGTAGTCGAGCCCGTCGCCCGCGACCTCGGCGGCAATGCGCGCGTTGACGTCGGCCATGGTGGGTATGCGGTCGAAATTGGTGTCCTCGGAGCTCGCGAGCAACACGGCCTCGCCGTACTTGGTGGCCTCCTTGTACGCCTTGTTGGCAAAGTTGCCGGTCACGACGTAGCCAGCGCGGCCGCGGCGCATGAGGTTCATGGGGATGCCCGCAAACTGCAGCGTGGCGCCGCCCTGCAAAAACAGGACACGGTAGTTGTCGGGGATGCTCAGCAGGCGGCGCAGGGTTGCCTCGGCGTCGTCGATGATCTGCTGGTACATGCTAGATCGATGGCTCATCTCGAGCACGGACATGCCGCAACCGCGGTAGTCCATCATCTCGTCGGCGATCTCGGCGAGCACGCTTGTGGGCAGCGCGGCCGGGCCAGCTGAGAAGTTGTGCACACGTGCCATCTTCTAGTTCCCCTCGTAGTCGTTTGAACGTTCGGGATACTTTAGCACAGTGGAGCGCCAGGCGCGACCGCATCACGGTAAAACTCGAGTGCGCTGCTATGATTTACAGGATGGTTACATGGGGGGGAGGCTACTTGAGTAGCTTGAATCTACTCAAAGGGTTCTTTCGATGGTCCTCGATTGCCAGGATGCTGATGTTTCGCTGCTCAACATCCACGTGGTAGTACACGCCGTAGTGCGCGCAAAAGAAGACCCTGCAGTCAATGGGCGGAAAGGCCGCCTGATAGTAGGGGTCGTATTCTTCGCCAAAATAAGGATGCTCGGCTAGAAAGTCGATGAGGTTGCCGATTCTGGCGTAGACTCGCTCCGAAGGAATTTCGGCATAGGCATAGAGTGCCTCGTCAGTCATGACAACATCAAAAGGCTCATTAAATTCGTCGAGCTCCGAGTAGAACTCGACGTCTGCGTTATCCAATTTCATGGCGAGCTGCCCTGATGCGATCTGCATCTGCCTTGGCCTGTTTCCAAGGCCGCACACGACCGTTCACCAAGTCGTCGTAGCCACGCGTGATGGCTCGCTGAATGCGTTCTTCGCGCTCCTGAATGGCGGATAGCGCGCGCGTCTGCTCGTCATAGGCTTCGGCATCCATGACGACAAGCGATGCCGACCCGTTTTTGGTTAGGTAGACGGGCTCTTTGGTCTGGTGGCAGCTATCTGCTATGGAACTAAAGTTGCGTTGCAGATCTGAAATAGGCTTTACGACAGGCATATGAAACTCCATACATAGAATCATATGAATAACTCTATGTTGATTATAGCGTAAAGCCAAATGAGGACATGAGCGAGCAGCCTTGCTTGTCCCATCTGGTGGTAGAAAGACGTGTATGACGTGCGGTACGTCCGCGCGGCAGGTTCATTTTAATTGCCGCGGAGCCGATGAAAGTCAAACGGGTTCCAAGTGTCCGTGATCGCCGTTCACCGATTAAAACTACCGCTCATCTGCATATGCACAGTTGACTTGTTGCTCAACAAAATGTTGCTAAACAAAAACGCGCGCAAGTGGCGTATGAAGTATTTATAAACAATCATCTTCCTTATTTCCCGACGTAGCCGGTGGGTTGCGGCGTGGATTCTTGGGGGTCGTTTCTGTATGAATTACAATGACACGAGTGCAACAAACGATTCGATGAACATAGACACGTATTTCGAGTCGCTCATTCTGGATGCGGTTGTGCAGGCCGATGCTCCGTTGCACGAGGCGTTGGTGCGCTCGAACGTGTATCGCACCATTAATGACTCATACGAGCGCGCGCTAGCCCAACTTGTTATAGATGGTAAACTTTTATATGCCAACGGCGAGTACAGCATGGCGCCTGCTTCTGTTGTGCAGGCGGCGAAACCCGCTGAGGAGCCGGTGGCTGCTGATGCCATTGAGCTTGAGACTGTTAAAAGCGAAGATGCAGAGGGCGAAAGCGTTGGGGACGAAGACATTGACGGCGCCGTTGTTGATGACGAAAACGTTGAGTCTGAAGAGGCTGCGCCTGAGGCCGTTGAGGCCGATATTGTAGAGCCCGATGCCGTTGAGTGCGATACCGCGGAACCTGAGGCTGTCGAAGTCGCAGCTGATGAGCCCGTGACGGCTGAGCCCGTGAAGCTCGAGGGCTCAGCGGGC
>UQNG01000026.1:0-29130 GCA_900542335.1 uncultured Collinsella sp.
AAGGAAAGCACTTAATGTGCTTTCCGTCTTGCGCAGGACTGTAGAGCAGCAAACTCAACCCGCGCCAGCCGGCCCCGGAGACCCTCCCGGAGGGACCGAAAAACTTTTTCAAAAAAGTTGTTGCGCGGCGGACAGACTTCTGTGTATACTAATCCCCGCAGCGCACGCGAGCGGAAACAAACGCGAACGACTGCCTGGGGAGTTAGCTCAGTTTGGTTAGAGCGCCGGCCTGTCACGTCGGAGGTCGCGGGTTCGAGCCCCGTACTTCCCGCCAACGCAATTAAAGCCACGTCTTCGGACGTGGCTTTTTGCGTTTAATAGGCCCTCGATCTTATATGCCTCTTTATCCAAATCATCGCATTTGCAACGAGCGAGCCGGCCTCTACTGATATATGTGTTCAAACAGGGGGTTTGTTGCGCAACATCTGTTCAATGAAGCAGGGGGTTCGGTTATACTAAATTGCACTTTAGGCCGTACCTGATTCAGCTAGTCTTCAAGTGCGGCATTCAGTGAACACCCATTTTATAATTTGGTTGTTCAGGCGGTCATTTGGCGTCTCGACACAAGCTCGGCCCCGGAGCTCGTTCGAGCTGTTCGTATTCCTTGAAAGGGGAAACATGGACATATCGAGGAAGACTGATTATGCCCTTCGCATGCTTGCGATGCTTGCCGAGGAGCCGGAGCGGTTGCTTTCTGTTCGCACTGCTGCCGAAGAGGTCAATGTTCCGTATTCGTTTGCCCGTTCGATTCAGCACGGCTTGGTTCAGGCCGGCATTGTGGAGAGCCTGCGTGGTGTTCATGGCGGCATGCGCCTTAAGGTGAGCCCCGACGATGTCACGATCCGTCAGGTCGTAGAGGCCGTTCAGGGCCCCATGGTTATGAACGATTGCACCGCGCCCGATGGCGACTGTGCGCGCATGGGCACGTGCTGCTATCATCCCCTGTGGGCCGGAGCCCAGGCGCTGATGCGCGACTATCTCGATTCCGTTTCGCTCGGCGATATCGTCACCCATCGCCAGTTTCCGGCTGTCGATCCCAAGTTCGCCGACCGCGATGCGTTTCCCGAGTACGCCGCTTGCGCGTATGCTTGCCGGGAGGAATAGCGCCGCATAAGGAGCATTGTCATGATTCAGGACCCCTTTCGTTCGATGATTCGTTCGGAAGGGGTCCTGCGTTATCGCGACCTTCCGTGGCGCCGCACGCGCGACCCGTATATCATCTGGCTCTCCGAGGTCATGCTGCAGCAGACGCAGGTGCCGCGCGTGGAGACGCGCATGCCGGCGTGGCTCGATCGCTTTCCGACTGTCCGGGCGCTTGCTCAGGCCGCCCCTTCCGATGTCTTGGATGCGTGGCAGGGGATGGGCTACAATCGCCGCGCCCTGGCGCTTCACAGGGCTGCACAGTGCGTTGTGGAGGACTGGGATGGGGAGTTTCCGCGTGAGACGCACGATCTGGTCGCGTTGCCCGGCATTGGCCCGGCAACGGCGCAGGGCATCCGTTCGTTTGCATTCGATCTTCCGGGCGTGTATCTGGAGACCAACGTGCGCACGGTCTTTTTGCATCATTTCTTTCCCGATGTGCCGGCCGTTCCCGATCGCGAGCTGGTGCCGCTGATTCAAGCTGCCTGTCCGGCGGCCCCCGGTGCGGCGGCGGATGAGATTGCGCCCTTTGCCGCGCCTCAAGACGATGCCGACACGCCGCGCGCGTGGTATTACGCGTTGCTGGATTACGGCGCGTATCTTAAAAAGACGCTGCCCAATCCGTCCAGGCGGTCGGCGAGCTATAGTCGTCAGTCCAAGTTTGAGGGCTCGCGTCGCCAAAAGCGCGCCCACATTGTGCGCATGCTGCTGGCAGCGCGCGATGGGCAGCCGGCAGGTATTACGCTTGATGAAGCCGTTGCAGGCGTTAACGAGATGGAGACGGCAGCCGGCCGTGAGCCGGTCGAGCGCGAGCTGGTCGCAAGCATCCTTGCCGATCTGGAGCGCGAGGGCTTTTGCCGCTCCGAGGGCGATCGTTGGCTGAGTGTATAGCTCGCTCGAATCTGAAGAACAGGATTATAAGGTTTAAATTCTCGGCATGGGGGCATCCTAAAGACAGGGCCGCTCAAAGCCTATGGGCGGCACGTGTTGAAGGGAAGTACACCTATGGATTTTGAGAACTCTCAGACCAAGAAGAACCTCGAGACTGCTTTTGCCGGTGAGTCCCAGGCACACACCAAGTATCGCTACTATGCATCCAAGGCCAAAAAGGACGGCTACGTTCAGATCTCGAATATCTTTGCCGAGACGGCGGGCAACGAGTCCGAGCATGCCAAGCTGTGGTTTAAGTATCTGCACGATGGCGCCGTTCCGGGCACTCTGGACAACCTGCGCGACGCCGCCGCGGGCGAGAACTACGAGTGGACCACGATGTATGACGAGTTTGCCAAGACCGCCGAGGAGGAGGGCTTTGCCGAGATCGCCGAGAAGTTCCGCGGCGTCGCCGCTGTCGAGAAGGCCCACGAAGAGCGCTATAACAAGCTCGTCGAGCGCATTGAATCGGGCGAGGTGTTTGAGCGCGAGGGCGTAAAGGTGTGGAAGTGCCTGAACTGCGGACACCTGCATGTTGGTGCCGAGGCGCCCGAGGTGTGCCCGGTGTGCAACCACCCGAAGGCGTACTTTGAGGAGCAGGTGGTGAACTACTAGCGCGTGGTGCTAGCGTGAGCTGGGCCGGGAGGGCCGGACTACCTTCCCTCCTCGCTCACGGCTTCGCAGGGTCGCGTTGAGGGAAGGTAGTCCGGCCCTCCCGGCCCGCTTCGGGTCGTCGCGTGCTCGTTACTGAAAAGCTGATTAGAAGTTTGTGTGCCGCCCCTTTTGGGGCGGCACTTTTTGTGTGGGGTCCCGGTCTTCACAATTTCCGTCAAGCTTTTGGTTAGGTTTTGGTCGGTTGGCGTAAGGGCGGAAGGGCAAAAGATCATTCGATAAAAAAGCTCAGAGAAAGTGCTGGTAGGGGAGTTGTTGAGCTTTTCGACAGTTTTCTGACTATAGAATCTTTGCGGCTATTGCCGCGGATTTCGTTGCCGCGGCCGCGATGGTGCGTGATGCTGGGCGTAAGCGTCGAATGCTCCGATTGAGGAGGCCAACATGGATCTGTTTCTTGAGACCCCGCGGCAACAAGCCGAGCGCATGTTGCGCCAGCAGCAACGGCTTATGGAGATGCAAATGCAAGGGGCGGCCGTCCAGCCTCCTGTGCAAAACGCCGCGCCCGCGGTATCGTCTGCGGATGAGGTGGACCCAGGAGCCTATTCCGTACAGCAAGATTCATATGCGCAGGAGCTTGCGTTCGACAAGCGTCGTGCGCGTCGCCGTCGCTGGGCCCAGCGCCTGCGTACGCTGGCGATGATCGTGCTGATTCCGTTGGGGCTCGCGGCAATCTTCTTGGCCTCATATGCCCTCACGTGCATTCTCAACGGCGCCTCGCCCAGCGAGGTGCTTGAGCACTTGGCGGTTCTCGGCCAGCGCCTAAGCGATGTCGTAGCAACCATCCGCGCCGGCTGGGAGAGTTAGCGTTTTAGTACCTGTGGCCCAAAATCCATTTGTCCGATTGCCATGTGACGCCCGGTGCGTGTGGCGGGGTAAGATTGATCGCGGTTTTGATTGATGATCGATTGAGTTTGTTGGGCGGAGTCTATGTCTGCTATTGATATCGTGCTTGTTGTGACCGCCTTGGTGGCGGTGGGGGTTGCTGTGGCTTGTGCCCTGCAGCTCAAGGGCCTTCGCGTCGAGCTGCAGGAGCGCGGCGATAGCGGGGCAGAGATGCTGGCTGCGCTCGAGCAGGCCAACAATGCGCTCGACACCCTGAACGTCGCTTTGGCCGAAACCCGCCGCACGGCAAATGCCATCGCGCAGCAGCAGACGACCGATGCGGCCGTAGAGCAGCAGCGCTACCTGACCATCGCGCGTGAGTTCTCGCAGGCCGGCGACCGTATGGATGACCTGCGCCGCGAGACAGCCCAACAGCTTGGCGCCAACCGCGAGGGTATCGAGCACCGCCTGGACAAGGTTCGCGAGACGGTCGATGCCCAGCTGAGCGCCATCCGCAAGGACAACAACGTGCAGCTCGATCAGATGCGCGCGACGGTGGACGAGAAACTCTCCCGTACGCTCAACGATCGCCTGTCCGCATCGTTTAAGCAGGTGAGCGACCAGCTCGAGGCTGTGTACAAGGGTTTGGGCGATATGCAGTCCATTGCCACCGGCGTAGGCGACCTCAAGCGCGTGCTGGGCAATGTAAAAGCGCGCGGCATTTTGGGCGAGGTACAGCTGGGTGCGATCCTGGCGGACATCCTTACGCCCGACCAGTATCTGGAAAACGTCGCCACCAAGCCCGGCGCCTCGGAGCGCGTTGAGTTTGCCGTCAAGCTGCCGGTGGACGAGGGCGATCCCGTGCTGCTGCCGATCGACTCCAAATTCCCGGGCGACGCGTACGAGCATCTGCTCGACGCGCAAGAGTCGGGCGATGCTGAGGCTGTGGCCACCGCGCGCAAGACGCTCGATGCGATGGTGAAACGCGAGGCAAAGGACATCTGCGAAAAGTACCTGAGCGTGCCCGCGACGACAAATTTTGGCATCATGTTCGTGCCGTTTGAGGGTCTGTACGCCGAGGTCGTCAGCCGCCCCGGGCTT
Source organism: uncultured Collinsella sp. (assembly GCA_900542335.1). GTDB lineage: Bacteria > Actinomycetota > Coriobacteriia > Coriobacteriales > Coriobacteriaceae > Collinsella. Next base: position 4,666 of record UQNG01000026.1, read on the forward strand.
ATCGAGACCCTGGGCCGCGACTATCACGTCAACGTTGCCGGCCCCAGCACCATGGCGGCCATCCTCAACAGCCTGCAGATGAGCTACCAGACGTTTAGGCTGCAAAAGCGCACCGACGACGTGCTGCGTGTGCTCTCTGCCGTCAAGGCCGAGCTGCCGCGCTATCAGGCGGCGCTGCGTCGTGCCCAGCAGCAGATCGAGACCGCGGGTAAAACGGTCGAGGGCATCATCACCACGCGCACCAACGTTATGGAGCGCAAGCTCAAGGATATCGACGCGCTGGAAGACGCGCGGGAGGCCGACGAGATTTTGGGCTTGGAGTCCGCAGGCTTGCTCGCAGACCAAAAAGACGAAGACTAGCTGCATCTGACGGCGGGGTGCCTGCACAAGCACGGCGCGGGCGCTTTTCGCGTCGCACTTGCCTGAAGTGCGCTTTAGTGTGCAACAATGGCGTTTCGCCCTATCAGACGCGAAAGGAAGCCCATGTCTCAGAGAAACACCAGTCCGCTCAAACGCTCCACCGTGCGCCGCACGCTGCAGCGTTTTTGGGACGTCACGCGCACGCAGCCGCTGATCGTCTTTCTCTCGGTGTTCTCGTCGGCGGGCTACATCTTTTTGCTCACGTTTGCCAACACCTACGTGATGGCCCTCATCGTCGACCGCGTCCAAGCGGGTTCCGTGGCGGGCGATCAAGTATTCGAGGTCTTTGGTCCCTACATTCTGGCGCTCGTGCTCGTTAACCTAGTGGGCCAGATCCTCTCCAAGCTGCAGGACTACACCGTCTACAAGCTCGAGATTGCGGGTAACTATCACTTGGCGCGCCTGTGCTTCGACACGCTCTCCAATCAATCCATGACATTTCACACCAGCCGCTTTGGCGGATCGCTCGTGAGCCAGACGAGTCGTTTTATGAGCGGCTATACGGGGCTGGTAGACGTGACGGTGTATTCGCTCATTCCCACCATCACCTCGGTTGTCTGCACGGTGGCGGCGCTCGCTCCGGTGGTGCCGACGTTTACCGTGATCCTGGTGGGCATTATGGTCGTCTACATCGCGTTTGTCTGGCTTATGTACAGGCGCATCATGCCGCTTTCGGCCGCGACGTCTGCCGCGCAGAACAAATTGTCGGGCGTGCTGTCCGACGCGGTCACGAATATCCTGGCCGTCAAGACCTGTGGGCGCGAGGACTTTGAGCGCGACCTGTTCGATACCGCCGACCGCACCGCGCGCGACGCCGAGACGGTTTCGATGCACGCCATGATGCAGCGCAACTTTGCGACCTCGGGCCTTATCGTCATCACTATGGCCGTGGTGAGCGTGTTCGTCGCGGGCGGCAACGCGTGGTTTGGCATCTCTGCCGGTGCGCTCGTCATGATCTTTACCTATACGTACAACCTCACCATGCGTCTGAACTACGTAAGCTCCATGATGCAGCGCATCAACCGCGCGCTCGGTGATGCGGCCGAGATGACACGCGTGCTGGACGAGCCGCGTCTGGTGGCGGACGACGAGAACGCTCCCGAGCTTAAAGTGAGCGAGGGCGCGATTGATTTTGAGCACCTGAGCTTTGCATACCGTGACGCCGCGGCGGGCGAGAGCGTGTTCGACGACCTGACGCTCCATGTGGCGGCGGGCCAGCGCGTGGGCCTGGTGGGCAAATCGGGCTCGGGCAAGACGACGCTCACCAAGCTGTTGCTGCGCTTGGACGATGTACAGGGCGGCCGCGTGCTCGTGGACGGTCAGGACGTCTCGCGCTGCACACAGCAGAGCCTGCGCCGCCAGGTTGCCTACGTGCCGCAGGAGGCGCTGCTGTTCCATCGCTCCATTCGCGAGAATATCGCCTACGGACGCCCTGACGCCACCGACGAGCAGATCCGCGAGGCCGCGCGCCTGGCAAATGCCCTGGAGTTTATCGACCGTCTGCCCCGTGGCTTTGACACCATGGTGGGCGAGCGCGGCGTTAAACTTTCGGGCGGCCAACGCCAGCGCGTGGCCATCGCCCGCGCCATTCTGACCGACGCACCGATTCTGGTGCTCGACGAGGCGACGTCTGCCCTCGACAGCGAGTCCGAGGCGTTGGTGCAGGAGGCGCTCGAGAATCTGATGCGCGGCCGCACCTCCATTGTGGTGGCACATCGCCTGTCCACCGTGGCGGCGCTCGACCGCATCGTGGTGCTGGCGGACGGTGAGATTGTCGAAGACGGTACGCATGCGCAGCTTGTCAAGGCGGGCGGCGAGTACGCAAGCCTGTGGGGCCGTCAGACCGGCGCATTTTTGGAGGCGTAAAGACCCCATACGTGGGACAATCGTGCCCATAGGTTTGTTACGCCGCTGAAGCGAGGAGTCGTTATGCCACGCGAGACCAATGCCGCCAAACGCGAGCGCGCCGTTGAGGTGTGCGAGCGCCTCAACCGTCGCTATGGCCCGGTCGAGTGCTTTTTGGACCACGAGAATCCCTTTAGGCTGCTCATCGCGGTACTGCTCTCGGCGCAGACGACCGACGCGCAGGTCAACAAGGTGACGCCGAAGCTGTTTTCCCAGTGGCCCACGCCCGAGGCCATGGCGGGGGCGAGCGTGGCCGATGTGGCCGATACCATTAAGTCACTTGGCTTTTATAAGAGCAAGGCCAAGCACGCCGTGGAGGCCGCGCAGATGATCGTCGCCGATTACGGTGGCGAGGTGCCGGCCGACATGAAGGAACTCGTCAAGCTGCCGGGCGTGGGGCGCAAAACGGCGAACATCGTGCTCAACGTGGGGTTTGGCATTGTCGAGGGCATCGCGGTCGATACGCACGTCAACCGCATTGCGCACCGCCTGATGCTGAGTCCCAAGACGCATGCCAAGGAGCCGCTCAAGACCGAGCAAGATCTGCTCAAGATTTTGCCGCACGAGTATTGGGAGTCGGTCAACCACCAGTGGATCACCTTTGGCCGCGAGATCTGCGACGCCCGCAAACCTAAGTGCGACGAGTGCCCGCTGGCGGATTTGTGTCCCAGCGTGCGCGTAGCGGGGTAGGGCGGAACGCATTTTCGTCTGGCGTTTTTTGCGGGGCTGGGTTTGCCCTTGAGCCGGAGTCCTCTCCATGCGTTACCATGACAGACAATGTATTTGACGTACGACCCGCCGAGCTTGCCCCGGCGGGCTTTTGGCGTTGCAATGCCGGAGGAACAGCATGCTCATTCACCGTATAGCCGCGCAGCTCTACACTGCCGAGGCCTTGCAGACCGTCGAGGCCGGACTCGATGCCGGCGAGGACGTGACGCTGGCCGTGTCGCAGTCGGGTCGCACGCTTATGGCCGCCGCCCAGTTTGCGCGTCGTCCGCGCCCTACGGTCTACATTGTGAGCGGCGAGGACGCGGCCGATCGCGCCGCGCGCAGCCTTGCCGCCTACGTGGGCCTTGCGCATGTGTGCCGTTTTCCCGAGCGCAAGGACTATCCGTGGCGCGAGCAGGCGCCCGACGACGCCGTGGTGGCGCAGCGCTGCGAGGCTCTGGGGCGCATCGTGCGCGGGGACAACTGCATCATGGTTGCCTCGGCCCGTGCGCTGCTGCGCTGCGTGCCGCCGGTCGAGAGTCGCTATTGGGAGTCCACCACTTTTGCGGTGGACGAGGAGATTCCTTTTGACGAGGTGCCGCAGCGCCTGGTGGGCATGGGCTACACCAATGCCGGTGCCGCCGACGCGCCCGGTCTGTTCCGCGTGCACGGCGACACCGTCGAGGTGTTTCCCGCACAGGAAAAGGCGCCCGTGCGCATCGAGTTCTTTGGCGACGAGATTGACCGCATCCGCCGCATGGTGAGCTCCACGGGCCAAACCATCGGCAACGAGGACAGCATCGAGATCTTCCCCTGCCGTGAGCTGGCGCTTACCGACGATGCCGTCCACAACATGCACGTGGCGCTCTACCGCGCCAGCCAGGATGACAGTAAACTGGCAGCGCTGCTCGAGATGGTGGATGCACGCATCGTCACGCCCGAGCTCGACCGCTTTTTGCCGGTGATGTACGGCCAGACCGTAAGCCCGTTGGCACACGTGAGCGGCAAGGCGCTTGTGGTTTTGTCCGAGCCGCGCTCGCTGTTCGACGACTGCCTGCGTGCCTACGAGGATATCGAGGCCCGTGCCGGCGAGGCGGGGATTGACCGCCTGGACGGTCTGTACGTGCGCGCTCAACAGCTCGATTTTGGTGCCCAGCAGCGCCTGAACTACGTAAGCCTCATTCGTGCCGGCGGCGCGGTGACGGCCGAGCTCAAGATTGAGCAGCCTGCCATCGCAGGCTCGGACAACCGTTTTATGACGCGCATCCAGGAGGTCGTGGGCAAGCGCTATGCCTGCGTGTTTGCCATTCCCGACCGCGGCGCGCGTGAGTCGATGGAGCTCACCTTTGGCGACGAGGGCATTACCTTTGAGGAATCGCTGACCGCGGCGCCCGAAAATGCCGGCGCTATCGGCGACCGCGTGCGCGTGGCAGCGGCGGATTCCGCCGACCGTGCCGCACGCCAGGAGGCCCACGCTTCCATTCGCGAGCGTAAGGCCGACGCACTCAACGCCCGCTCGCTCGAGGCGGGCGCGGCCCAGGCTGCCGCCGGTGCCGCCGTGCCCACCATCTCGCGCGGGCGCGTGACCTTTGTCGATGCCGCCCTGCCGCAGGGCGTGGTGGTGCCCGATGCCAACCTGGCCGTGTTCTCGATCGCCGACCTCAACGCCCGTATGGATGCCAACCGCGCGCGCAGCCGCCGCAAGGTGGACATTACGCAGATCACCTTCCCGTTTAAGCCGGGCGACTACGTGGTGCACGCCACTCACGGCATCGCACTCTTTAGCGAGATTGCGCGTCAGGAAGTGGGCGGCAAAGAGCGCGACTACTTTTTGCTGGAATATGCCGACGGCGACAAGCTCTACGTGCCGCTCGAGCAGGTCGACCGTATCACGCGCTATGTTGGCCCCGACGGCGACAAACCGCGCCTGACCAGGCTCAACACAGCCGACTGGACGCGCGCCACCAACAAGGCGCGCAAGAATGCCAAAAAGCTGGCGTTTGACCTGGTCGACCTGTATACGCGCCGCTCATCAATCGCGGGTATCGCCTGCCCGCCTGACACGCCCGAGCAGATCGAGATGGAGGAGAGCTTTCCCTACGACGAGACGCGCGACCAGCTGGAGGCCATCGCCGACATTAAGGCCGACATGGAGGCGCCCAAACCGATGGACCGCCTGCTGTGCGGCGACGTGGGCTTTGGCAAGACCGAGGTCGCTCTGCGTGCGGCGTTTAAGTGCGTTGACTCCGGCCGTCAGGTCATGGTGCTCTGCCCCACGACCATTCTGGCCCAGCAGCACTACGAGACGTTCTTTGAGCGCTTTGCCCCGTTTGGCCTCGAGGTCGAAGTGCTCAGCCGCTTCCGCACCCCGGCGCAGCAAAAGCGCGCGCTCAAGGCGTTTGCCGAGGGCACGATCGACGTGCTCATCGGCACGCACCGTCTGCTTTCGGCCGATGTGAACCCCAAAAACCTGGGCCTGGTGATCATCGACGAGGAGCAACGCTTTGGCGTGCAGCACAAGGAGCAGCTCAAGAACCTGCGCGAGCAGATTGACGTGCTCACGCTTTCGGCAACGCCCATCCCGCGTACCATGCAGATGGCTACGAGTGGCGTGCGCGACATGAGCCTGATCACCACGCCGCCGACTGGGCGTCGTCCCGTGATCGTGCACGTGGGGGAGTACGACCCCGATGTGGTGAGCGCGGCGATTCGCCTGGAGGTGGGTCGCGGCGGCCAGGTGTACTACGTGTCCAACCGCGTCAAGACCATCGACGACGCCGTGGCGCGCGTGCACGAGGCCGCGCCCGAGGCGCGCGTGGGTGTGGCGCACGGCAAGATGAGTCCGCGCGAGGTCGAGGACGTGATGATCGAGTTCGCGACCAAAAAGATCGACGTGCTCATCGCCACGACCATCGTGGAGAGCGGTATCGACAACGCGACCGCCAACACGCTGATCATCGAGGATTCGCAACGCCTTGGCCTGGCGCAGCTCTACCAGCTCAAGGGCCGTGTGGGCCGCTCTGCCACGCAGGCCTACGCGTACTTTATGTTCCCGGGCGAGTTGCCGCTCACCGAGGAGGCAACGGCGCGCCTGACCGCACTTTCCGAGTTCCAGGACCTGGGCAGCGGCATGCGCATCGCCATGCGCGATCTAGAGATTCGCGGCGCCGGCTCGCTTATGGGAGCCGAGCAGCACGGCAACCTGTCGAGCGTGGGCTTTGACCTGTTTACGCAGATGCTGGGCCAGGCGGTAGCCGAGGCGCGCGGCGATGACGACGCCGGCGTGGAGGCGGCGAGCGTGGGCATTAACCTGCCTGCCGATTACTTCTTGTCCGAGGAGTACCTGCCGGCGGTGGATCAGCGCGTGCTCGTGTACCGTAAGCTCGCAGCGGCCGAGGACCTGGAGAGCATCGATGAGGTGCAGGAAGAGACCGAGGCCGCGCATGGCGAGCTGCCGTTGGCGGGACTCAATTTGTTCAATCGCGCACGAATCCGCATTCGCGGCGAGCGCCTGGGGCTCGAGAGCGTCACGCTCAGTGGCGGTCGCATCACGTTTTTGGGCGTCGACGTGCCCAAGAAGGTGGCCTTTGAGCTTAAGACCCGCTATGGCGCGGTGAACTTCCCCAAGAGCCGCAAGCTGTCGGTGCCCTACAAGGCGGGCGCCGGCGCGGGCAGCGGCCTGGGTCGCGGCCTCGACGCCAACGACGGCACCGGCCCGGTGGCCGCGGCACTCATGCTGTTGCAACAATTAGGCGCGAGCGACGACGACTAACGGGTCGACGCTGCAAACGCCCCATTTGGGCAATCTGACCCTCACTCGTCGGTCGCGTACGCAAGTACGCTTCCCTCCTCCTTCGGGCCACCTTGCCACAAATGGAACGTTTTCGCTTACTTATGCTCAACCTGTAAGGGTATTTACGGGACAAAGCCATCTTCGTCTCACCTACATTGCAGGCTGACCGCCCTTCGACCGACCGAAAGGAAAGCATGTTCGGATACATCTATAAGAAAGATGTCGCCATTATCGCGGTTGTCCTGTGCCTTTGTCTGGGCGTGGGCAGCTTCTTCGATTATCAGATCTCGAGTGCGCTGTTCAACGTCGGCAGCATGTACGGCCGCTTTATCGAGGCTGTGGCAAGGTCCGCGTCCTTGCACGGCGACTCGCGGCGAGCTGCCGTTCGAGCTGACGACAAGCGTCGCGGGCGTTATGCTCGTGCGCGCGGTGCGTCCCGACTCCAGGGGGAGCAAATGGCTCGCCGTGCTCGGCATCCTCGTCAACGTTGGCCTGGTCGGCTACGAGATCGTCTCGTCCCTGAAGGTTGGCGGCAAACTCATCGCTGTTCAGTTGGTGCTGACGTTTGTGCTGGTCATCGCTGCCAACCTTATCGTCTATCGCCTCACGCGCGCGACCGAGTCCGACGAGCTCACGCGCTGGGCGTTGATGGTACTTGCCGTGTGGGTCGCTCAGGCCATTATCCTCAACGTGATCGTCAAGCCGCTGTGGTCGCGCCCGCGCATGCGCGTGATCGAGGTGACGCCGGGGCTCGATTTTCAGCCGTGGTGGGTGATCGGCAACCCCGACAAGTGGACCTATATCGCCGCCGGCGTGATCAAGGACGGGTTCAAGTCGTTCGCGAGCGGACACACGGCGCACGCGGCGATCGGCCTTATGCTCGCCGGGCTTCCCGCGGCAGCCTTTAAGGAAAAACCTTCGCGTCGCCGCGTGATCTTTTGGGCGGCGGCTGTGGTCGCGGCGCTCGTCGCCTTTGGCCGTATCGTGATCGGAGCTCACTTTTTGAGCGACGTGAGCTGCGGCTTTGCCCTGGTGTTGGCGCTTGAGTGCCTTGCCGCGCGCGTTGCCTATCCCAACGGCGTACAATAGCCCCGTTTGAATCATCGGGCCCGTGCCCGGCTAGAGAGGATTGCCATGCTCGCGTTTAACAACGACTACTCCCACGGCGCACATCCGGCAGTGCTGCAGGCACTCGTCGACACCAACATGGAGCCGCAGCCCGGCTACGGTACCGATGCGCACACCGAGCGCGCCAAGCAACTTATTCGCGAGGCCTGCCAGGCCCCCGATGCCGACGTGTTTTTTCTGGTGGGCGGCACGCAGGCCAACGCGACGGTGATCGACATGCTGCTTGCGCCCTACGAGGGCGTCGTTGCTGCTGAGACTGGCCACGTCGCCTGTCACGAGGCGGGCGCTATCGAGTTTGGCGGCCACAAGGTGCTCACCATCCCCGGCTACGAGGGCAAGATGCATGCCGAGGACCTCGAGAACTATATCCAGGTGTTCTACGAAAACGAGAGCTACGAGCACACGGTGTTCCCGGGTGCCGTGTATGTGAGCCTATCGACCGAGTACGGCACGCTGTACTCCAAGGCCGAGCTCGCGGCGATTCACGCGGTGTGCCAGAAGCGCGAGATTCCGCTGTTTGTGGACGGTGCTCGCCTGGCCTATGCGCTGGCGGCCGATGAGTGCGACATTACCCTGCCCGAGCTGGCGCAGCTGTGTGACGTGTTCTACATCGGCGGCACCAAGTGTGGTGCGCTCTGCGGCGAGGCTGTGGTGTTCTGTGGCATGCACGCCCCGGCGCACCCCATTCCGCGTATTAAGCAGCATGGCGCACTGCTCGCCAAGGGCCGCCTGATGGGTGTGCAGTTCGAGGCTCTTTTTACCGATGGCCTGTATTTTGAGATTGGTCGCCAGGCGATTGAGACCGCTCAGGCGCTTCGTCGTGTGCTGCACGAGCGCGGCTACCAGTTCTTCTTGGAGACGCCCACGAACCAGCAGTTCGTGATTCTGCCCAACGAGGATATGGCCCGCATTCGCGAGCATGCGGCGATCGAGTACTGGGAAAAGTACGACGATACTCATACGGTGGTGCGCTTTTGCACCAGCTGGGCCACGACGCAGGAGGACATCGACGCGCTGGCGGCTGTCCTGTAGCCTGATGTAATGACGAGGGGCCGCCCTGCGCTGGGTTTGGCGCAGGGCGGCCTTTGCTTTTGGGGGAGAAGAGTTGTATGACCGAGATGTCCGAGCCGACGATTCGCCTGGCGACGCCCGAAGACGCGCCGGCGTTGCTTGCCATCTATGAGCCATATGTGCGCCAGACGGCGATTACCTGCGAATACGAGGTGCCGAGCGTTGAGGAGTTCGCCGGGCGCATCGAGCGTACGCTCAAGCGCTATCCGTACCTGGTGATGGAGCTGGACGGGCGTCCGATAGGCTATGCCTATGTGAGTCCGCTCAACAGCCGCGAGGCATACGACTGGTCGGTCGAGACGTCGATCTACCTGGCACGCGATGTGCGCCATGGCGGGCTGGGTCGCAAGTTGCACGATACGCTCAAGCAATGCCTGATTGCGATGGGCATCACCAACATGTGCGCGCTCATCGCCGTGCCGCACGATAAGGACGACGAGTATCTGACGCACAACAGCCAGGATTTCCATGCCCATATGGGATATCGCCTGGTGGGTGCCTTCGACCGCTGCGCCCAAAAGTTCGGCCGCTGGTACGACATGTGTTGGATGGAGCTGGTCCTAGCCGAGCGCACGCCCAACCAGCCCAAGCCAACCTGGTTCCCCGACCTCCTCGCCTAAAACCACCACAATGGGGACAGGCACCTTCGTGGTGGTTTCTCTCAAAACTCGGTCGTTTTTGGCGCGTTAACCTTAAAAACCACCACGAAGGTGCCTGTCCCCATTGTGGTGGTTTTGGTGTTGGTTAGCCGATGGGCTCGGTGTATTTGGCGCGGTCGGTGCGCTGGATGCGCTTGGAGACGTGGAGCGGGCGGCCGTCGGTGTCGTAGACGTAGTCGGTGATCAGGATCAGCGCCTGCCCGCGCTCGACGTTGAGCAAAAACGCTTCGTTTTGCGAGGCGTAGCACACCTCAAAGGTCTTATGCCCCTGTGCCGGCGCGCGATGGAACTCCCGTCGTAGCGTGGCGTAGAGTGAACCGTTAATATCGCGATTGATGAGCGTCTCGAAGCTTGGCGGCAGGTAGGTGGTCTCCAGGCACAGCGGCGCGTCGTCCAGGTAGCGCAGGCGGACAAGTTTGACGAGCTTGCTGCCCACGGCGGCGTCAAAGAACTTAGCTATGCTGCCGGCCGCCTTGGCAAAGCCCGAGTCCACGGTGCGCGTGGTGGGCTTCATGCCCTGGCCTTCGACCTGTGCCGTATAGCTCGAAAACACCAGGTTGTTCTCGTGGAGCGCGGGCGTGTCGGCCACAAAGGCGCCACGCCCGCGCTCGGTGCGCACCAGGCCCTCATCAACGAGCACCTTAAGGGCGTGGCGCACGGTGCTGCGCGACAGCCCCGATTCGTCCATGAGCTCCATCTCGGACGGCAGCTTGTCTCCGCGTGTGTAGATGCCGGCGGCGATGCGGTCGCGAAGCGTACCCGCCAAGCGCTCGTATTGGCTCAGTTTCTTTTTAGATGAAGCGTTCATGCGATCAGCCTATATCTAACTTGTATGCCTATCTAAGCAAGCATGTATTCAACACAACAATAAAACCGCTGGTATCGAGCTACCGAAAACCTTACCAGCAAAATTTCTAAGATAAATATAGCATACAACTAGTCGACATAACCAAAACATGTATGTAACTTGTATGCCATCGAGAGCATCAAACGAGAAGAAAGGCTGATGCACGATGACTACTCAGGAACAGGTTAAGGACGTCGTCTCCCAGGTTTTGGCTGACAAGGCAGACAAGGGCGGCATCAAGCGCGTCGTGTGGATTGGCGCTGGCGGATCCAACGGTGGCAACTATCCTGCTCAGTACTTTATGGAGCACGAGGCCACGCAGGTCGTGAGCTCCAGCTACACCAGCAACGAGTTCGTGCACGCCACCCCGGCCTACGTCAACGAGAACACCCTGGCCGTCGTCGTGTCTATGCGCGGCACCAAGGAGACCATCGTCGCCGCTCAGGTCGCCAAGGACCACGGCGCCAGCACCATCGCCATCTATGTTGACGAGTCCGGCCTCACCGAGGTCTGCGACTACAAGATCCAGTACGACAGCCTGGCCGTCGACGAGTCCTGCATGGGCCGTACCAACTCCGCCGTCGTGACCATGATCGCTATGGAGCTCACGCAGCAGACCGAGGGCTATGCCGAGTACGAGACCGCCATGGCCGCCTTCGACTTGGTCGACCCCATCTATCGCAAGGCCGTCGAGTACACCCGTCCGCTCGCTGCCAAGTGGGCCGAGCAGAACGCCGATAAGCCCTGCATCAACGTCATGGCCCAGGGCCCGCTCTTTGGTGCCGCCTACGTCTTTAGCATCTGCAACGTGCAGGAGATGCTGCAGATCGACTCTTGCACCATCAACACCTGCGACTTCTTCCACGGCCCCTTCGAGATCCTGGACAAGCGCACCTCGCTGTTCCAGCTCATCAGCGTCGGCCGCAGCCGCTGCAACGACGAGCGCGGCATCCGCTTCGTCAACCAGTACGGTGGCGAGCGCGTCTATCAGCTCGACGCCAAGGAGCTCGGCCTCAACGACATCAAGGACAGTGTGAGCGAGTACTTCAACCACCTGATCTTTGCCCCGATTCTCAACAACGTGTACATGCGCGCGCTCTCTGCCGTCACCCACAAGGACTACATGACGCGCCGCTACATGTGGAAGCTGGATTACTAGGGGATATTGGTTCCGCCGTTCTACCGAACGGCGGACCGGCCGACGCTGCGCACCCGGCATTTGGCCAATCTGCCGTTCAATTTCAAAGGCGCGACCAGAAGGTCAGCGCCTTTTCATTTCACGGCACCTTGGCTCAAATGACGGGCGCTCGCTGACATTGCCAAAACGTCGGCGTGCCGTGGTTGGCACTTGGGGACGTTCCTTTTGTGCCGGCACTTGGGGACACTCCTGGGAATCATTTCCTCGTTCGCCGATTTCGGTCTTGAAAAATGTATATAACGACTATAACGTAGTATGAAACATATTGGAAACAATACCGAGGAGGCTGCGTTGAAGAAAAGCAATCTGGGCTATGTGCTGGTGCTGATCGCCGCGCTTATGTGGGGCAGCATCGGAATCTTTGTAAACGGCATCTCGGCCATGGGCGTTTCGTCCCAGAGCATGGCTGCCTTTCGCTTGTTGGTCGGAGCGCTTATCTTGGCGCCGGTCCTGATGTTTATGGGCTGCCGTCCAGGTGAGGGGTCTACCGTGGCTCAGGGTCCGCTGGCACTGTTCAAGGCAAGCCCTAAAGAGCTTGTTCCCTGCGCGCTTGTCGGTATTGTCGGCCTGGCCGCCGCCAACACCTGCTATTACGAGTGCATGGGCGAGGTGGGCATGTCCACGGCCTCGGTGCTGCTCTATACCTCGCCGGTGTTTGGCGTCGTGCTCGGCCGCGTGCTTTATCGCGAGGACGTGACCCCCAACAAGCTCGTCGCCATTGTCTTTAACATCGTTGGCTGCGTGCTTGCAGTGACCAATGGCGACCTTTCCGGTTTTCATTTTTCGGTTTGGGGCGTCACGTCGGGCGTGATTGCAGGCCTTTGCGGTGCGTCGCTCGCGGTGTTTAGCCGGATAGCAACCAAGACAGTCCACCCGCTGGCTGTCACGTTTTGGGGCTTTGTTTTTGGCGGTGCGGTTATGGCGGCTATCGCGGCTCCGTGGCCGGATGTCGCCGCGGCAATGTCGCCACAGCTGCTGCTGTTGTTCCTTGGCTTTGGACTCATTCCCACAGCCGTGGCCTATATCTTATATATGCAGGGTCTGTCCATGGGGCTCGAGACGTCGAAAGTTCCCGTCGTAATGTCTTTCGAGACGGTCGTCACCGTACTGGTGGGCATTGGCATCTACGCCGAGCCCGCCGGCGCGATCAAGGTCCTGGGCATCGTGCTGGTGCTCGCGTCCATCCTGATCATGAACACCGACTTCTCCAAGCTGCGCAACAGTGTGTTTGTCGGTCATGTTGTTGAGAGCATGACCTTTAAGCCCAACGCGTGGTGGACGGAGAAATCGCAGGACATGGATCTGTTTAAGGAGCGCACCGGCATCGCGCTGGAGCCCACCGTGCAGGAAAGCCCCTGGTACTTTGTGCGATAGAGGATTGCGCGCAGGGTCTGACCTCGGGTTATCCAGCCAGTGCCGACCTACCCAGCCCCAACGTTTCAAGTACGTTAAACCCGTCAACGGTCGATTTTCACCCGCGAGCGGTCTTTATACTAATTAGCAATATAAGCAACGTATAAGACGTTATAATGACCATAACGAAAAGGAGGAGGCAAGATGAATCAGATCATTCTCGCATCTCATGGCGGCCTGGCCGCAGGCGCCAAAGACACGCTCGAGATGGTTCTCGGCGACGTGTCGAACGTCCACGTCGTGTCGCTTGCTCGTGACGACAAGGAGCCCATCACCGATAAGGTGGACGCCATGATCGCCACGTTCAACGCGGACGACACCGTCTATGTGCTGACCGATATGCTCGGCAGCTCGGTCAACAACAGCATGGTCGAGCTTTCCAAGAACGGCACGAAGTTCACGGTTGTCAGCGGTTTCAACATTCCGCTGGCACTGACGCTCGCTATGAGCCCCGTTCCCGTCAAGGGCGCCGAGCTCGCAGCCCTCATCAACGAGGCCCGCACCGGTCTGACCAACCCCAACGCACCGGTCGAGGCTGCCGCGGCTCCCGCCAAGAAGGCCAAGGCGTCCCGTCACAGCTCCGGTCCCGCCAAGATCGTCCTCGCACGTCTTGACTACCGTCTGCTGCACGGCCAGGTCGTCTTTACCTGGACCACCAAGGTTCAGGCCGAGCGCATCATCGTCGTCGACAACGCTGCCGCCAACGATGACATCAAGAAGGGCGCTCTTAAGCTGGCCAAGCCCCAGGGCGTGCGCCTGAACGTCTTCACCGTCGAGCGTGCCCTCGCCAAGATGGACAAGCTCAACACCCTCGGCGAGCGCGTCATGTTCGTCTTTGGCAACACGGCCGAGATGCTGCAGTTCTGCCAGGGCTACAAGCTCGATGCCATCAACCTGGGCGCCACCGCCAACCACGACGGTGCCGATCAGGTCGGAGGCAAGGACAGCTCCGTCTTCCTCGACGCCGCCCAGAAGGCCGACGTCAACCAGCTGCTCGACATGGGCATCAAGCTCTACGTCCAGCAGACCCCTACGTATCAGAGCGTCGACATCGACGCCAAGCTGTAATCAACCAGGCTTTTGCCTGACTGAAAGGAGAAGGGTATGAATACGTTCATCAGTGCGGTGCTCGTCGGCCTCGTCGGCGTGTTCTGCATGTGGGACTCCCGCCTGCTCGGTCGTCTTAACTTCGAGCAGCCCCTCGTTGGCGCTACGCTCGTCGGTCTGCTGCTGGGCGATGTGCCCACCGGCCTTGCCGTCGGTGCCGCCGTCGAGCTCGTGTCCATGGGCCTGGTGCAGGTCGGCGCCGCCGTTCCGCCCGATATGGTCCTGGGCGGCATCGTGGCCGCTGCCTTTGCGTGCCTGACCGATGCTTCCGCCGAGACCGCCATGACGATCGCCATCCCGGTCGCCGTCCTGGGTCAGCTCCTCGGCATCGTGTTCCGCTCCATCATCGCCGCCCTCACCCATGTGGCAGATAGCGCGATCGATAACGGAAAGTTCAAGACCGCCTACCGTATGCACATCTGCGCCGGCTCCGGTCTGTACGCCGTCATGTACTTCCTGCCGATCTTCCTCGCCGTCTTTGTTGGCACCGACCTGGTCCAGGCCATCGTCAACATGGTTCCCGAGTGGCTGTCCACTGGTCTGAACGTTTCGACCAAGATCATGACCGCCTACGGCTTGGCCCTGCTGCTCACCATGATGATCAAGAAGGGTATGACTCCGTTCCTGTTCATCGGTTTCCTGCTCGCCGCTTACCTCAACCTGTCCGTCATCGCGGTCGCTCTGATCGGTGTGTGCCTGGCTGTCGTCTTCATGGGCTTCAAGTTCAACGGTTCCCATGCAGCCGCCGGTGTCGATTCCGACTACGATCCGCTCGAAGACGACGAAGACTAAGGAGGAACACACTATGGCAACCGCAACCAAGGACGTGTCCCTGAACAAGAAGGTCAGCCAGTTCTTCTGGCGCTCCTGGGCCATCCAGGCCTCTTGGAACTACGAGCGTCAGATGAACATGGGCTTCCTCTACGGCATGGTTCCCACGCTCGATCGCCTCTATCCGGATGAGTCCGACCCCAAGCAGCTCGCTGCTAAGAAAGAGGCTTACCACCGTCACATGGCGTTCTACAACTGCACCCCGCAGACGAGCGCTTTCATCCTGGGCCTCGCCGCCTCCATGGAGGAGGAGTACGCCAAGGATCCCGAGAACTTCGATCCCGATTCGATCAACGCGGTCAAGACCTCCCTCATGGGTCCGCTTTCCGGCATCGGTGACTCCTTCTTCCAGGGCACCATCCGCGTTATCGCCTTTGGCCTGGGCGTTCAGCTGGCTCAGCAGGGCTCCATCATGGGCCCGATCCTGGCCATGCTCATCTCCATCGTCCCCTCTGTGCTGATTACTTGGTTCGCAGCCAAGATGGGCTATCAGGGCGGTCACGAGTACCTGAGCAAGCTTCAGGGCGGCGACCTCATGGAGAAGCTCATGTATGTCTGCGGCATCGTGGGTCTTATGTCCGTGGGCGGCATGATCGCTACGCTGATCGGCGCCACCACCCCGCTGCAGTTCGCTGAGGGCACTGTCGTGATCCAGGACATCCTGGACGGCATGATGCCCCAGATGATCTCCCTTGGCCTCACTGGCCTTATGTACTGGCTCATCAAGAAGAACGTCAACACCGGTTGGCTTCTCGTGATCGCCATCGTGGGCGGCATCGCCCTCTCCGCGGCCGGCATCCTGGCCTAGTCGCGACTAAGCGCCTAACCGCTTTCCCCCGGGGGCCTGCCTGGCATCCCATACCCCAGGCAGGCTTCCATCCCTATACGTGACAAAGGACAGTCCCTTTGTCACATCCTCAACGGGCCGGCGACTCGGTCCAAACCACGGTAACCCTGCGAGCGCCCGGCAATGTGGCGCCGCAAAAATCGAAAGGAATGTGTCAGATGTACGAGATCGACCTTAACCTCCCTAAGCAGATCGTCGCTGACGTCCTGTCCAACCACGAGATCCACAGCGTCGCCTTCGTCGGCTGCGGCGCTTCCATGTCCGACCTTTACCCCGCCAAGTACTTCCTGGCCAACAACACGGACAAGCTGAACGTTCAGATCTTCACCGCTAACGAGTTCAACTACGACACGCCTTCCTGGGTCAACGAGCACACCTTCGTGATCACCTGCTCCCTCGGTGGCTCCACGCCCGAGACCGTCGAGGCCAACAAGACCGCCAAGAAGCACAACTGCCCGGTCGTCTCCCTCACCAACAAGGCTGGCTCCGCTCTGACCGTCGACGCCGACCATGTCATCGTTCACGGCTTCCACGCCAACTACGCTGCCAAGTGCGAGAAGCCCGGCTATGCCATCGCTCTTGCTGTCGAGATCCTTCAGCAGACCGAGGGCTATGACCACTACGAGGACATGATCACCGGCCTCACCAACGTCTTCGATCTCTGCGAGAACGCCGCTCAGCACTGCAAGAAGCTCGCCAAGAAGTTCGCCGAGGACTTCAAGGACGACAAGATGATTTACTTCATGGCTTCCGGTGCCTCCGAGAAGATGGCTTATTCTCACGCCGCCTTCCTGTTCACCGAGATGCAGTGGATCGACGCCGCCGCCTACAACACCGGCGAGTACTTCCACGGCCCGTTCGAGGTTTCCACCGAGGGTAAGCCCTACGTCTTCTTCATGTCCGATGGCGCCACCCGTCCGATGGACGCCCGCGCCCTCACCTTCCTTAAGCGCATGGGCGCCAAGGTCGCTCTGATCGACTCCAAGGACTACGGCCTGGCTGACGTCGTGCCCGCGAGCGTCGTCACCTACTTCAACCCGCTGCTGCACCTTGCCGTTATGCGTGAGTACGGCAACCAGATCGCCGAGGCCCGTCAGCACCCGCTGACCATGCGTCGCTACATGTGGAAGCTTTCCTACTAATCACAAGTAAGTAGACCTTACGGGTTGATTGAGAGGGGATGGGGTTTGCGCCCCGTCCCCTTTTTGCTCTGGGGAGAGCGTGTCTGTCGCGTCGCAAAGCCCCAGATAAAACCTACCAAAATAAACCTGTCCCTTTTTGGCAGGTGGGAGGAGATGCGTATGATCAAGGCAGTGCTGTTTGACATGGACGGCGTGCTGGTCGATACCGAGTGGTTCTACAACCGCCGCCGCGTGGCGTTTATGGAAGAGAAGGGGTTCCACTTTGATGAGATTCCCGATCTTTCGGGGTCTAATGAGCCCGCCATTTGGAAGTCTCTCGTGCCCGACGATGTTGAGCTACGCGAACGCCTGCGCGTGGAGTATAAGCAGGTCTACAGCCCGGACCATCCCGTTCCGTATGCCGAGCTGCTCAACAAGCAGACGGAGCCGGTGATGCGCGAGCTGCACGAGCGTGGCGTGAAGTGCGCTATCGCGAGCTCGTCCTATCGCGAGCTGATCGACGAGCTGGTGGAGATTGCCGGTATCGCCGACGTGCTGGACTACACCATCAGCGGTCACGAGTGCAGCGCGTTTAAGCCCGACCCCGAGATCTACCTGCGTGCCATGGAGGCGCTGGGGGTGGAGCCTGCCGAGTGCCTGGTTATCGAGGACTCGCCTTTGGGCATCGAGGCTGGCAAGCGCTCCGGCGCCCGAGTCCTGGCGCTGCGTCCGCACGAGGGCGTCAACCTGGACCAGTCCGCCGCCGACGTCGTCATCGACAACCTGACCGACATCCTACCTGCCATTTAGGGACAGGTTTATTTTGGCAGGTTTTATCTGGGCAAACGCCGAATTTGCCGTGAAGGGACCGCTCTCTTCACGGCGTTTTTCTTTTGAGCGGCCTCACGGTCCTTCTGATGGTTGTCGAGAGAGGGTGAATTGAAGCGCCCCCGTACGCTCCATGCTACAATCGCGGGCACGCCTCACAACTATATCTGCCTTCGAAAGGAGCCTACGTGGCGAACGCCATCGATCAGCTCACGGACCGCGTGCTCGTGCTCGGCCGCCTCACCATCGTCCGCCGCGCCATCACCGCCGTGGCGGTCACCATTTCCGCCGTTCTCCAGACATTCCTGATCCAGGCGTTCATTCGGCCCGCCGACCTGCTTCCGAGCGGTCTCACCGGCGTCGCGGTCCTGCTCGATCGCGTTACTTCGCTTGGCGGCGTTCACATCGACATCTCGCTCGGTATGCTTGCACTCAACATCCCCGTGGCGCTCCTATGCTGGAGCGGCATTAGCAAACGCTTCGTCATCTTCTCGATGATGCAGGTCGTGCTTTCATCGCTGTTCCTCAACGTCTTTCACTTCGCTCCGTTTTTGGGCGACAAGATCATGCTCATCATTTTTGGCGGCGTGGTCTCGGGTCTGGGCGCTGCCATCGCGCTCAAGTCCGGCGCATCCACCGGCGGCACCGACTTTATCGCGCTGTGGGTCTCCAACCACACGGGCAAGACCATCTGGGGCGTCATCTTTGGTTTCAACTGCTTTATCCTGGCGATCTTTGGTTTTATGTTTGGCTGGGACAAGGCAGCGTACTCCATCGTGTTCCAGTTTATTTCGACCAAGACCATTGACAGCTTCTATCGTCGCTACGACCGCGTGACGCTGCAGATTACGACGCACAAGGCGGACGAGGTCATGACCGCCTATGTTGACCATTTTCAGCACGGCATTAGCTGTGCCGAGGTCATCGGCGGATACAGCCGCGAAAAGATGTACCTGCTGCACGCCGTTGTCTCAACCTACGAGAGCCAGGACATTATCAAGCTGGTGTGCGACATTGATCCCGGCGCCGTGATCAATGTGTTCCACACGCTCAACTTTGTGGGCGGCTGGTGGGGCGGTCATGTCGACGAGCCCATGCCCACGGCCGTACCTGATCCCGACAAGCCCGCGCGCATGGCCAGCAGGCAGGCGCGCCTCAGCGAGCAGGACAGCCTGCAGCAGGACGACGGCAGGTAGGGTATTGGCATTTTGCCGGCCTGGCGCAACCCTTCCGTATGAGCCCCTCGAAAGCCTCGCTGCTTTCGAGGGGCTTTCGTTTTCCCAGATAAAACCTACCAAAATGAAGCTGTCGCTTTTTGGTAGGGAGGGTGTATCGTTTTATCATTATGAGGTAACATGAAACTAGACGTTATATACGTATTAGTTATTTCGATATTTCGATAAGAGTGATCAGATATGCCCGCGCCCAAAAATGCACCGCTTTACCAGCAGATTTACGATGAAATCAAGGATGCGATCGAGAAAGGTGTTTATGCACCCAAGGAGCGTATTCCGTCCGAGCTTGAGCTAGCCGAGCAGTACGACGTGAGCCGCATTACGGTGCGCCGCGCCGTCGAGGAGCTGTGCTCCGATGGCTACCTGGTTAAGCAGCAGGGCCGTGGTACCTTTGTCTCCACGCCGCACATCAATCGCCAGTTTCACGCCTCGACGTTGCAGACGTTTACCGCGCTGTGTGCCGGCAATGGCATGAAGGCCGGTGCGCACGTGATCGATCGCCAGATTGTGCCGGCGCGCCAAAACGAGATGGAGTTCTTTGGCCTGCAGAAGGATGCGCTGCTGCTGCATATCAAGCGCGTGCGTACGGCCGACGGCGAGCCCATCTTTGAGGAGAACATCTTTGTGCCGTTTGATGCCTACCGCGAGCTGTTGACGGCCGATCTTGAGGACAAGTCGATTTTTGCCGAGGTCGAGCGTGTTGGCGGAATCCCGATTGTCTCGGTTGGCTACCGCACGGTCGAGGCCGTTCGTGCCAATACCGAGCAGGCGGCCGAGTTGGGCATTGCTCCGCACGATCCGCTGCTCAACCTGCGTGCCAGCTTTACCGGTCCCAATGGCGAGCCGGTTCTGATGGGTAAGCAGTACTACGTGGGTAGCCGCTACGTCATGGTTATGTAGCTCTAGTTGCGCGGTTTTCCAAACCGCGTAACGGCTCGACGCTGCAAACGCCTCTAAGCGGCAATCTGCAGAATGAGCGTGGATAATCTCCCGTTTTTGGCTCAATGGTGGGTCCAAAGTGGGAGATTATCCACGCTCATCAGGAAAGTGTCCAAAAATCCACGCTCGTTCGCCTTGGATTACGTTGCCCGTGGCCGACGGCGGCGCGGCACCGGTCCGCGTGGCGGCGTATAATCGGCGGCAGATGACTTGGACGTTAGGAAACCATGACCGATAGCATGCAGCAGATGGCGCTCGACACGCTCGGCGCCTATTTTGGCTACACCTCGTTTCGCCCGGGACAGGACCGCATGGTCGATGCGATCCTTGCCGGTCGCGATGCGTTGGGTGTTATGCCCACGGGCGCCGGCAAGTCCATTTGCTACCAGGTGCCCGCGCTCATGCTGCCCGGCATCACCTTTGTGGTGAGTCCGCTGCTGTCGCTTATGGAGGACCAGACCCGTGCGTTGCTCGCGGCGGGTGCGCGACCCAGCTATCTCAACTCTAGCCTTACCCCGGCCCAGCAAAACACCGTGCTCAAGCGGGCGCGCGAGGGCCGCTATCAGCTTATGTACGTGGCGCCCGAGCGCCTGCTCGAGCCGCGCTTTCTGGCCTTTGCGCAGGAAGCTGCGGCCGAAGGCGGCATCGGCGTGCCGCTCGTGGCCATTGACGAGGCCCACTGCGTGAGCCAATGGGGCCAGGATTTCCGCCCCGCCTACCTGCAGATTCGCGAGTTCATCGATTCCCTGCCGCAGCGCCCTATCGTGGCAGCCTTTACCGCTACGGCGACCGAGCGTGTGCGCGCGGACATTCAGCAAATGCTCGGCCTGCAAAACCCCGCGACGGTGGTGACGGGCTTCGATCGCAAGAACCTCTACTTTGGTTGCGAGGAGATGGGCGACAAGGCCAAGACCGCCTGGGTGCGCGACTATGTGATTGTGCATTCGGGCGAGAGCGGCATCGTGTATTGCTCGACCCGCAAGACGGTCGATGCGCTGGCAGGCGAGCTTGCCGAGGCACTGGGCCCCAGCGGCATTCGCGTGGGTCGCTACCATGCCGGCATGGGCAACGACGCCCGCCGCCAGAGCCAGCGTGCCTTTATCGACGACGACATTCAGGTGATGGTTGCCACCAACGCCTTTGGCATGGGCATCGACAAGCCCAACGTGCGCTACGTGATCCACAACAACGTGCCCGAGAGCATCGAGGCATACTACCAAGAGGCGGGCCGCGCCGGCCGTGATGGCGACCCGGCAAGCTGCCACTTGCTGTGGAACGGTAACGATTTTCGCATGCGCCGCTTTCTGATCGACCGCGGCGATGCTGCCGATGAGACACTTGACGACGAGCAGCGCGCGTGGGCGCTCCAGAATCGATATCGTCTGCTCAGCCAGATGGAGGGCTACTGCAATACCACCGGTTGCCTGCGCGAATATATGCTGCGCTACTTTGGCGACGAGGCCGCGGCCGAGCATGCTGCCGCGGCCGGTACGGGCAGCGCCGCCACGGACGATGCCGAAGGCTGCGGCAACTGCAGCAATTGCCTCACACAGTTCGAGGTCGAGGACGTCACCGATATGGCCCGCGCTGCCGTGCGCTATGTGGCCACGCGACCCATGCGCTTTGGCAAGTCGCTCATCGCCGACGTGCTTCACGGCGGCAACACCGAGCGCATTCGCCAGATGCATCTGGACGAGGACCACGGCTACGGTGAGCTGTCGAGCGAATCGGTCGGGCGCATCAAGGACATTATCGGCCAGCTGTGCGGCCGCGGTTATCTGGCTACCTCGCAGGGGCAGTACCCGGTCGTGGGGCTAGGCCCGCGCGCTGGCGAGGTCGAGGACGAGGCGTTCACCTTTACCGTTAAGCGTCGCGCGTCCAAGCGCAAGGCCTCGGCCCGTGCCCGCCGCGCGGTGGATCTGCTGCGTGAGGAGGCCGAGCTAGATCAGCGCCCGCGCGTGGGTGACGATGTCGAGCTGTTCGAGCGCCTGCGTGCCCTGCGCAAGGAGATTTCGACCGAGCTGGAGATGGCGCCGTACATGGTCTTCTCTGACAAGGCCCTGCGCGGCCTGTGCCGCCTACGACCTCAGACACGCGACGAGCTTATCCAGGTCAACGGTATTGGCGAGAAAAAGGCCGATGCCTTTGGCGAGCAGTTTATGGCGGCGATTGAAGAGTTTGAGTCCGAGCATGCACGGGATGGAGCGTAATGATGGCATCCGACGATAAAACCGAGCGTACTGAGGTGTCTGCCGTGCCGCTGTACCAGCAGGTTATGGACGACCTAAAAGGCGAGATCGCGCGTGGCGTGTACGCATCCGGCTCGCGCATTCCTTCTGAGATGGAGCTCGCGAAGTACTACGGCGTGGGACGCATCACCGTGCGCCGCGCCATCGAGGAGCTGTCGCGCGCGGGGTATCTCAACCGTCAGCAGGGGAGGGGCACGTTTGTGTGCGCGCCCAAGCTCAAGCGCAAGATTGTCCAGAAGGGTGACGTTCAGAGCTTTTCCGAGGGTTGCGCTGCCAACGACATGGTGGCCGGAGCACGCCTGGTGTCGCGCACGGTGGTTGCGGCGACGCGCGAGGACGCGGTGTTTTTTGGGGTGGAACCCGGCTGCGAGCTCATCGTGGTCGAGCGCGTGCGCACGGCAGACGGCGTGCCCGTCATGCTCGAGAACAACGCCTTTGTGCTGGCCGACCATCCCTATCTGCAGACGCTTGCCGACAAGGACCTCAAGGACAATTCCATCTTTGCGCTCGTTGCCGAGCATTCGGGCCGCGCGCCGCTCAAGTCCGACCCCTGTACTGTGGAGATTGCGCTTGCCGATGCTCAGGCGGCCTCGCTGCTGGAGGTGCCGGTCGGCGAGCCGCTCTTCTATATGGAGGCGTACTTTACCGATGAGGACGAGCGGCCCTTGCTGCTCGGACGCCAAAAGATCGTGGGTTCGCGCTACGTGTTCGACATCTAACGTCCACAGATAGAACGATATAGAACAAATTTGGTGAAATGGCTTCACGGGCGTCGTCATGCGTGCTATAAATAGGACAACATAGAACGACCGCAGGTACGAGCTGCCGTCGTCCAAAGCCGCCACACAAGGAGGAACATCACCGTGAACGCACACGATCTGGTTCAGGAAATTATCGAGCGCAAGGGCAAGATTGAGAACGTCTTTTGGATCGCCTGCGGCGGTTCGATGATCGACCTGATGCCGGCCAACGAGCTGCTCAAGCGCGAGGCCATCACGTTTACCTCGACGGTCTACACGGCACGCGAGTTTTGCCTGATGGCTCCCAAGAGCCTAGGGCCGAAGTCGCTCGTCATCGCCTGCAGCCACAGCGGCAATACGCAGGAGGTCGTCGACGGCTGCGAGATGGCGCTGGCCGCCGGCGCCGAGGTTGTCGCCCTCACCGACTGCGAGGGCTCGAAGATCGACAACGGCAAGTGGACCACCTGGGTCTATCCGTGGGGCGAAGGCGTGCCGCAGGCCGAGGTGCCGCAGGGCATCGGCGCCCTGATGGCTGCCGAGCTGCTCGACCAGCAAGAGGGTTACGAGGCGCTTGCCGACATGTACGCCGGCCTTAAGCAGATGGATGCGCTGCTGCCCGCTGCACGCGAGAAGGTCAACGCCGAGCTGGGCGCCCGTTTTGCCGAGCTCAGCCAGCAGCATAAGTTCTTCTATATCCTGGGTTCCGGCCCCAACTTTAGCCAGACCTACGCCATGGCCATCTGCTCGCTCATGGAGATGCAGTGGCAGCACTGCTGCTACATCCACTCCGGCGAGTACTTCCACGGTCCGTTCGAAGCCACCGAGCCCGGCGTGTTCTACTTTGTACAGCTCGGATCGGGCGAGTGCCGCCCCATGGAGGAGCGTGCGCTCGCGTTCCTCAACACGCACACCGATACGGTCATGGTGCTCGATGCGCTCGAGTACGGCGTGGGCGAGGTGCCCGCCAGCGTGCGTTCGTTCCTGGAGCCGATCTTCTTCTACGCGATGAGCTGCGAGCTGCGCGCCGCCCGCGGCAAGGTGTTCGACCACAGCCCCGAGATCCGTCGCTACATGGGCATCGAGCAGTACTAATCGAGCGGTATTAAGTTACCGGGATAACAACTTCTCACGTCGGGGCCTACGCTAAGCGCAGGCCCCGTTTGCGTTGCGATGACCGGTTTTGTTTGTTGGAAAACGAAGTCAAATACTTTTCCCGAGAAGTGAACGACCTATTTTGGACCCTCGAAGCATCGACACTTTTTGGCGCCAAAACCGCGGGAAAATCTCAATGAAACTGCAGGAAATGGCTCCCATAAAGTGTCGATGCTCCGGGGGCTCGATTTTGCTCGTTCACTTCTCGGGAAAAGTATTAGACCTAAATGTGCGAGGGTGTTGCATGAGCAAAAAAAGCGGGCCGCGCCGGGGA
>UQNG01000027.1:0-28808 GCA_900542335.1 uncultured Collinsella sp.
CGAGATAGCCCTCCTGGTCGAAATGCATGATCTCGATCTTCTCGGTTTCCTTCATTTGTCTCTCCTTTCTGGGGTTGTTTCCACATCCCCCATGCCAACGGGCATCAAAACCCGCTTACATTCCGTAACACTCAGCCGCTTTGGCCTTAAGCGCATTGACTGACTCTTCGTAGCCCTCTGCCTTGACCTCCATTTGCTTGGAGACAGCATCGAGATACGGGTGAACGTCCCATGACTTCAGACGCTCGGCGATTATTGCCGCAATCGTCTGGAAGAACACGAGATTGGGAATTGCGCTGAGCAGCGGAGCCACCTGAGGCACCACAACCTCGTGAGCCCCACCCTTGGGATGGGCCGTGAGCAGCACCGTTTTTGTCGTAACGTTCGATAGCGCATCGGCGATATTCGCAAGACGCTCCGACCCCTGCGGATCGTCGACAATAAACACCAGATAGCCCGGAACGATCTGCATCTCGGGACCGTGGACGAACTCCTCGCCTTCGTGATGCATGGCAGGAATCTTGATGGTCTCGCTCAGCTTGAGCGCTGCCTCCTCGGCAACACCATAGTTGGGGCCGTTGCCGACGACCATAGCGGGCACGTGCTCAGAAAGCTCGAGCATGTGGTCTTGAACATATGCCTCGGCTGTCTCGCACATGGTGGCGTTGGCTCGAATGGCCTCGCGCAGGTCGTCAAGACGCTGGGAAACGCCCTTGGCGTCAATCGTTCCGCGCGCTTGACCGCCGTAGATGCCAAAGAGCACCAGGTACTCGACGAGGACCTCGACGCCCAAGGTCACAAAGTCCACCGACTCGACGCCCACGCCGTAGTCAAGAACGATGTCAGTGTGCTCCTTGATGGGAGCCTCGACATTTGCCGTGAGCGCAACCGCAGGCATATCGTGCGCGCGCATGTAATCGAGCGCCGCAATCGTATTGGTCGAATAGCCGCTCTGAGAGACGGCGATGTTGAGCGCATGCTGCGGATAGATGTGCTCAAAATCGACGAAGGCCTCGGGCGTCACAACGGATACCTGCATCTGCAGCGCGTCTTGCAGGTAATCGCGGGCGCAATCGGCGGCATGGCGCGACGAACCCGAAGCAACGATGCGCAGTGCGTTAAAAGAACCAGACTGGAAAATATCAACGAGCTGCGCTACCAACTCAGACGAACACTCGAGGTTCTCTCCCATACGCACATGGGCGAGTTGAACGTAATCGAGCATCTTCATCGTCTCACCTCCCAACAAATCATTAGTATTTGATACCAATCACGATTACAGGTTACGGCTTTTTGATACCTCTTTGTCGATTAATTTATTCCCTTCGGTGAACGGTCGATTTTGAGCCCTGTAAGGTTGTATATACAGCTGGCTCAACGGTCAGGATCGTTTAGTTTTCCCAGCCGTTATACAAAAACACCAGCTAGTACGTATAGGTGTATCCACCCGCATCGCCGCGGTTAAATGACTTGACGTACTCAATTGCTTGGCCACTCGCGTCGTAACTCACGCACTCCAGCAGCAGGGCAAGGTCACCTTGCTCCAACCCAAGCAGACCGGCGTCTCGTGCGCCCAGCGCTTCGATATCGAGCTTTTCCTGTGCCATGACCGGCTTTCGACCCAACATCTCATAGGTCTCGTACAGACTGAACACCGACACGTCGATTTCTTCGATGGTCGGGAACAGCAGACAGGGGATCAGCGCCATCTCAATCGATACGGGATCGCCGTTAATGCAGTTCAGACGTCGAATGGAATAGAGCAGGTCGTCCTCGGCAATGCCAAATAGGTCAGCGTAGTATGGCCCCGCATAACGCTTGGAGCGCGCCAGAATGCGGACGGACGGTTCGCCGCCCGAGGCGCGAACCGATTCACGGAAGCCGGCCGTACGCTCAAACGCAACGGGCACCTTCTGTGCCACGAAGGCACCCTTTCCGCGGACACGGCGAATCTGGCCGCGACGAACTAGCTCGTCCACGGCGCTCCGGATAGTCAGGCGTGTCGTGCCAAACTCCTCGGCAAGCTCATTTTCGGACGGAATCATCGAACCCGTGGGGTATATTCCGCGCTCGATACGCTCCTCAATGCGACGTCGAATGCGTATATAAACCGGGGTGGCATCTACTGTTTCAGCCATTGTTCACCTGCCACGCTCCTCATGCCGTTCTTTTCGCCGTTGTCGGCAAAGCGGAACTTTGTGGGCAAAATCACCGATTTACAATGCTCCACAAAACGCATGTCCTTATTAAATTCGATCGTGCTCTCATAGAACACCGGCGTTCCCTCTTCTTGCTGGAGCAGCTCGGCCTCTTCGGCGTTCAAGCGCGAGATGGAGATATGCTCACGTCCATGCTCAACGCGCACGCCACCTTCTTTGAGCAAAACATCGTAAAGGCTCTCACACTCAAAATCGTGCTCGGGAAGCGATGGGCACAGGGACAGGTTAACGTGAGCGGTCTCGATTGACGCCGGCTCGCCCTCGATAAGTCGAACGCGCTGCATGCGGAGCAAGGGAGCGCCTACAGCCACCCCAAGCTTGTCGGCAAGCGCCTCATCCGCCTCGATAGTCCCGGTGGAAACCAGACGAGAAGAGGGGTGCAGGCCGGCAGTCCGCACAGCATCGGAAAAGTTATACGTTTCCTGGAAGATGTTCAGCGGCTTGGGAGGACAAACATACGTGCCCGATCCGCGACGGCTCTCGAGCGTTCCACACGAGATAAGCCGCGTGATACCGGCACGCAACGCCGTACGCGAAACGCCAATCTCTTCGCACAGCACGCGCTCGGCCGGCAGGCGATCGCCGCCGGCAAGCTGATGGTGCTGGATATACCAAAGAATTCCCTCAACAGCACGATCTTTGGGGGGGATTGCATAAGATTCGCCTGCCATTGCACAGACTCCTCATTCAGACACGTATGCCGCCAAAATTAGGCCAGCCCTCCCATGGCATCAAATTCGGCCTTGATCTTCTCGGCGACATTCCGATACGACTTATATAGGCTTGAATCGCGTTTGACTTCGTCGGTCATAACGGGAATCTCTAATTTGGAAACCTCGTCTTTTCCCGTCTGAACCGCCACAACAACGCCCATACCAAGACACATATTACGCTTGGCGGCGTTTATTTTCGCCGCCTTGGCAGGATTTGCCAGGATACGCTGGGCAAATTCCTGTTTTGAAGCCACTTCCTCGGCCTCCGGATTGCCCGCCTCGGCTACTTCGCACTGCAACACGTCCGCATAGTCAAAAATCTTAGGCTCTGCACCACGCTGATGCACGGCCCACTTGCGACGCGTGGCATCCTGGTAGATAGCCGGCAAAAATGTAAACCGCGGCGGGTCCAAAATCGTATCCGTGATGGTAAACACATCGGGATCAAAGGCATCCTGCGGGTTTTTCTTCTTGAACAGCCCCATATCAGCCTCCCGTACTAGCATTAAACAACTCAAGCTGAATATAGCACCAATTTCAAGCCACTGCCTTACCCTATCGGTGCGCGGCGTCTATGGCTCGCCCAGCGGAAGAGTTAACGGACGAGGGCCGGGGTGCCTGCCTTGTTTTGAGAAGTGGGCTCCGCGAACTTCTCAACACAAGGCAGGCACCCCGGCCCCGCCGGCAAATAGCGGACACTCCGCATGCAATCTATGCAAACAAACAAGTACGCTTAGCTACATTCGGTAAGTTCGAGCACGCTGCCCTTAACGATAAGTGCCGGCTCCAGGACGACCTCTTCGGCATGCCTGCCGCCCCTACCGGCAAGACGCTTGGACATGCAGCCAAAAGCATGCTCCGCAAGGACACCAGGATCCTGCTCAATCGCGGTCAGCGCCGGCTCAAAGAGAACGTCGGCCGCCGAGTTGTCATAGCTTACGACCGAAATATCGCCCGGGATGCTCTTCCCCATTTCGTGCAGGCGCTTGAGCAGACCGAGGGCAATGTTATCCGAGCTTGCGAACACGGCGGTGGCATCAGTTGCGAGCACCGCCTCCGAGGCCTCGTAGGCACTCGGAATGTAGTACTCGCTCTCAAACTCCAAACGCGCGTCGATAGGCAAGCCAACCTCGCGCAGTGCGCGCTCATAGCCGGCAAGTCGTTTGCGACCCGTATTGGAGCGGCGTGCGTTAACCAGACAGGCAATACGGCGGTGGCCCTGCTCAATCAGATAGCGGGTGGCCATGTAGCCACCCATCTCGTGGTCGAACATCACCTTGTCGCACTCGAGCCCCTCAATGGCACGGTCGACCATCACGGCAGGGATGGGCAGATGGCTGACTTCTTCGCGCAGGGCGCGGTCGTCGGAGAACTCGTCGCCCACGACCAGGAAGACGCCATCAACGCCGCGCGTTACCAGCTGGCGCAGCAGCTCCAGATCGTCATCGGCGCTTCCGCCCGAGCTGGTAATGAAAAGCGCATAGCCGTCCTCGCGGCAGCGCTTTTCCAGGCTACCGGCGAGCGAAGCAAAAAAGCGGCTCTCGATGTTAGGGACGATAAGGCCCAGGGTGCGCGACTCGCGCATGACCAGGCTGCGCGCGATCTGGTTGGGAACATAGTGGTTGCGCGCCGCGACCTCTTTGATGAGCTTGCGGTTTTCTTCCGAGATGCGACAGGGCCGATTATTGAGCACAAGCGAGACCGACGAGGGGGAAAGCCCCACCTCCTGGGCGATCTGCTTGAGGGTGACTTTGTTGGCCATCTCGCTCCTTCCGGGTTTACGCGCAATCTCTTGAAAGTATAGCGACTACCCCTCTACCTCGGTGATAAACACTTTACCAATCCGGTAGACGGCTGTTTTATCGCCGCCAGCGCACCAAATCCGTCCGGGTGGGGTATATTGCAATCGATTGATGACAACAACCACCAAAAGGCGGATATTCGTATGCACGAGAACGACTTTTTTAACGAGGACCTGCTGTGCGCGCTTGCTGGCGTTGCCGGCGAGGACAACGTGCTGATGAGCGAGCCCATGCGCGAGCACACCACGTTTAAGATCGGCGGCCCGGCCGACGTCTTTGTCACGCCCGATACCGAGCAGGGCCTCGTCGCCACGCTCGACACCTGTTATCGCTGCGACCTGCCGCTCACCATCGTGGGCAACGGCTCCGACCTGCTCGTCGGCGACAAGGGTATCCGCGGCGTTGTCGTGGCGCTGGGCGAAGGTCTCTCCAACATCACCGTCGACGGCACGCACGTCACGGCGGCAGCCGGCGCGCTGCTTTCCGATGTCGCCGCGGCGGCAGCCGAGGCCGGCCTCACCGGCATGGAGCCCATCTCGGGCATCCCCGGATCGGTCGGCGGCGCCTGCTACATGAACGCCGGTGCCTACGGTGCCTGCATGGCCGATGTGCTGGAGTCCGTGCGCGTCTACAAACCCGCTCGCCAGCTCGACGACGGCACCCGCGGCAGCGGCAATATCATTGAGTTCGATGTCGATGAGCTCAACCTGGGCTATCGCAAGAGCCGCATTGCCGACGACGGCTTCATCGTGCTTTCGGCCACCTTCAATCTCGCTCCGGGCAACGCCGCGATGATCAAGGCCGACATGGACGACTACCGCCAGCGCCGCGAGGACAAGCAGCCGCTCGACATGCCGAGTGCCGGCTCCACTTTCAAGCGCCCCGAGGGCTACTTTGCCGGCAAGCTCATCATGGACGCCGGCCTGCGAGGACACGCCGTTGGCGGCGCGCAGGTGAGCGAGAAGCACTGCGGCTTCATCGTCAACGCCGGCCACGCCACCGCCGCCGACGTCG
Source organism: uncultured Collinsella sp. (assembly GCA_900542335.1). Lineage (GTDB taxonomy): Bacteria > Actinomycetota > Coriobacteriia > Coriobacteriales > Coriobacteriaceae > Collinsella. Next base: position 5,749 of record UQNG01000027.1, read on the forward strand.
ACGAACTCATCCGCCACATCCAGGCAACCGTCAAAGACCAATTCAACGTAGACCTAGAACCCGAAGTCCACCGAGTCGGCGAATTCCTCTAACAAAGAAGGCCCCGAAAGGGGCCTTCACCATATTTATTCAGACAACCAGTCCGGTGAGTCGCGATCAGGACCCGAGAGGGCCGGGACAGTCCGAGAGGTATAAGGTTGATCGCGAGTTCCGCACGAGCCGGAGAGCACTTAATGTGCTCTCCGTGCGAGCAGGACTGTCCGAGCAGGCAACCTTATACCTCTCGGACTGTCCCGGCCCAACTTATCGTTACGACAGCGCAATACCGCCGAGCCAGCCCCAACGCACGCCAGAGCCAGTGCCGTAGAACCCAATGAACGAGTCAAGCGATCTCGACGTAATGGCGCCCTCGTTGCTCATAACGATGCCGCCGCCAACATAGATGCCCACGTGTCCGTACAGCAGACCCGGCGTACCGGTGCCGCTGTGCGACGAGTCGGCCACGATCATGCCCACCTGCAGCGCCGAGCGGTCGGAGCTATAGCACCAGGCGTTGAACATGTCGCAGGCGTTGCCGCCAAAGTAGCCAACGCCGGCGTTACGGAAGACATTGGTAACCCACGCCGCGCACCAGTTCTGACCCGGCGAAGGCGTGGAGTAGCACGCGTTGACGACGGCCTGCTGCTTGCCCGAGCCGGCATTCTGCTGCGGAGTTCCGGGCGCATACGATCCACCGCCCGAGCTTGAACCACCCGAGTAGGAATTGTTCTTGTTCGCGGCGGCAGCGGCAGCGGCAGCCTTCCTAGCGGCCTCCTCAGCCTGGGCAGCAGCGAGGATCTCGGAATCGCGCTGAGCCATGAGCTCCTTGACGTCGTCGGAAAGACCGTTCAGCACGGTCTGGACTTCTTGCTGCTTGGCCTGCATGTCCTGCATCTGGGCAGTCTGCTGGTCCTTGAGCTTCTCTAAGTCGGCCTTCTGCGACTCGAGCTCGGTCTTTTGCGCATCGAGCTCTTCCTGGATGGTCTGAATGTCCTCGATGGCGTCGCGATCGCTCTTGTTGATCTTCTCAACGTAATGCGCGTTGGCGACGAGTTCCTCAAACGAGCCAGAGGCCAGCAGCAGCGACAGGATGTTCGTGCCGCCGGACTTGTAGCTGGCGGCCACGCGATCGGAAAGGTCGTTGCGCTTCTTCTTGAGCTCGGCCTTCTTTTCATCGATCTGGGCCTGCGTGTCGTCAATCTTGCCCTGGACATTCTCGATGTCGTTGAGGGTCTGGGCATTCTTGTTGGCCAGCGCCGCATACTCATTTGCGATGCTGTCGAGCTGGGCCTGAACCTCGTCGAGCTGGGCCTGGGCGGCATTCAGTTTATCGGTGGTTTCTTTGGAAGCCTCCGCCGCATGGGCGCGAGCGGGCAGGCCAAAAAGAACAGCCGCGGAAGCAGCGCCGAAAAGAGCCTTAAGGGCAGTGCGGCGCGAAAGCTCCTGCGTAAAGATGGAATCGTTGTTTGGTGACATATGTACTCCGTTACATGCTTATTTATATGTCGCTCAACTCAAACATATTAACGCACATCGCGCTTGTCCCAACTATTTCCACGAACGGCTGGAAAAGCATGGTCAGCGGCTCGCAAATACGTCCCACACCAAAGGTAAGAATTATGCAAATAACACCCTATGAGTACGTTAACATCATTCCTCTGGTTTTCCTGACCCGCGTGTTTTGGGCGCGCCCAGCTGCGCTATACTCCCCTGAAGAAGTGTTCCTGATTCGATAGGAGACTACATGTCCAAAGCACTCGACCCCAAAGACACCTGTGTCCTCGTTACCGGTGGCGCCGGCTTTATCGGCTCGCACACCGTCGTTCAGCTGCTCGAGGGTGGCTACCAGGTCGTCATCGTCGATGATCTCTCCAACTCCAGCGCCGTCGCCGTCGACCGCGTCAAGACCATCGTGGGCGACGAGGCCGCCAAGAACCTCACCTTCTACGAGGCCAACGTGCTCGACCGCGATGCGATGAACAAGATCTTCGATACCCATCAGATCGACCGCGTCATCCACTTTGCCGGCTTTAAGGCCGTCGGCGAGTCGGTGAGCAAGCCCGTCGAGTACTACCACAACAACATCGAGAACACCCTGGTGCTCATCGACGTCATGCGCAACCATGGCTGCAAGTCCATCATCTTCTCGAGCTCCTCGACCGTCTACGGCGACCCGGACAACCCGCCCGTCACCGAGGAGGATCCTAAGAAGCCCGCGACCAACCCCTATGGTTGGACCAAGTGGATGATCGAGCAGATCCTTATGGACGTCCACACCGCCGACCCCGAGTGGGACGTCGTGCTGCTCCGTTACTTCAACCCCATCGGCGCCCATCCGTCGGGTCTGATCGGCGAGGACCCCAAGGGCATCCCCAACAACCTGGTGCCCTATGTCGCCCAGGTTGCCGTGGGCAAGCTCGAGGCCGTTCAGGTCTTTGGCAACGACTACCCCACCCCCGACGGCACCGGCGTGCGCGACTACATCCACGTGTGCGATCTGGCCTCTGGTCACGTTGCCGCCCTTAACTGGATGAACGGCAAGACCGGCGTCGAGATCTTTAACTTGGGCACCGGCACCGGCACCTCGGTACTCGAGGTCGTCGCCGCCTTCTCCAAGGCTTGTGGCAAGGAGCTGCCCTACGTGATCCGCGAGCGCCGCGCCGGCGACATCGCTGCCAACTGGTGCGATGCCTCCAAGGCCGAGCGCATGATGGGCTGGAAGGCCCAGTACGACATCGCGGACATGTGCCGCGATAGCTGGAACTGGCAGAGCCACAACCCCAACGGCTTCGCCGACGCCGAGTAGCAAAAACCTACATACCGCTCTTGCCCCGATCTCACGTTGTGAGGTCGGGGCTTTTTTTCATGGCATGTAACCATTCGCCGAAAATCGACCAACTTTTTTATCTTGCCTGTACATGTTTAAACAACATGTTTTACAATAGGCGTATCGAATCAGAACATCGGAGGCGGACTGCACACCCATCGGCAGGCCGACCCCACAACAAGAAGGTTGGTGAGCGCATTCATGGAGCGTGCAAGCGGCGTCCTCATGCCCGTCTCATCTCTGCCCGGACCATACGGAATCGGCGGCTTTGGCTGGAATGCCTACGACTTCGTCGATTTTCTCGCCTCGTGCAAACAACATTACTGGCAGATTCTGCCCCTTACGACGACCAGCTATGGCGATTCGCCCTATCAGTCGTTCTCGGCCCGCGCAGGCAACCCCAACTTTATCGACTTTGCCGAGCTTATCGAGGCAGGGTATCTGGAGCAGCGCGATATCGATGGCGTGTATCTGGGATCCGACCCCAGCAATGTCGACTACGGTGCTATCTTTGGCGGCCGCCGTCAGATTCTCGACCGAGCCGCCGAGCGCTTTGCTGCCGACAAGCCGGCCGATTTCGATGACTTTATCCAGGCCAACGAGGACTGGCTCATCCCCTACTGTGAGTTCATGACCGTCAAAGAGGAGTGCGGTCTCAAGGCGTTTTGGGAGTGGCCCGCGGAGCTCCGCACCCGCGGCGAGGCTTCCGCCAAGGTCTGCGCCGACCATCCGGCGCGTATGCTCTACCACCAGATGACGCAGTACTTCTTCGATCGCCAGTGGAGCCGCCTCAAGGCCTATGCCAACGAGCGCGACATTCTCATCATCGGCGACCTGCCCATCTATGTCTCGCGTGACTCCGTCGAGATGTGGGCGACGCCTGAGCTCTTTAAGATCGACGCCGCCGGCAATCCGGTGAGCGTCGCCGGCACGCCGCCCGACCAGTTCTCGGCCACCGGCCAGTACTGGGGCAACCCCATCTACGACTGGGACGCCATGGAGTCCGACGGCTTCTCCTGGTGGGAGGGCCGCATTCGCGCCGCCCTCGACATGTACGACGTCATCCGCCTGGATCACTTCCGCGGCTTCGAGGCCTATTGGGAGGTGCCGTTCTCCTCACCCGATTCGTCCTACGGTTCGTGGACGCAGGGTCCCGGCCTCAAGTTCTTCAAGACGCTCGAGGAAAAGCTCGGCACGCTGCCCATCATCGCCGAGGACCTGGGCTTCCTCACCCCCGGCGTCATCGACATGCGCGACAACTCGGGCTTCCCCGGCATGAAGATCCTGCAGTTTGCCTTTGAGGGCACCAACTCGTACTACCTGCCGCATAACTACATCGCCAACACCGTCGCCTATGTGGGCACCCACGACAACGAGACGGCGCGCGGTTGGTTTGAGGGAACGGCCACCCCGCGTCAGCGCGAGCAGGCAGCCCTGTACACCCATCAGCAAGCCGGCGAACCCATGGCAGATGCACTCAATCGCACCATCGCCGCCAGCGTGAGCGACACGTGCATCTACACCATGCAGGACCTGCTCAACTTGGGCAACGAGGCGCGCATCAACACCCCTGCCACGCTGGGCGGCAACTGGACCTGGCGCATGCTCGACGGCGCCATCACCCGCGAGCTCGAGCACAAACTCACCGACTGGACCGAGACCTACTTCCGCATCCCGTCGGAAGCCGAAATCGAGCTTCCTCAATAGGAGCTACCGCGCCCAACCCCTCCCCACCGTGCGGACGCGCTTGCTTTTCCCGCGCGAGGCCACCCCAATCCCCTCGCGCGGGCTTCTTATGAATTGCAGACATGAAACAACCCATCACAGGAGAAAACATGCCCCAAATTAACCTCATGGAACTCGCCGAGCAGTCTTTTGGCACCTCACTCGAGCAGCTCGACGACCGTCGCATTTACAAGCTGCTGGTCAAACTCGTGCAGGAGCGCTCCGCCGCCTGCCCGCTCAACAACGGCAAGAAAAAGCTCTATTACATTTCCGCCGAATTTTTGATCGGCAAGCTGCTCATCAACAATATGATCGACCTCGGCATCTACGACGAGGTTAAGGACCAGCTCACCGCCGCAGGCCACGACCTCAACAAGATCGAGGAGTTCGAGGTCGAGCCGTCACTCGGCAACGGCGGCCTGGGCCGCTTGGCCGCATGCTTCCTGGATTCCATCGCCACGCTGGGCTTGACCGGCGATGGCGTGGGCCTCAACTATCACTACGGTCTGTTCCGTCAGCGCTTTGTCGACAACCAGCAGAAGGCCGTCCCCGACGAGTGGCTCGGTGAGCAGGACATCCTAGTCGACGATGACCGCTCCTACACCGTCGAGTTCGGCGATTTTGCCGTTACCTCCAAGCTCGTCAACATCGATGTGCCCGGTTACGGCCAGCCCACCAAGAACCGCCTGCGCCTGTTCGACCTAGCGAGCGTCGACGACGGCCTGGTCCCCGGCAGCTCCATCGACTTCGACAAGACCGAGATCGCCAAGAACCTCACCTTGTTCCTCTACCCCGACGATTCCGACGAGCAGGGCCGCCTGCTTCGCATCTACCAGGAATACTTCATGGTGAGCAACGCCGCCCAGCTCCTGATCGACGAGGCCATCGAGCGCGGCAGCAACCTGCACGATCTGGCCGACTACGCCGTGGTCCAGATCAACGACACGCACCCCACCATGGTCATTCCCGAGCTCATCCGCCTGCTCACCACCGAGCACGACATCGAGTTTGACGAGGCCGTTACCATCGTGCGCTCCATGGTCGCCTACACCAACCATACGATCCTTGCCGAGGCACTCGAGAAGTGGCCGCTCGCCAGCCTGCAGAAGGTCTCGCCCGCCATCGCCGACATCATCGTCAAGCTCGACGAGGTTGCCAAGGCCGAGCACGATGATCCGCGCGTCGCCATCATCGACGAGCACGACACCGTCCACATGGCTCACATGGACATCCACTTTGGCTTCTCCATCAACGGCGTCGCCGCGCTCCACACCAAGATTCTGGAGGACACCGAGCTTCACCCGTTCTACGAGATCTACCCCGAGAAGTTCTCCAACAAGACCAACGGCATCACCTTCCGCCGTTGGATCCACGGCGCCAACCCCGCGCTCGCCAGCCTGCTCGACGATGTAATCGGCACCGATTGGCGCAGCACCGGTGACCTGAGCAAGCTTGCCGAGTTCGTTGACGACAAGGATGTTCTTGAGCGCCTGGCTGCCACCAAGACCGAAGCCAAGGCCATCATGCGCCAGTTCATGGCGCTCGAGCAGGGTGTGACCATTCCCTCCAACGCCATCATCGATGTTCAGGTCAAGCGTATCCACGAGTACAAGCGCCAGCAGATGCTCGCGCTCTACATCATCTGGAAGTACCTCGACATCAAGAACGGTAACAGACCTAAGCACCCCGTCACCATCATCTTTGGCGGCAAGGCGGCACCTGCCTACACCATCGCACAGGACATCATCCATTTGATCCTGACGCTTTCCCAGTGGATCGCAAACGATCCCGATGTGGCCCCCTACCTGCAGGTTGTCATGATCGAGAACTACAACGTCACTGCTGCCGAGCGCGTGATCCCCGCCGCCGACATCTCCGAGCAGATCAGCCTGGCCTCCAAGGAGGCGAGCGGCACCTCCAACATGAAGTTCATGCTCAACGGCGCTTTGACCCTGTGCACGCTCGACGGTGCCAACGTGGAGATTGCCGAGCTTGTCGGCGACGAGAACATCTACACCTTTGGTGCCTCGTCCAAGCAGGTCGAACAACTCTACGCCGACGGCACCTACAACGCCGGTGCACTCTACCGCAAGCCCGGCATTAAACTGCTGGTGGACTTCATCACCAACCCCGCCTTTATGGCGACCGGCAACGTGGAGCGCCTGCAGCGTCTGCACGACGACATCATAGGCAAGGACTGGTTTATGGCTCTGCTCGACATTGAGGAGTACATCCAGACCAAGGAGCGCGTGCTAGTCGACTACGAGGACCAGGACGCTTGGATGCGCAAGGCGCTGATCAACATCGCCAACGCCGGCACCTTCTCGTCCGACCGCACGATCTCCCAGTACAACGACGAGATCTGGCACCTGAGCTAATTTCGTTTCCTTTACCCATCCTCTTGAAGGCGGAGTCGCGGCAACACGGCTCCGCCTTTTGTGCCCTTGTGTTGCCCGTGGCCCGCCTCGACCAAATCGTCTCAATCTGTAACACCTACTCGACCAAAACGGTCCTACCTGTTACAGATCAAGACAAACCGATCCTTTTCCCTAGGGTTTATCTCAATCTGTAACATCTAACGTCCGAAATCCGCCCTTACTGTTACAAATCGAGACAAATGGATAAGCCGGCTAAAACAATCTCGTTCTGTAACAGGTAGCTGCCGAAATCAGCCTCTCGTGTTACAGATCGAGACGGAAGGACAGGCAGCTCAACTCAATCTCGTTCTGTAACATCTAAACCCAATTCGAACCTCTACCTGTTACAGATCAAGACAAACGACCGGCCAGACAACCCCGTCATAAAGAAAGGCTCCCCTCTCGCCCAGTGGACGGAAGGGGAGCCTTATATGTGACCACGGCAAAAGGATGGCAAAGCCGCAGTCGCCCAAAAGGAGGGCCTGATTGGATCGGGCCTAGATAAGGTTCTTGCCAGACACCTTATCGAAGAGATGGGTCGCGTTCTTCTCGAACTTGAACCAGATGGAGTCGCCCGCCTTGAGCGCACCCTTGGCCTCAAGGTCGACAACGGGAATGATCAGGACGAACTGGCCATCGGGAGCGGTCACGTGGACATGCTCGGTCGAACCCATGAGCTCGGTCACCTCGACGGTGCCCTGAAGCGCACCCTCCTCGCCCTTGTCGGCAAGCAGAATCTGCTCGGGGCGCACGCCGGCCGTAATCTCCTTCACGTCGCCGCCGTCCCAGTTGAGAGCAAGCTGAGAGCAGGTCTCGGGGGCGAGCGCCACGTTCATATCCTCGGTCTTGACGGTGAAGCCGTTGCCCGAGCGCACCAGCTGGGCATCGAAGAAGTTCATCTGTGGCACGCCGATAAAGCCGGCAACGAAGATGTTCGCGGGATGGTTGAAGACCTCCTGCGGCGTGGCGATCTGCTGGACAACGCCATCCTTCATGACCACGATACGGTCGCCGAGGGTCATGGCCTCGGTCTGGTCGTGGGTAACGTAGATGAAGGTGCCCTTGATCTCGTGACGCAGCTTGATGAGCTCGGCACGCATCTGGTTACGCAGCTTGGCGTCCAGGTTGGACAGCGGCTCGTCCATCAGGAAGACCTTAGGATCACGCACGATGGCGCGGCCGATAGCGACACGCTGACGCTGGCCGCCCGAAAGCGCCTTGGGCTTACGGTCGAGGTACTCGGTGATACCCAAGATCTCGGCAGCGGAGCGAACCTTACGGTCGATCTCGTCCTTGGGGACCTTCTTGAGCTCAAGCGTAAACGCCATGTTCTCGTACACCGTCATGTTGGGGTACAGAGCATAGCTCTGGAACACCATGGCGATGTCGCGGTCCTTGGGAGCGACGTCGTTGACGCGCTTGCCGTCGATGAACACGTCACCCGAGGTGATGTCCTCCAGGCCAGCAACCATGCGCATCGTCGTGGACTTACCGCAGCCAGACGGGCCAACGAGGACGACGAACTCCTGGTCGTGAACGGTGAGGTTAAAGTCCTCAACAGCGAGCACGCCATCCTCGGTAACCTTGAGGTTGTGCTTCTTCTCCTCGGTCTTCTTCTTTTTGCCAAAGAAGCCCTTCTTTTTGGACTCGGTGTTGGGATACACCTTCTGAACATGTTTGAGAACGATCTCGGCCATGTCTTTACCTTTCGATGTGCGGCGCCGCGCTGAGGGGCGCCGCAGAAACTTGCAAAACAGTTACGGCATCAGCCCTTGACGGCACCTGCCACCACACCGTCGATGATGTACTTCTGGCAGAGGATGTACATGATGACGATGGGGATAACGACCATCATGATGCAGGCCATCATGGGGCCGAGCTCGACGTGGCCATAGCCGCCGCGGAAGTACTGGATCAAGATAGGAATGGTCTTGTACTTGGTGGAGTCGAGGGTGAGGTAGGGCAGCAGGTAGTCGTTCCAGACCCACATGGTCTCGAGAATGCCGACCGAAAGATAGGTGGGCTTCATGATGGGAAGGACGATTTTAAAGAACACCTGGACCGGGTTGCAGCCGTCGATCATGGCCGCCTCCTCGATCTCGAGCGGGATGTTCTTTACAAAGCCGGCGAACATAAAGACCGCCAGGCCTGCGCCAAAGCCAAGGTAGATAAAGCAGATGTTGAACGGCGTGTTGAAGCCGATGCGGTCCGCCAAATTGGACAGCGTGAACATGAGCATCTGGAACGGCACGACCATCGAGAACACGAACAGGTAATAGAAGAAGTTCGAGATCTTGTTGTTGACGCGCACCACGTACCAAGCGCACATGGAGCAGCACACCAAAATCAGCACGACCGACGTGACCGTGATAATGAGCGAGTACATAAACGCCGAGGCAAAGCCCTGCTCGTTAAGAGCGTGCACGTAGTTTGCAAGGCCGTTGAACGTCTCGGGCGTGAGCAGATCGAACGCCGTGGTGGTGCTGATTGCGGTCGCTTTCTTAAAGGAATTGAGCGCGATCATAAACACGGGGTAGATCCACGCGAGCGACAGGATCGTAAAGAAAATCGAGAGCGCACGGTTGATAACCTTATCGCGTTTCATTACTGCTGCACCTCCTTGGACCTCGTGGCCTTAAGCTGAATCATGGAGATGGCTACGACCAGGATGCAGAAGATAACCGCCTTGGCCTGACCGATGCCCTGCCATGCGATACCGGCACGCGAATAGAACGTGTTGTAGATGTTCAGGGCGAGCATCTCGGTGGAGTGCGCGGGGGCGCCGCCGGTAAGGGCGAGGTTCTGGTCGAACAGCTTAAAGCCGTTGGTGATGGACAGGAACAGGCAGATGGTGATGGTCGGCATCAGGTTAGGGATCTTAACCTTCCAAAACGTCTGCCATGCCGTGGCACCGTCGACCTTGGCGGCCTCGATGTAGTCGGACGGAATGGACTGCAGACCGGCGATGTAGATGATCATCATGTAGCCGACCTGCTGCCACAGGGTCAGGATGATAAGGCCCCAGAAGCCAGCAGCAGAGTTAAGGGCGATGAGCTGGGCGCCGATGTTGGAGAGCAGGCAGTTGATCAAGATCTGCCAGATGTAGCCCAGCACGATGCCGCCGATCAGGTTAGGCATAAAGAAGATCGTACGGAAGATGTTGGTGCCTTTGAGCGCCTTGCGGGTGAGCGCCTGCGCAATTGCCAGGGCGATCACGTTGATGAGCACCGTCGACAGGAAGGCAAACGCCACGGTAAAGAAGAACGACGTGGCAAACTGCGGATCGGACAGCGCGCGCACGTAGTTCGCGATACCGACAAAGTGCGCGTTGTTAATGGTAATAAACTGGCAGAACGAGAGATAGAAGCCCTGGATAAAAGGGATCACGAACCCGATCATAAACGCCAGGCACGTGGGCAGCATAAAGAGCGGCCACCAGCGCTTGAGTGCTTTGCCCATAGAAGGGTCCTTTCAATATGCAGGGGGCGGGCAAACCTACGTCTGCCCGCCCCCTGTCGCTAATCAGATAGCTTGGGCAGCAACTGCTTACTCGGAAGCAGCCTTCTCGGTCTTCCAGCCATCGACGAAGGCGTTCTTGACGCCGTCCCACTTGGTGTTGTCGGCAGCATAAGCAATGAGAGCCTGCTTGAGGTTCTTCTTCCACTCCTCAGAGGGGATGTAGACGAAGTCCCAAGCGACGGTCTTCTTGCCGTCCTTGGCCATGGCAACGGCCTGCTGCGAGAAGACGTTGGTGGTCTCCTTGGCGCTCTTGAACGGAGCGGTCAGACCCATCTTGTCGGCGATGATGCTGGTCGGGGTGTCAGCGGTGACGCACCAGTACATGAAGTCCTCGGTGGCCTTCTGAGCATCCTCGGAAGCCTGGGAGCTCACGCACCAGTAGTTCTCGCCGCCGGAGCACAGGCCCTGGTTCTCCTCGCCGTCGACGCCGATGTAGATCGGCAGCATGCCGAGCTGGTCGTCAGTCATACCGGCCTTGGTGAGGTCAGCGTATGCCCAAGAGCCGTTCTGATAGAAGACGGCCTTGCCGGTTGCGAACTCGTTGGTGGCGTCGTCGCCGGTCTTGGAGGCAAGCTGCGAAGGATCGCAGGTGGAGTCGGTGATGTACAGGTCGAAAATCTGCTTGAAGTTGTCGAGATACTCGCCCTTGATCTCGTCGTCCTCCTGGTTGTGCTCCTTCTCGAACTCGTAGTAGAGCGGGAGGTTGGCGAGGTGGGTGGTGTAGCGCCAGCTGGAGGAGTCATCCATGCCGGCAGAAGTGAAGGCACCCTCAACGCCAAGCTCGTCCTTGCGGGCCTGGATGTCGTCAGCACAAGCCTTCAGCTTGTCGAAGGAGTTGATGTCCTCGGCCTTGTAGCCAGCCTTCTCGAGCAGCTGCTTGTTGTAGATGATGCCGTAGCTCTCCTGGACCCAGTCGATACCCAGATCCTTGCCATCGGACTGCAGAGCCAGGGAGTCGTCAATGAGCTCACCGCGGAGCTTGGTATCGGACAGGTCGGCGCAGTAATCCTTCCAGTTCTTAAGACCGGTGGGGCCGTTGACCTGGAACAGGGTCGGAGCGGAGCTCTTGGACATCTCGGACTTGAGCTTCTCCTCGTAGGTGTTGGAGGCGGCGGTCACGATCTTGACCTCGACGCCCTTCTCCTCCTTGTACGCCTTGGCGATCTCCTTCCACTCCTTGTCGACCTCGGGCTTGAATTGGAGGAAGTAGACCTCGGCAGCGTCACCAGAAGCAGAGGAGCCGGAGCCGGCGGAGCCACCGCAGCCCACGAGACCCAGACCAAGAACCGCAGCCGCGGAACCAGCAAAGCCCAGGAACTGCCTTCTGCTCATTTCGTTCTTCATTACAATCCACCCTTTCACACCGTGGCGGCACCCTTTGCCGCCGCCTTCGGAGATTGGCTCGGGGACTTTGCCCCTTTTGCTGATTTGAACGATACTCTATTTGGAAAGTTGTTTGAACAAGTATTACTAGAGCGGTAGAAAAACTTCGGTGAACGGTAATTTCAACTTGATACTTGACAAGTTTTGTATAAACAATTATTTGTTATCGAATGCAGAGAAAACGCCCGGTCAAACCGATGCATCGTCGGTTTGACCGGGCGTTTTCGCTTTGAGGGCATGAGTCTCGTCAGGCTGCGAGCTAGCCGGCTATCGCTTGGAGTTGACGCGGTAGTGGAAGATCTCGGGGTGTGTGCGAGTGTGCGTCACCTCAAACAAGATGCCATCCGAGGTGTACGACTGGCTCTCCATGACGGCAACGCAGTTGTATTTGCCGAGGTCAAGATAGCTGCAGTCTTCATCGTTGGCGAGTTCGACACTCACCGTACGACGGCTCGCCATCACTTTGACACCGCGCTTGTGCTCCAGATAGCCGTAAATAGAATCTGCCGCGATCTCGGGAGTCAGGCCCTTGGCGATCGACGCCAAAAAATAGCCATGGTCCACTTGGCGCGCATTGCCGTTGAGGCTTCGGACACGCACTACGCGAATCAGCTCCTCGCCCACCTTAAAGCCCAGGCGACGAGAGAGCTGCTCGGTGCAAATCAAATGTTCAAAGGACTTAACGTCCGTCGATGCAACGGCATTGTTGCGTTTTGCGAACTCGCCAAACGACTCAACCTCTTCGAGTGCGCCCAACATGTCGGTTTCGCCCTTAAGCCAAATAACGCGCACGCCCTTGCCGTGTATGGGCTGCACAAACATCCCGTCGGCCAGCATGCTCAAAGCGCGGCGGACGGTATTGCGCGTGCAGCCAAATTCCGCGGTCAGCTCGGCTTCGGTTGGCAGCATCTCCTGAAACGCATAGGTCCCATTAATGATGCGCGAGCGTATTTCTCGGTAGATTCCTTCGTATATCGCTTTTGGCATGACTTCACCTCTAATGAATATGTATGGCTAGGCAGGATAGCATTTCTTAAAGTTGTTTAAACCGATTATCGGCAAAGCGACAGGATTTACCCGTTGACGGTTTCTGTCGCGCCCAAACCGGTTTCGCTCAAAACTGCCGGTACGACAATCGTCTGGTCCTCTACAATGAATCCATTGTTTAAACGTTTCACCACGCGCAACGCGCCTCGATATACGGGAGGCAGAACATGCTGCAAAAAATCCAACGCTTTGGCGGGGCAATGTTCGCGCCCGCCATGTTGTTTTCCATATCGGGCCTTATGGTTGGCGTCTCCGCCCTCGCAACGTCTGCGGATATCGTCGGCGACCTCGCCGTATACGGAACCCCTTGGTACGTCTTTTGGACTATCATTCAGCGCGGCGCGTGGACGGTCTTTAAACGACTTCCGCTCCTTTTTGCCGTAGCGCTGCCCATCGGCCTTGCCCAAAAGCAACCGGCACGTTGTTGCCTCGAGGCGCTCGTGGCTTATTTTGCCTATTGCTTCTTTTTGAGCGAGATCATCAAGCTAAGCGGAGACAACCTTGGACTTAAGTACCCGTCGTCTTTGACCCCCGCTAGCGGCATTACCATCATCGACGGCATCAAGACGCTCGACACCGGCATTATCGGCCCGCTAGCGGTATCGGCAACCGTCGTCGCCATCCATGACCGCTTCTACGATGCCAAGGTTCCCGATTGGCTCGGCACCTTCTCGGGTTCCTCGCTGGTCTACCTCATCAGCTTTTTTGCCGTGTTCGCCCTTGCCGCCATCTCGGCCGCCATCGTGCCCTTCGTATACGCAGCGACCGAAACGCTGCGCCACGCACTTGTGGGCGTCGGCCCCCTCGGCGTGGGTATCTTTGCGTTTTTGGAGCGAGCACTCGAGCCCATGGGGCTGCACCACCTGCTCTACATGCCTATCTACTACGACAATTTAGTTATTAACGACGGCATCTACGCCACGTGGACCAATTTGCTCCCCATTCTCTCCCATAGCACGCGCCCCCTCAACGAGCTTGCGCCGTGGGCTGGCTTCACCGCCACCGGCTGGGTCAAGCTCTTTGGCCTTCCTGCCATCGCCGTTGCGTTCTACACCACCGCCAAGCCCGAACGCCGCGCTGGCCTCAAGGTCATTCTCTTGCCCGCCATCGTCGCTTCGGCGGTCTGCGGCGTCACCGAGCCGCTCGAGTTTCTCTTTATGTTCACCTATCCCGGGCTCTTTTTGCTCTATGCCGCCCTATCTTCCTGCCTCGCCATGGCTATGAACTTCTTTGGCGTCGTCGGCATCTTCTCGGGCGGCTTTATGGAAATGGCTGCCTTCAACTTTATCCCGCTCATGCGGGCGCATGCCGGCTCCTACCTTTTGGCACTCGGAATCGGACTCATCTTTAGCGTCATCTTCTTTCTGAGCTTTCGAGGTCTTATCCTGACCTTTGACCTTAAAACCCCGGGACGCGAGGACCATATCGCCAGCAACGCGGCGCTCTCACGCTTGACGGGAAACGACGTTGACGAAAAGCGCTCATCCAAAACCGGCGCTTCCGGCAACCAAGCCTCACAAGATCATCTCCTCGCCGAGCAGGTTGTGACGCTTCTGGGCGGCGTCTCCAACATTGCGGGCGCAACCAACTGCGCCACGCGTCTGCGCGTCGAAGTCGTGGATCCCTCCATCGTCGCGGACAATGCGACCTTTGTCGCAGCGGGTGCCAAAGGCCTCATCGTCACCGGCAAGACCGCTCAGGTAATCATCGGCATCTCGGTACCCCGCGTCAAAGAACACTTTGATCAGATTATGGGACTCGAACCGGGTTTTGCATTCGCCGCCTCGCCTTTTCATGCCGGCGATGGCGCCAAAAAGTATGGCAATGTCTGCTTCTTCGACATCGACGGTACGCTCGCCTGGCAAGATCCCAAACTTGCCCAAGAGCTCCCCGAGGGCGAGCGAGATCTTTCCCCCTATCCCAACGAGACGGTTGCACAGGCAATTCGCACGTTTGTCGCCAACGGCAACAAAGCTTTTATCTGTACGGGGCGCACCCTCAGCTGCATCCATCCCAAGCTGCTCGAACTGCCGTGGGCAGGCGTCGTGTGCCTCGCGGGCGGTTACGCCGAACTCGAGGGGCGCGTCGTGCGAAACGCTGCCATAAGCCCCGGCATGTTACAGCGCCTCGCCCCCTATCTCGAGCAATCGGGCGAGGTCATTCGCTTTGAGGGCATCGATCGCGTCGTGCGCATGAGTGCAGATGCCCCCGAGACGTACGGATACGCACGCACCGTGGGCGACGCCGTCACGCAACTTGAGCACTACAACGCCTATAAAATTCTTATGTCCACACCACTTGCCAACCGCATCGCCCAAGATGAAGAGCTTGGACCTCTGCTCTGCCTCAACGAGCTCGAGCTCGAGGTCACAGAAATCTCGCCGCGCGAGTGCACCAAACGGGCCGGAATCAAGGCTGTGCTTGACGCCCTGGGACCAGACCACGGAACCGTATACGGCATCGGCGACGCGAGCAACGACATCGCCCTCATGGAGGCGGTCGATGTTGGCATCGCCATGGGCAACGCGCCGGACTTCCTCAAGGAAAAGGCCGACTACGTAACCGACAGCTTCGACCACGACGGCGTCGTCACCGCGCTCGAACACTTTGGGCTTATCTAGCCGAGCCCCTTGCCGCGTTTGCGACCGCAAGACTCAATCGTCTTCAACCGCCGCGCTCGACGCCCCAATGTGGCAATATGTAGTCTGCATAATGCAACGGTGCAACCTAAGAAAGAATGCGAGAACCCGTGTCCAGTCCGTTTACCAGCTTTTTAGCCCAGCACTTTGACCAGATTAACGACTATCTGGCCACGTTCTTTGACGGACAGGCAACTTCCGCCGATATCGAGCGTTACCTGTATACCCCGCTCTCGGCATTTACGGCCAATGCCGGCAAGCGCCACCGCCCGCTCATCTGCATGCTCGCCGCCACCGCGGTAGGCGGCAGCTTTGAGAGCGCCCGCAGCGCCGCGGCAGCTATCGAGCATTTCCAGTCGGGCGCGCTGATTCACGACGACATCGCCGATAACGGGCAGCTGCGCCGCGGCAAGCCCTGCATGCACCTCACCGAGGGCACGGGGCTTGCCATCAACTGCGGCGACCTGGCACTTACCATGGTCACCAAGACGGTTCTCGACGACCCCACACTCGAGGCAGACGTGAAACTCCGTGTGCTCCACGAGCTCACCGAGATGATCGTTCGCACCATCGAGGGCCAGGCGCTCGACTTGGGCTGGGTCCGCGATGGACGCTTTGACATCTCGGTCGACGATTATCTGGACATGGCGACGCACAAGACCGCGTACTACAGCGGAGCCACGCCACTTGCCGCCGGAGCCATTATCGGCGGCGGCAGCGATGAGCAGATTGAGGCACTGCGCGCCTTTGGTCTGCACACGGGCCTTGCCTTTCAGATTCAGGACGATCTGCTCAACTTGATCGGCACCAAAGAGGCCGCCAACAAGGACTTCCGCACCGATATCACCGAGGGCAAGCGCACCCTCGTCGCCGTGCACGCCCTGTCAGACGAGCGTTATCACGACGAGGTCGAGGCAATCCTTTCCTCGGGCACCGAGGACCCCGTGCAACTTGCACGCGCCGTGGAAATCTTCCAGGAGACCGGCTCCATCGATTACGCCCACACTTACGCGCTCGACCTGACCGCCAAGGCGAAAGCGGCCATCGAGAACGTTGAGCTTGATCCGCACGCACGCGAGCTGTTCCTCTCCATGGCAGATTTCTTTGTGGAGCGCCTTAACTAGCGGGGGTTATAAAACCTGTCAGCAGCGTATTTGGGTACAACTTGCTACACTGTTGAGTGCATGTTTATGCATCCCTTTGCGTTGTCTATCCGACACACGCTCAAATAGTACGAATGGTACGCCGAAAGGGGTTCGTTCATGGAACCTATTACAACGGGCATGCAGGGAGCAGCCGTCGAGGACGTCCAGTCCCGCCTTCTGCAGCTCGGCTATACAATCGATGACACCGAGGTCTCCGATAAGCGCTTTGGCGCCACCACCGAGCAGGCCGTTGGCACCTTTAGGCTCGACAGTGGCCTTCCCGCTGGCTGCGCCGTCGATATCCCCTGTTGGAGCGCCCTGGTAGACGCCTCGTATAAACTGGGCGACCGCACGCTCTATCTGCGCATGCCCAATTTCCATGGCGCCGACGTTCAGGCCCTGCAGCGCGCGCTCAACGTTTTGGGTTTTGCCTGCGGTGAGGACGACGGCTATTTTGGCCCGCACACCGAGGCCGCTCTGCAGCAGTTCCAGGAAAATGTTGGCCTGTTTGCCGATGGCATGGCGTTCCAGGATACCTACGCCTATATCAACCGCCTGCATCACGTGTGGGAGGGCAAGCCCTCGGTTACCGAGGCCGAGTCGCGCATCGGTTTTGCCCGCGCCGCCAACGTGCTCGAGCGCTTCCAGATTGCCGTCATCGGTGAGGACCCCATCGCACGCAGCGTTGCATCGCGCATGTGGAACATCGCCACGGCGACGACCGACAGCAGCGGCATGATGCTTTGCGATTCCGAGGTTCCGACCGACGTGGATCTGGTGCTCGAGATTGCAAGCGATGAGCTGCCCGCAGATGCTGCGCCGCGCGCCACGATCGCCCTTGCCGAGTGTCACAACCTTGCACAGCGCATCCGCACCGCCAATGTCGCCGCGCAGCAAAAGCCCGCGCGCATCCGCATTGAGCTCACGGGCATGACGCGCTACAACGGAACCTTCACCGCAAGTGATGCGCAGACACTCGCCGTACGCCTGCTCGATGGCGTTTGCGATGCCCTCGCAGATTAGGTAAACTAAACGGGTTGCTTTTGGGCAACACCACACATTGGGACGTAGTTCAACGGTAGAACTCCGGTTTTTGGTGCCGGCTGTTGGGGGTTCGAATCCCTCCGTCCCAGCCCCAAAGAACATAGCGCTCCAGGCTCTTATGAACCTCGAGCGCTTTTTCGTGGGCATGCGGAGGGATTCGAACCCGCAAGGGTGCAGAGCTGAGGAAACGCGAAGCGTTTTCCAGCGCAGCACGCAAGGAGCGAAGCGACGCAGCGGGGCGCGGCCGCCGGCAGGCGGACGCGGAATCCCTCCGTCCCACATCGACCGAGAGCTCCTCGCGTTAAGAAAATCGAGCCAACGCCGCCAAGCGGAGGGATTCGAACCCGCAAGGAATCTACCTATATAAGACAGACGCCCCAGGCCCATAACGACCAAGAGCGCCTTGCATCTAGAATTATCAGCCCTGTTCCGAAAAGCGAGCCGCATGCAACAACCAAGTAACCACAGGCCCCGGGAGAGCGGGGACACCGGCTTAGGTTTATCGCGAGTTCCGCACGAACAGGAGGCCACTTAATGTGGCCTCCGTCGTGAGCAGGACTGTAGAGCAGGAAACCTAAGCCGGTGTCCCCGCCCTCCCGGGGCCGGCGGAATCTAGTTGTTAAGCATGCGGTCGAAGCTTCCCGAGTCGCCATCCCGATAGTCGGCGGTCATCAGAATCTCCTGCGGAATGCGTCCGCCCTCACGCAGCACGTTGCGGAACTGTACGCGCGTGACCATGGGCAGATCCTTGATCGTCGCCGCCAGGTTCTGCGGTACACCCTGGTTGGCAGCCGCGGGCTCGCACTCACCGCCGGCCTTCACGCGGCGCTTGTGCTCGGCGAGCATGGTGCGATACATACCGGCATGCAGGCGAATCTCAACAACATTGGCATTACGGGTCTGCTCGACAATGCGCGCACCCTCTCGGTCGATATCGCCCACGTAGTAGACATAGTTAAAGCGATAGCCGATCTCGGCCAGATAATCATCCAGTGCGTGCGAAACGCTCGCCTTGCAGCCACCGCCAAAGATCACGCCACCCACCTTGGTGCCAAAAAGCTTAGCGTGCTTGCGGCCGCGCAGGAGCTTGACGATCTCGTCATAGGTGTCCAGGTTCTCGACCATAATGAACGGCTTGTCGGCGCCCAGCGTAAAGAAGCCCGTAAAGTGCACAGGACGGTTGGGAGCAACCTTGATTGCCTGCATGCTGATGCCCTTTTCGGTCATACGCCGAATCAGGCGCTCGCCGTGTTTGCCGTCAAAGGCCTTCTCATCGTTAAAAATCTGGTAGGCGCGCTGGCGACGCGAAGCGACCGGCGTGTCGGCGCCGCGATTCTGCTCTATCCAAGCCTGGATGATCGCAATCTCCTCGGCAATCTTGCGGTTGGACATCTCGTTGTGCTGAGTGCGCTGCGGAGCTTTTTTGTTATCCTTGCCCTCGACCTTAACGATTTGAGTCTGCTGCTCCTTAATCTTGGAGAGCGCCGTAGGCGTGGGAACGACCTTGAGCAGCTGCCTGCCCAGGACACGGGCCAGAGCAAACGCCGAAACCTCGCCATGAGCGGGCGGCTCAGGCTGCTGGGCGGCCGCATCGTTTGCAGTCGGTTTGGGCTGCGCCTGGGATTTGCGCTTGGAATCTGCCTGAGCTTTGCGCTCTTGCTTTGGCGCGGACGAGCTCTTTTGCGAACGTTCGGGCTTGTCCCCCTTCGCCGGCTGGCGCTTGGGTTGCTCCACCGGGGCCTCAACCTTCGCATCCTTGCTTTGCGTCGCCGCCTTCTCGGCCGCGGCCTCGGCATTCGAGCCACGACCGCCACGGTGACGACGACGGCGAGGCTTGCTCGAAGCGCTCTCCCCTGCCTGCTTATCAGCGGACTGCTGAGCTTTGACCTCGGCGTCGGCCGCAGGCTGCGACTCGGAAGGTTGCTGCTCGCAAGCCACCGGCTCAACGGTTTTCTCGGTTTGTTCGGCCTTATCGGCCTGAGCGGTCGAAGCCGGCTCGCCCTTCTCCTGACGCTTTACGGGATACGCGCGTCCCGCAAAACCGCGGCCGGGACGACACGAACCCGGAGCCCTCTTGGCAGACTCCTCAACATCGTCTGCAACCTCGGGAGGCTCTTCAACCTCATGCGCGACATCCTGCTGCGCAGCCTTAAAGTGAGCACCGCGACGACGCTTGGGCTCTTGGGCCTCCACGGGCTTTTGCTCCTGCGCGGGCTTCTGCGACTCGGCAGCAACCTTGGTCTCGACAGCCTCGGTATCGAGCTCATCCCTTTGAGCAACGGCGCGACGGAAGCGCTCCTGCTGGGCACGGCGCTGAGCATCGCGCTTGCCGCCCCCGCCAAAACCGCCGCGACCGGCCTTAGCCGTAAAGGCGCGAACGACGCTCTCATCGAGCAGCTCGTCGGTATCGATATGCTCGCGCGGGGCCGTTTCCACCGAAGCGGGCACCTCGACAACGTCCTCGACGGCCTCTTCGGCAACCTCGGCAAGCTGCTCCTGGGCATCACTTATCTCGGCATGAATGGTATAGAACGCCGGACGTCCGTTAATGCCGCTGCCCTCGATCTTGGTAACGATTTTTGCCGCGATGAGTTCGTCGCGCATCGCCTTGGTGTCGCATTCCTTATCGACGGAGCGGAAAATCTGTGCCAGCGCGCTCGACTTGATTTTAAGCGCCTTGCGGCAGAGCAGGTCGTAGGCAACCAGCTTGGCGCGCTCGGCAGAAAGCGACGTCTGGCTGCTTAGACGCTCAGCCAGGGCATCGACATTATTTTGGTTATCGGAATATACCGTCTTGGCCACGGGGCCCCTTTCATATGTACACATATACGTCTATATGGTACATCGCGCGAGCCTATCCACGCAAAACATCTGCGAGGACGCCTTTGCATCACCCGTTCCCGCAAGAAAAAAGACCGAGCCCGCGTCGTTGCGGACCCGGTCTTTCCGAGTCATATGGATGGAACGGTTAGCTCATCAAGTTGACTAGGCCTTGGCAGCCTCGGCGTCGGCGGGAGCCTCGGCGGCAGCAGTGCGGCCATACTCGGCCTTGCCCATCTCGGACCACTCGGGCTCCTCGTCGGGCATGGAACCGGCCTCCTTGCCGAAGAACTCCTTGAGGCAGTTGACGGCAACGATGAGGCCCAGGACCATCAGCAGGACGGCGAAGACGAGCTGCAGACCCTTGGTGGCGGCGACGGAAACGGCAGCCGTGGTGGCGGTAGCCGGGATGGTGCCGAAGAAACCGTAGGCCTGGACGGCGGTCATGCAGCCCATGGCGCTCTGGACCAGCGAAGTGAAGGTGCAGCAGAGCAGGAAGGCGACGGGCACGTAGAGCATCCAACCCTTGCGGCCGGTGCACTTACAGAACACGGCGAGGGTGATCATGGTCATACCGCCGAGCAGCTGGTTAGAAGCACCAAAGAGCGGCCAGATGTTGGCATAGCCACCAAAGGCGAGGGCGAGGCCAGGAAGCAGGGTAACGACCGTGGCGAACCAGGGGTTGCCGAGGACCTTCATGTAGCCGGCCTTGGACTCGATGGCCAGGGCGTCGTTGGTCTGGGCAAAGAACTCGGAGAACGAGGTGCGAGCGATGCGGGCGACGGCATCGAGCGAGGTCAGGGCCAGAGCGGAAACGTTCATGGTCATGAAGACGGTTGCGAGCGTGCCGTCAACGCCGAAGGCCTGCATACCGCGGGAGATGCCGGCGGCGAAGATCTGGAACGGGGTGGAAGCGACACCGGCGTTAAGGGCGCCGGTACCGGCGGTGTTCATGTCGGAGAACATGATACCGGCGACGATGATGGCAAGGATGCCGACGAAGGACTCGACGATCATGGCGCCATAACCGACCTTGACGGCGTCCTGCTCCTTCTCGACCTGCTTGGAGGAGGTACCAGAAGAAACGAGGCTGTGGAAACCGGAGAGAGCACCGCAGGCAACGGAGACAAACAGGACCGGGAACATCATGCCCGAGGCATTGCTAAAGCCGGTGAAGACCGGAGCGGTGATGGTGGCCTGGCCGTTAGCGCCCAGGACGACGATACCGAGGACAGCGCAGACGATCATGACGATCATCATGATGGAAGTGAGGTAGTCGCGAGGGGTCTTGAGCATCTGGATGGGCATGGCACCGGCAAAGACCAGGTAGACCATGACGACGGCGAACCACTGGAACTTGTCCAGGTAGACCGGGAACTGCATGCCGACGGCGAACATGAGGACCATGAGTACCACGCCGGTGACGAACTCGGCAGCGCCGGTGAGGTTGAACTTCTTCTGGGCCCAACCAAAGGCCATGGCGACGAAGGTGAACAGGATGGAGATGGTGCCAGCGCAGCCAGCGGCATAGGACTTGGTGAAGTCGATGGCACCGGTAGCAGCACCAGAAGCGTCAACGGCCGGGGTGAACATGAACGTCTTGCAGACCATGTCGGTGAAAGCGGCGATGACGATGATGCAGAACAGCCAGCAGAACAGCAGGAACAGGCGACGGCCGGTCTTGCCGATGTACTTCTCGATGAGCTGGGCCAGGGACTTGCCGTTGTTCTTCATCGAGGCGTACAGGGCGCCAAAGTCGTGGACGGCGCCAAAGAAGATGCCGCCGACGAGGACCCAGAGCACGACGGGAAGCCAGCCGAAGGCCATAGCGACGATCGTACCCGTAACAGGGCCGGCACCGCAGATCGAGCTGAACTGGTGCGAGAACGCGGTGAAGGCGGAGACGGGCGAGAAGCTGTTGCCGTCTTTCATGCGCTTGGCCGGCGTGAGGGCCTCTTTGTCAACGCCCCACTTGTTGGCCAGCCATCGGCCATAGCCCAGATAGCCGCAGGCGAGCACCGCCGCGGCCACAACCATGAGCAAAACTCCGTTCATTACATTTCCTCCTCTAAAAAGAACTTCCCAGACATAAAAAATGAGGGCCGTCGGTTGCGCTCGACGGCCCTCATCTTCATCAGCCGCCCGTTATCGTACGGGCTAGCCGTATGTGCTAACCCGCATCAGATAATTACTACGCTGATAATGTTTAGCTGATGCGTGAACATGTCTAAGAAATCCTCTTCAATCATGATGTGAACGATCCGTGCGTGTTCACATCCCCCAGCGGTTGAAAAGGAGTATGAAACTTTAGTTACCTAAAGTCAACGCAAATATGTAATGAATTTTCCACTTTTTTGAATTTCTCGGTATAAAACGCCACTGACCTCGGACTTTACCCCACGACAGTTTTTGCATGAGAGATGCTCCTCGGGGGCGGGGCGGGCGCCTGCCGCCA
>UQNG01000028.1:0-28065 GCA_900542335.1 uncultured Collinsella sp.
ATGTTCAATTTCGATGAGCCTCGTTACGAGAAGGTTGTGAGCGATGCCCTCGCTCTCCGTCCTCAGATTGAGGCCGCCGTGGACAAGGTCTGCGAGCAGGGTTATTCCAACATCTTCTTCATCGGCTGCGGCGGCACCTGGGCCCACACGCTCCCGATGAAGTACTGGGTCGAGACCACCACGGCCGACGTCGACGTCCACTGCGAGATCGCCGCCGAGTTCCTCGCGTGCCCGCCCAAGGCCTTCAACAAGGACTCGGTCTGCGTCTTCTCCACCCGCACCGGCACCACCCCCGAGATCATCGAGGCCGCCAAGTTCTGCCAGGAGCAGGGCGCCCGCACGCTGATGTACGTCTCCAACGACAACACCCCGGCCACCGAGTACGCCGACTACAAGTTCTTCAGCTTCGCCGAGGACGACGTCCTGTGCGAGGCCATCTACACCTACCAGATCACGCTGGTCGCCCGCTTCCTCAAGAACGCCGGCGCCTTCCCCAAGTACGACACCTTCATGGAGGAGTTCGGCAACATCGCCCCGTACCTCATCAAGGCCAAGGACGCCCAGGACGAGCGCTGCGCCGCCATGGCCGAGGACTTCAAGGACACCGACTACCACATGGTGATCGGCTCCGGCATGCTCTGGGGCGAGGCCTACGACTACGCCATGTGCATCCTCGAGGAGATGCAGTGGATCAAGACCAAGTCCATCCACGCCGCCGAGTTCTTCCACGGCACCATCGAGCTGTGCGAGGAGGGCACGAGCCTCATCATGCTCTACGGCGAGGACGACACCCGCAAGCTCATGGACCGCGTGGACAACTTCACCCACATGCTCGCCGACGAGAAGGGCGTCCATGTCCGCGTGAACAAGTTCGACACCGCCGAGGTCGAGCTGCCGTTCAGCGACCCCGAGTTCCGCAAGATCGTCTCCCCGATGGTCACCTACACCATCACCGAGCGCCTGAGCTGCCATCTCGAGCACGTCCGCAACCACCCGCTCACCACGCGTCGCTACTACCACCAGATGAACTACTAAAGCAGCTTTCAGCGGCCGTTATTTTGCTCGGAAATAATTCGTTATGTTGCGTTCGTAAAACAATGCAAACAAATGTCGCAGTCTCGTTCTAGGGAGCCATGCCGTAGCTGACCGCTTGAGGTCGTATTTGCTTGGACTCGACCATGCGGCTCGTTGGCATTTCACGGTAGCGACTTCAAGGCGAAGAGGGGCATTTTTGGCCAGATGCCCCTCTTGTTTGCGCCACAAGTGGCATTCGACACCTTCATATGAAGTGTTTGATATTGTAGACGGTTCAAAAATAAGATTGAACCGTCTATTTCTTTCAAAATAATACGTAATAGGTTATCTTATAACGTATAGAAGTTTCATAGAATGTTGTACGGAGAACGTTATGATTAACCCGACTAGTGCTGTGCCGCTATATGTACAAGTGGCCGATGATTTGCGCCGCCGTATTGAGATGGGCGAGTTTTCCGAAAGTGGCGTGTTGCCTAGCGAAAATGGTTTTTGCGAAGAATACGAGGTTAGCCGTGCGACGATACGGAAGGCAATTCAAACTCTTGTGGATGACGACGTGCTTGATACGCGTCATGGCAAGGGCACATTTATCCGGCAGCCTAAAATCGTCTCGAGCTTGAGCACGTTTAAGGGTTTCACTTATTTTTGCCATGAAAATAATATCGAAACCTCGTCTCGTGTTCTCGCTCTTCAGGAGGTCGAGCCGCCCGTTGCCGTCCGTCGTCATTTGCGAATGGAAGAGAATGAATCTGCGGTTTACCTCAAACGCGTGAGGTCAATTAACCACATAAATGCAATGATTGAACATATTTATCTTCCAGTAAAGAACTTCGGGTTTTTACTGGGTGTCGATATGGAGAACGCATCACTTTATGAAACGATTGAGAGAGAGACGGGGCTGCGACTAGAGGATAATTGTTTCCCGTCTATTGTGCTTGAAGCAGGGCTTGCTACGGATGAGGAGAAGCGCATCCTTAACATCGCAGGAGAAGCTGCGATGTTTATATTGAGTGAGACCGTTTATATGAGCACTGGTAAGCCAGTGCACTTTACTAAGCAGGTGATGTTGGGTGATTATTTCAAATACTTCTTTTCGATTAAGGCTAATCAACTCGGCATCAATTGGCAGGGACTTGAAGCCGTTGAGTGTAGAAAGCAATAGGTTGAATAATGGTTAAAGTGGAGAGCGCTGTTCCATTGTATAAGCAGATCGTTCACGATCTTGTGAGTCGAATAGAAAGTGGCGTATATAGCGAAGGGGATAAGCTTCCTACTGAGACGGAGCTTATGGAGGAATATGGCGTTAGCCGTATTACTGTTCGATCGGCAATCAAGGAACTAGAGGATGCCGATATCGTTGAGCGCACGCGAGGGAAAGGTACTTTTGTTACCACGACGCGCAATGCCTATGCAGCCGATGACCAGGAAAGCTTCACCCATTCCTGCATTCAAGAAAATAAAAAGCCTTCGACCGTAGTGCTCGAAGTAGCTTGGATTTATCCTACGCTGCGCGACGTGCGTTTTCTTCAGGTCCAGGAGGACGAGAATATTCTTCAGACTAGACGTTTGCGCTTAGTCGATGGCGTGCCAACGATGTTGGAAACCAATAGCTACAATCCTTCTCTTGCCTTTTTGGAACATGAAGATTTATCGGGGTCTCTACTTGAGGTGCTGGGAAGACGCCATATCGAACTTGGCAATAACGAGCGAACGTTGCAGGTGTGCTTTGCAAGTGCTTACGAGGCAGAACATTTGAATGTAAAGCCGGGATCTGCCCTTTTATTATTTGTAGATAAGCGTTGCAGCGCGCAGGGAGTGCCATTGTTTATTTCGCGGCAGGTGTACTGCACTGAGCGCTTAAAGTTTTATCTCTAGCGAAAGCCAAACCCCGGATTTTTCTTGACCGAATAACAAGAGGTTGAAAACGCCCCGACAAAGGGGCGTTTTTTTGCCGTTTACGGGCGAATTATTACCGCTTAGGAAGCTTGATTGATCTGTCTTGACAAAGCGAAAGTTTCGAGGATACTGTAGATAACAATACAAAATATAACGTTCTAATAACAGATGATTGACTGAGATTGGGAGATAAATGAGGAAGTTGCTTTTGGCCAGCCATGGGCCACTTGCTAGAGCGATGCGTGAAACGCTCCAGTTATTTTGCGGTGAAGATCCTCGCGTTAAGGTGCTATGCGCATATGTCGATGAGTACACGATGGATGTAAACGAGTTGATAGATTTTTGGGACCGTTCTCGCGACCCAGCAGACCAGTGGATTGTCATCACTGATGTCTATGGTGGGTCAGTGAATAACGCTTTTATGGAAAGGTTGGGTGACGATTCTCTAAGGCTCATTGCCGGCATGTCGCTACCACTAGTGCTCGAAGTGTTTTCGAAATTGAGCACACTTGATGACGCCGAGCTCGCTGCATTGGTTTCAAGTGTCCGCCAAAAGGGCACATGCCTATGTTCGCTGCCAAATTCGGTAGAAGAAGACGAGGATTTTTGAGAAAGGAACAAAGATGATTAAGCTGCTGAGAGTTGACCATCGCTTGCTTCATGGTCAGGTTGCCATGACTTGGACGCAAGAGCTTGACACCAATTGCATTTTGATTGCCTGCGATGCGGTTGTGAAAGATGACGTGCGCAAGACGACGCTTAAGCTGGCACGTCCGGCAGGCGTCAAATTGGTTATCAAATCGGTCGATGATTCTATCGAGGCTCTTAGGAGCGGTGTGACCGATAAGTACCGTTTGTTCATTGTCGTTGAAAGCATCGAAGATGCTTACCGCCTGGCAAAGGGCTACAGCGAAATCGAGCATATCAACATTGGAGGAACGAAGCCGCGTGAGGGTGCAGATGTACGCCTATCTTCAACGGTTTTCGCTACCGATCGCGACGTGGAGCTTTTACATGAGCTCAGTGATGCCGGAATCGAGGTGGAGATCAGGCAGGTACCTAGAGACGAGAAGATTTTGATTTAAGCACATACAATAGAAAGGGGATCTCTCATGTTGACTCAAGCGATCCTTATCGGCCTCGTCGCAATGTGCGTGACATTTGAGTGGGCACTTGGCACTTGCCTTGCTTCTCGCCCGATCGTCACGGGCGTCCTCATCGGTCTTGTGATGGGTGATTTGCAGACGGGCATTATTGTCGGCGCCACGCTTGAAATGGTGTTCATTGGATCGGTTACCATCGGGGCGGCCGTTCCGCCTGACGTTATCACCGGTGGTATTTTGGGCACTGCCTTTGCAATTTCGACGGGTCAAGGCGCTGAAGTTGCGCTGACGCTCGCTTTCCCGATTGCGTCGCTTTATCTCATCATCGATAACGCGCTTACGCTGATCGTGATGCCGTTTTTCGTCCATAAAGCGGACGACTGTGTGGCAAAGGGCGACCTCAAAGGTATGGAGCGGATGCATCTGCTTGGTGGATTCATCGTCAAATCGCTTCCTCGCTTTTTCGTGTGCTCCCTTGCTTTCTATCTCGGAACGCCGGTTATGAACGCGGTGCTTAACGCAATTCCCGAGTTTGTAAGTAACGGCCTGGTTATTGCGGGTGGATTCATCCCTGCGCTCGGCATTGCACTGCTCGCTTCAATGATTGTCAACAAGCAGACTGCTATTTTCTTCGTGCTCGGGTTTGCGCTCTGTGCCTACATGAGCATTCCAATCCTTGGTATTGCCATCATCGGGCTTTGCCTCGCAGTAATCCTCGTGGTGGTCCAGCCAAACTTCATTGCTCAGACGCCACAGCTTAGTTCGGAAGGGAGCTTCGACGATGACGACTTCTAATGACACCAGTTCCAACAAGATTACAAAGCGTGATCTAAAATCGGTATTTTTCCGTTCGCTTACGATGGAGTACTCCTGGAACTACGAGCGCCAGCAGCACATGGGATACTGCTTCTCTATGCTTCCCATCATTCGTCGCGTGTATAAGAATAAGGATGACCAGGTTGCTGCTGCTAAGCGTCACATGGAATTCTTCAACACCACTCCTTATGTCTCAACATTAATTCTGGGCATTTCGGCAGCGATGGAAGAGGCAAACGCTAACGAAGAGGATTTTGACGAATCCTCCATCAACAGCGTAAAGGCCGCTCTTATGAGCCCGCTGGCCGGCATCGGTGACTCTCTGTTCTGGGGAACGTTGCGTGTCATCGCCACTGGCTTGGGTGTGTCGCTTGCTATGCAGGGTAACATTCTCGGCCCGCTTCTCTTCCTTGTCGTATTCAATGTTCCGCATTATCTGATTCGTTGGTTCTGCCTTAAATGGGGCTATGGATTCGGAACCAGTTTCTTGAGCAAGATCGAGAAATCTGGTCTTATGCCAAAGCTTACTATGGGGGCTGCAATTCTCGGTCTTATGGTTATCGGCGCTATGGTGCCCAACCTTGTATCGGTCAGCGTGGCTGGTTCTCTCGGTACCGGCGACAGTGCGCAGACTATCCAAAGCATCATCGACGGTATCATGCCGAGCCTGCTGCCGCTGCTTGTGACACTTGGAGTTTACGAACTCGTCCAGCACAAGGTCAAGATTGCTTGGATTCTCGTTATTCTCATGGCGGTTGGTATCGTCGGCTCCTTCTTCGGAGTATTTGCAATCTAAATGGTTGATTTCGCCGTCTGGCCCAATTGAATTAGAAAGGTATATCTCATGGTTTCATTTGATGAACAGGCAATTCTCGATAACGGTGCTTATATCTACAATCAACGTGCCGAAATTGAACGCATTGCTGACGAAATTTGCGAAAAGGGTTTCGATTCGATTTTCTTCACCTCGTCAGGTGGCTCGCTTGCGATGATGCAGCCGTTTGACTATATGGTTTCTGTTATGTCCGATATTCCCGTCCAGTCCCAAGTTTCGGCAGATTTCCTCACGGTTGGCAATCGGCGCATCGGTAAGGGGACCTTGGCGTTCATGGCGTCCAAGTCGGGCGACACCAAAGAGACGGTCGCGGCGGCAAAGGCGGCAAAAGACGCAGGCTGCACCATTGTCTCTACGCTTGGCGTGGACGATTCACCGCTTGGTGAACTTTCCGATTATGGAGTGATCTATAAGCAGGGCCGTCCTATGGAGCTCGTGCTGTACCTTCTGATTGGAAAGATTCTCAAGAACAGGGGCTTTTTCGATGACTACGATCGCTTCGCTGATGAGCTTGCGAATCTCCCCGCTGCTCTCGTTTCCGTCGGCAAGAACGCTGACGAGATGGCTCGCGCATATGCTCTGAAGCACAAGGACGATCCGTATCAGATTTGGATTGGTTCTGGCAATCTGTGGGGCCCCACGTATTCGTTTGCCATGTGTGTGCTCGAGGAGTCCCAATGGCTGCGCACCAAATCCGTTACATCGCCTGAGTTCTTCCATGGCACTATCGAACTTGTTGAGCCGGGCGTTTGCGTCGCGCTCGCAATGACGGAGGCGCAGACTAGGCCTCTTGATGAGCGCGTTGCACGCTTCTGTAAGCAATATGCGGATGATTTCACCGTATTCGATACACATGATTATGAGTTGCCGGGTATCAGTGATGAATTCCGCTGGATGCTTTCTCCGGTGGTGCTCAATGCCATTCTCTCGCGTGTGAGCAAGAATTTCGAGGAAATTCGTGACCATTCGCTCGACATCCGCCGTTATTACCGCAAGGTCGAGTACTAATAAAGAACGTACGTGATGGGAGGCGTTGAGGTGAAAATCGCAGCAATTGGTGACAACGTTATTGATCGCTATCTCAACAAAGGCGTTATGTATCCTGGTGGCAATGCCGTAAACGTCGCTGCCCATGCAAGCATGCTTGGCGCACAGGCTGCGTATATTGGGGAGATCGGCAACGACCTGGGAGGGCGAATAATCACCGATGCCCTTTCTTCGCTGAACGTTGACCTTTCGCAATCATGCATGCCTGAAAAAGCAACAACCAAGACTTGCGATGTAAATGTTTACAACGGTGAACGTGTCGAAGTTGGTTACGATACGGGGGCTTGCTGGGCGCACAAAACCCATATCAACGATTCTGATGTCAAGTTTCTTCAGGGATTCGATGCGGTTTTTACCAGCGTCAATGCAAAGCTGCAGGATGATGTGCACCTAGTTCAAGATCTTCCCGCTGTGGTGGTTTACGACTTTTCCGTTAAAGATAAGTATCGAACCGACGCATATTTCGATCTTGTTTGCCCTGCTACAACCCTTGGTCTGTTTTCCTGTTCCGGCGAGAGCGATCAACAGATTCAAGTTCTATTGAAGAGGGCCATAGAGCATGGTTGTCGCTACACGATTGCTACACGGGGATCTGCAGGGCCTGTGTTCTTTGACGGTTCCCGATGGTACCAGGGAAATATAAGACCCGTAGATGCGCTTGACACCATGGGCGCGGGAGATTCGTATATCACTGCGTTTGTTGTGAGCTGTCTCTCGCATGGCTGGAGTAAAAAGCAACCGCTCGATGCGGAGATCATTCGGGATGCAATGGAATTCGCTGCTGACTATTCAGCTAAGAATTGCCTTAAACCCGGCGGCTTTGGATTCGAGCATAAACTCGCCGAGATGAAAGACGGCCAAGCTTCCATTTCCTAGAAAGGTATTTTTTAGGTCATTAAGTATTAATACGTAGTGAAATGACAAGTTGTCAATTGAAACGAATTTCACTCTATTAAACGAAGGGATATTAGATATGTTCAATTTCGATGAGCCTCGTTACGAGAAGGTTGTGAGCGATGCCCTCGCTCTCCGTCCTCAGATTGAGGCCGCCGTGGACAAGGTCTGCGAGCAGGGTTATTCCAACATCTTCTTCATCGGCTGCGGCGGCACCTGGGCCCACACGCTCCCGATGAAGTACTGGGTCGAGACCACCACGGCCGACGTCGACGTCCACTGCGAGATCGCCGCCGAGTTCCTCGCGTGCCCGCCCAAGGCCTTCAACAAGGACTCGGTCTGCGTCTTCTCCACCCGCACCGGCACCACCCCCGAGATCATCGAGGCCGCCAAGTTCTGCCAGGAGCAGGGCGCCCGCACGCTGATGTACGTCTCCAACGACAACACCCCGGCCACCGAGTACGCCGACTACAAGTTCTTCAGCTTCGCCGAGGACGACGTCCTGTGCGAGGCCATCTACACCTACCAGATCACGCTGGTCGCCCGCTTCCTCAAGAACGCCGGCGCCTTCCCCAAGTACGACACCTTCATGGAGGAGTTCGGCAACATCGCCCCGTACCTCATCAAGGCCAAGGACGCCCAGGACGAGCGCTGCGCCGCCATGGCCGAGGACTTCAAGGACACCGACTACCACATGGTGATCGGCTCCGGCATGCTCTGGGGCGAGGCCTACGACTACGCCATGTGCATCCTCGAGGAGATGCAGTGGATCAAGACCAAGTCCATCCACGCCGCCGAGTTCTTCCACGGCACCATCGAGCTGTGCGAGGAGGGCACGAGCCTCATCATGCTCTACGGCGAGGACGACACCCGCAAGCTCATGGACCGCGTGGACAACTTCACCCACATGCTCGCCGACGAGAAGGGCGTCCATGTCCGCGTGAACAAGTTCGACACCGCCGAGGTCGAGCTGCCGTTCAGCGACCCCGAGTTCCGCAAGATCGTCTCCCCGATGGTCACCTACACCATCACCGAGCGCCTGAGCTGCCATCTCGAGCACGTCCGCAACCACCCGCTCACCACGCGTCGCTACTATCACCAGATGAACTACTAATCCTTTCAAATTGCTGCTGTTACCTGCAGGCGAGCTGTTCTGAACGTCTCGCCTGCAGGCTTATTTCTGGGGTTAATCAGAATAGTTGCCCAGTACCTCCTAGTTGCGCTGGTCGCATTATTGCGTCTATGGACGAGCAATTATTTGGCATTACGATGCTTGGTCGTCCGCTGTTTACGAGCCTGTTTGTCGGCTTGATTCTTGGCGATGTCCAGCAGGGCGTTATCGTTGGCGCTGCTTTGGAGTCCATGTTCATGGGCGTCATCATGGTCGGCGCGGCGGTTCCTCCCGAGGTCTATGCCTCCGGCGTGCTTGGCTGCGCGTTTGCCGTCATTACGGGTACGGGCACGGCAACTGCCGTCGCGCTCGCCCTTCCCGTCTCCGTCTTCCTTCTCTACTCCGTGATTATCTTTGCAACGCGTATCGTCGCCGCCCATCTGGGTTATGACCTGGGAACCAAGTTCCTGCAGCAGTCCGAAGAGAACAACCTTATGTCTCGCATGACGCATGCTGCCGGCGTTCTCGGAATGACCGTCATTGGCGCCATGATTGCGGCACAGGTCTCGCTGTCCACTGCTTTGACCTTTGACGTGGGTGGTTCGGAGATTGTCCCGCAGGATCTGTTCGATTCGATCTTCCCCGGTCTGCTGCCCTTGCTGGCAACGTTCGCTTGCGTTGCCCTCTATAAAAAGGGTGTCAAGACCATTTGGATTATTATTGGCATCTTCGCGATCTGCATCATCGGAACGGGCTTGGGAGTGTTCGCAGCGGCGTAATGTTGACTGCTATGCTCGCGCGTTGGATAACTAACCGTCCGTTTGAAAACGGGGTTCGGCGTAAGGCCGGCCCCGTTTTTTGTTTGAGGGATTTTCGACCGTTCAATAGTCCACGCTCATCCGCCGCCCGCGCATCTCTCGCCTCTCACTCGTCTCTAATATGAGAGATGGCTGAAAGACGAGAGATAATTACGAGAGATAACAATGCTGCAAGGTGGCTGGTGGATCGAGTCAAAGTTCCCGTATACATGTGTTTACCTGTGCGAACGTGATTTGATTGAACCGATAACGGCATTTTTGTCTCTCATCTCTCACTCATCTCTAATGTGAGAGATAAATGAGAGACGAGAGATGATTACGAGAGATAACTGAGAGATAGACGGGCAGGCGGTCTGTCGGGGACATGCATCGCTGCCAGATTGATGCCGCACGCGGAGCAGCTGCGCGTTCACCCGCGCCTCACATCCCGCCATTTCACGCACCGCACATCGAAACCTGCGGCAAAGCAGTTACAATAGCCCAATGTGCATCGCGCACGACGATGATATCGGCGCCCGCGACTGGGGGGGAATACATGGCAGAGCAACAGATAACGCCGGGGACTAAGCTTCAGGTGGCATTCGACGTGCCCATGGGCCAAAAAACCGACTTCAACATGCTCGCCACGTACAAAGAGAACCTGGACGAAGCGTACTTTCTTATGAGCGCGCCCATGCTCGCCGGCAAGCCGCTCATCATGGACGAAAACCAAAAGCTCCTGCTGCAATACAAAGTGGGCGAGGAAACGTTCGTGCTCGCCGGCTACCCCGAGTCGGTCGAGAAAAAGGGCATCCGCACCTACTGGAAAATGCGCAAAGTCGCCGAGCAGCGCACCTTCGTCAAGCGCCGCGACGAGCGTTTTAAGGTCGCCATGCGCCTGACCTACCAACGCGACAACGCGCCGACCCCCGAGCCCGAGGACGCCATGACCATCGACGTCTCGGCCGGCGGTCTGGCTATCTACCTCAACGATTACCCCGACGTGGGCGAGGCCCTGGCCGTGCAAATGCCCTCGATCCGCCTGCAGGGCGAGCGCCACGAGCTGCCCGAGCAGCTGGGCATCGTGTGCTGGGTGCGCCGCGCGCCCAAGGGCAGCCTGTACCGCAACGTCTGCGGCCTGCAGTTCCGTTACGCCGACGACATGGAGCGCGAGCTCGTCAAAGAATATGTCGGCTACATCCGCGCCAAATATAAGCTCTGATCGCCATGGCACTGTTCAAGCGTAACGACAATAAAGATCAAGCTGTCGAGGATTTGGCCGAGGGCCAGGCCCAGGACACGTCGCAGGATGCGCCCGGCGCCAATGCCGAGGACGTGCCCGGCGAGGACTCCGCGCCCGAGCAGGCTCCCGCCTCCCGCAAGCGCTTCGGCAAGTCCAAGTCCAACCGCAAGCCCAAGCCCAAGCGCAACCTCCGCGGCGTGGTGCGCATCGAGGAGCTGGAGCAGGCGCTGGCCGACCAGGACCTCGACGACATCGACCCCGACGCGGTCGTATCCATGTATATGCCCAAGCGCCGCATGGAGCGCATCGGCGCGGCGCTACTGCGCATGGACAAGCTGCAAAAGGCCCTCGTGGTGCTGGCGCTTGCCTTTGGCGTGCTGTTCGCCCTGTCGTTTATGCAGGAAAACATGGGTAACTTCACCATCAACCTCAACCGTCTGGAGTTGTTCCGCCGCGGCGTGGCCATTGCCGACAACGGCGACTTTAACAACGCCACCGCGCGCCTGGCCGCCGATGCCTTGGACAACGGCACCAATATCGCTACCGAGGACCTGCCCGACAACCTGGACGATATCGACGGTAGCCACAACGGCAAGAACTACGTGGCATATACCTTCTATATCCGCAACGCCGGCAAGACCGATCTGGGCTACAGCGCCAAGCTCAAGGTGGTCAGCGCCAGCAAGGGCGTGGAGAAGGCCGCGCGCGTGAGGGTGTATCGCAACGGCGAGCCCATCACCTACGCGGCGGCTGCGGCCGACGGCAATCCCGAGCCCAGCACCGAGCCGTTTGCGTCCAAAGACGTGGTGACGACCATTAGCCACAAGAACTTCCGCGTGGGCGATGTGGACAAATACACCGTGGTCATTTGGCTGGATGGCGACGACCCGGAGTGCGTGGACAAGATCATCGGCGGCGCGGTGGAGTTCGGTTTTGACTTTGATTCGTCCGAGACCGACGATTCGAGCCTGTTCGTTAAGTTCGTGCAGGATATTGCCGATACCCTGACCGGCAACGACCCCATTAGCGCGAGCGGCAACGAGGCGCCCGATTACTACAAGGAGCACAGTGTAACTTGGAGTAACCGTCGCAACCAAAAGAATTCGCCCGCAGGGGATGGGGACAAGTAGAACGAAGAAGTGCCGGACCGGGAGTGATTCCCCGGCCCGGCGCTTTTGTTATGCGGAGACTTTGTCTGCGGAGGTAGCGCCGTTGCCGGCGGCGCCGTCCAGCAGGAACAACCGCAGCGCGAGCTTGATCGCGTAGCCAGGTCTGACCTGCGCCGCGTCACCCATGCGTTCGCCCAGGTCGCTACAGTAGGCGTAGAGGTCGCGGATGAGGTCCGCGCCCGAGAGCGTGAACATGTAGCCCGCGTCCGAAAGCGCGTTGGGCGCTGCAGGCAGCCCC
The DNA here is from genome assembly GCA_900542335.1 of uncultured Collinsella sp. Classification (GTDB taxonomy): domain Bacteria; phylum Actinomycetota; class Coriobacteriia; order Coriobacteriales; family Coriobacteriaceae; genus Collinsella. Next base: position 12,185 of record UQNG01000028.1, read on the forward strand.
GCAGCCGCACAAAAGTTCGCGAGGTCGGGGCCCATGACGGCCTCGTAGTCAATCGCGGCGCCACGGTCCCGTGCGGCCTGCTCTTGCTCACGGGTGTACGACAGCGCCGCCGCCAGCACAAAGCTGGGTGTGGGCGCGTTGACGTCGTCGGTAGCGGCGACGAGCTTGCCGGCCGCTTGCGTGACCAGCCAGGCGACTTCGCGCTGACAACGAACGGCCTTGCGCGTCACCGGCTTAATCGATCCGGTGGAAACGCTTCCCTTGGGTTGATTGGCGGCAGGCATGAGCCCTCCCAACAAATAGCTCGTTTAGCAGGCAAAAATGACACGTGCCACACCAGTATAGCGAGTGGAGAAGGGCTGGGGCAGAAGCTCTGCAGAGGGTGAATGTATGCGATGGCGTGGCGCTGCGGTCGCAAGCCTTAAGAGGGGCTTATGACTGCGCGGGAGAGAGATCAAATAAGGTAAACGATGTTCACATAGCATCACATATAACCCGAGGTAGACCTATGAATCCGCCGGATTGTAGGCTGCCGAAAACTCATAAGGAAATCGTAAGAATTATGGTATCCTCAATTTCATGTCTAAAGGATGGGCAAGCAACATCCAACACGAAAGCGCGGGCTCCCCTTCCGGGCTTCTCGAGGGTCATCTGGGATGAATGGGGAAAGAAAGGGGTCCGCATGGATACCAAAGCATTAAAGAAGCAGATGGGCGCCGCCATCGCCATGGTCCTCGTGGCAGCCGTAGCCCTCGGCTCCGCCACCTTCGCATGGTTTGTGACGAACAATACCGTCACGGCGAACACGAACACTATTTCCGCTCAGTCAAACGCCGCATTTATGACGATTAAGTACAAGGACTCTGCCGTGGGCGTTAACAGCACCGAAGACACGGCAACTGATGACGCACAAAAGGGCCTTTATCCGGCAACTTTTGGCGAGAATCCAACTGAAGCTGCGCCTAAGGGCAAGTTTGCGTACGGGTATGGTCAGAAGGTAACCGCTGATGGTTACATGGTGAATTCGGATGGTCTTCAGCTTGTAAACGGTACAGGCTCGTTGGATGATGCCGTCGCGGGCGAGTATGCGGTGAAAGAAGTATTTAATATTTCTTCTCGCGGCCAAGATCTTAAGAACCTGCAGGTTCACAGCGTTACGGCTGGAAAGACCACTTCTGATTCCAAGCTCAATTCTGCCCTTCGTGTCCTTGTCTATGTCGATGAGACTCATTGGGAGGTTTACGACGTTAACGGCACCTTCAAGTATGGCTCTGGAGCGGCTGCGGGAGTTTTGGCCGAAGATGTTACCCATGATGTGAATACGGAAGTTGATCTTTATCTCTTCTACGAGGGCTCGGACGACCAGATTTATACGAACAATCTGAAGCAGCTCACGTCCACGAAGAACATCACTGTTCAGTTTACGGCTGATGCCCAGAACAAGTAGCATTGGATTGATTGCGTTAGGTTGAAAATGAGGGCAGGCTCCCAGTCCGGGATTCTGCCCTATTTCTTAACGAAGGGAGGCGACGGTTATGCATGATTCGGTAAAGAAGCTCAAGATCCAGCTCATTGGGGCGGCATTGACCGTCGTCGTCTCGGCGGTGGCGCTCTCTGCAACCACCTACGCTTGGTTTGTCTCCAATAGTAGGGTTCATGCAACTACGAGCACCATTTCCGCTCAAGCGAATGGCATGGTACTCCAAATCGTTGAGGGCGACACGCCCGACCATGGCTCCGACACCTCCACGGTCGCTTCCGCAGCCGGTCACGAGATTAGCCCTTCATCGACGAACGATGCCAAAAACTGGTACGTTCCCCAAAGCTGGCAGGGCGTTAATGTGAGCACCTATCAAAAGGTCGACACATCCATTTCGGGTGAGAATCCCGGCAAGTACACTATTCAAGGCAACGATTACTATGCATTCACCGTTGCGAATTACACGCTGTATACCGTGGCGAACACCGGCGTTGCCGACGTGTATTTGGATGCGAGCAACGGCTCGCCCATAACGATTACGCAGCATGGCGGCACGCAGAAATGGTTCGACAAAATCAAAGACAGCCTGCGCGTGGGCATTGTAATTAACGGCGAGCTGCGCGTTGTCTATGCGCCAGCTGCTCCCTCGACAACCGATATGGGCAACGATGTGACTACCGTTGCAGGTTGGTCGTGTGTCAACTCTGAATCTCTGAACGAGGTTGTTGCCCCTACGTATTTGCATCTTTCTGGCACCGATTCGCTCGATCAAAACGGCAATAACTGGGGTGCCACGAAAGCGGGCGAAGTATACATTAAGCCGATCGGCAACGCGCAAAAGGTCGCTTCGAACGTCGATTACAACGGCACGAACATGAAAGTTGTCGTTTGGATGGAAGGCACCGACAGCGATTGTCAGAATATGTCTGGCCTCGATGTGGGCGAAGGAAGCCCGACCTTTGACGTAACGGTCAGCTTGGTTGGCATCGTAGCTGATTCAAAGTAGTGTAAACGCTGCTAGCAACTTTCATCAAAGACGAGGGCCAGTTCAGGTTTGAACTGGCCCTCGTCTCGTTTATGTCAATATTGGTTCGGCTATAGCCCGTACACCTCAACCATGGCTTCGCCGATGCGGTGGGGTACGCCAGTGACAAGTGCGTTACCCATGCAGAACGCACGATGACCGTCGGTCATGCCGGTATCCGTCCAACCCTTGGGGAATCCCTGGAGCTGATCGAGCTCGTCGGGAACGAGGCGGCGGAAACGGCCGTCGGGGCACTCAATGACATGCTTAAACCGGCTGGCGCCCGTGCCGCCTTCGCCCGTGAGTATCGTGCGGCTCGGTTTGTCGGTAGCATCCGGGAAGCTCATGGCTCCCTCGGAGTACGTGTACGTAAAGCCTGTCTTTTTGTTGGTGCGCTCCTCGCGCTTGCTGCCCTTAAGGTAGCGCCAGTCGGTGAGCTTTTCGTCAGAGATGTAGAACTGCTCCGGAACATTCGCCTCGTCGACAAGCACATCGCCAAGCACGCGGCGCTCGCCGTGATAGTCCTCAGCAAAGTCGCAGGTCAAAACGTGGCAGCCCTGCATGACACCGGCGTTCTTGAACTGCGAGGTCTTTATGGTGAGACCGATCGCCAGATTGCGGAGCAGTACGGCCTGGAGTATACGGGCAACAAGGCGCAATGGACGACACTCGTTTATCGAATGCTCGGCATTAAAAGCAATGCTGCCGAGGAGTTCGTTAAGGCCGGGATTAACGTCCGTGCTTGTCGCGTTAATAAGAGAGGGCACATCGAGCAGGCAATGTCCTTCCCTCCGTTTGAGTTTAAGCAGCTAATCAATGAGGACTGGGAGACGTCTTCCTTCCGTGCACGTCTTGAGACCAGCCGTTTCTTCTTCGTCGTGTTCCACGAGGACCACGAGGGAATGTGGCGCCTTGACCGCTGCCTATTCTGGGCAATGCCGGCAAACGAAATCGAAGGCCCCGCAAAGGCTTGCTGGGACGAGACGCGAAAGGTCATTCGCAAGGGCGTTGAGCTCAATCCGTATCGGGATGCAAGCGGAAAGCTCAAGGTGACCAACAATCTGTCCGGTATGGCAGACAACCCGATTGTCCACGTTCGCCCACATACGTCGAAAGCTGCGTATAAGTTCGCCGATGGAACTGAAATCGGCGACATTGCGAGGAATGCCTACGAGTTGCCCGACGGACGCTGGATGACCAGACAATCGTTCTGGTTCAACAAGGGTTATTTGGAGCACATCCTGGGGCTGTAAGCCCTCGAGACAGTTGCTCGGCAGCCAAGTCCTTCGGACTTAAAACTTCAAAAGTGCTGATAGGTGGGCCTTCGTTATTTTCGAATTGCCCGCCTTACTCCCGCAGCGCTCCAATGGGGAACACGTAGACGTCGTGCTCGGCGTCGTAGCGGCAGAAGGGCGAGGTCGCGGTGATGACGGCGCAGAACTCCGGCTGGGGGTTGCGCGCGGCAGGGTTCAGAGCGACCTTGCGGCGCAGGCGCTCGATGTTGCGGATTCCGTCGCTAACCTTGGATTCGCCGAGCTTGATTTCTATCGCTGCCCAGCGGCCATCGTTCAGCTCGATGATGGCATCGACCTCAAGCCCGTCGGAGTCGCCGTAGTAGTGGAGCGAGCCCGGATGCGAGCCGGGCAGGCATGAGGTGTAGACGCTCAGATCGTGAATGCACAGAGACTCAAAGAGCAGGCCAAAAGTCTGGCCGTCCGCAAGGAGCCTTTCGGGATTCATTCCAAGCGCGGCTGCGGGAATGGAGGGGTCGGCGAAATAGCGTTTTGGCTTGGTGCGCAGGCGAGACTTTGCGCGGACGGGTGCATCCCAACCGGGCAGATTTACAATCGCATACATGCTTTCCAACATGTCGAGGTAAAACGCCACGGTCGAAGTTGCCGGTTGGGCGTCACTGTCGCCCAACGAGGCGTCTGCCGCGATGGTGTTGAGCGTGGCAGAGGTCGCAACGTTGCGCGCGAGCGAGGACACAATGCGCCGTGCCGTAGACCCCACGCCTCCTTTTTGCGGAACGCTAACTTCGTACATGGCATCGAGATATTGGTTGACGACCTCTGCGGCCATCTGAGGGCTCGTCCCGACAAGCGCCGGCCACCCTCCACAACAAATTGCGTCGGCCAGCATGGGGAGCGAGCCTGTATAGGCCGAAGGTTCGAATGATCCTTCGAATAGGTTTTGCAGCGAAACGGATCCCGTTGAAAGACCGCGTTCCCAAAGCGTCATGGTGCTCATATCGAGACGCGCTATGCGGCCGGCGCCGCTGTGGGTGACAGAGTCTTTTGCCGGCGTTGACGATCCGGTGAGGATAAAGAGGCCCTTCTCGCCGCCGGATGCATCAACGGCGCGGCGCGTGGCATCCCATGTTGCGGGGGTCTCTTGCCACTCATCGATGACGTGCGGCTTATTGCCCTGAAGAGCGAGCGAAGGATCGGCTTCGACCAGCGACTTTACGTTTGGGTCGTCAAGATGAACGACGCTCTCACCGAATGCGAGCGCGGTCCATGATTTGCCGCACCACTTTGTGCCCCGAATCTCGACCGCTCCAAAAATCTGGAGCAGGGTTTGCAGTCGTTCGTCCAAAAGGCGAGGACGATAGGATTTGGGCTGTTCCGAACCATAAGAAATCATGATTTGATAAACCTCACTACCTGCGCATACTCGATTTTCGAGGATAATCATACTCGATTTTCGAGGATTTTCACGCTCGATTTTCGAGGAAATCTGGACTCGATTTTCGAGTTTTGCCCTACAGGTAGATCCCCTCGAACAGGCTCTTGTGGAACTGGGCGTGGTGGTCGCGTGCCCAGGTGAAGAGTGCCTGGTCAAAGTCGCCTTTGGTGGCAGGGATGCCATAGACGCCGGCGACTTCCACGCGCACGAACTCCAACGCGGGCAGCTTGTTGATGGCCGTGAGCGCAAACGGCGACGTGGGCTCCTCGAACAGGTAATGGCTGCCTTGCAGCGCGCCGCAGCCGGTGCAGGTGCTGGCGAGCGATGCGGTCTTGGTGGTGCGCGACGTTACGGGCTTGTAGCCGCAGCGCTCGCGCAGGTAGTTGCGGATCTCGGCCGGCACGCAGCCCAGCGCGGGGACGATGGCTACGGCGTTGGCGCGGGCGGTGTCGATTGCGACGTGGCCCGTGTCGTCCATGGTGGGCGCAGCGCCGGGCGCAGCCTTGCTGCCCGAGTCCTCGGCCGCCCGATACGGAATGCCAAAGGCTGCGACCGTCGTCTGCTCGTGGCACTTCCAGCATTCGCGCTTGCCCAGCACCAGGTAGATGTAGGGCGTGCTGGGGTCGGAGCGATCCACGCCAGGCAGCCACGCGGCAAAGGGCTCGGGGTTGACGCCATCGGGCACGTACCAGATCTTCTTGGCCCGGTCCCACTTGGCGCCCAGGGCCTTGGCCTCGTCTTTGTGCGAAAAGGGAACATCGAGCTCGGTGCGCATGGCGGCTCCTTTGTGTGGCTTGCGGTGCATGTGCTCCAAGGATACCCCAGCGGTGGGTGTATGGTTGCTAAACGATCACTTCGACCGCCCGAGAAGTCGCGGACCGTTTTGGCGAGGGCGCGCCGTCAAGCAAATGGGCAAGCAAATGGTCAGCTTTTGGTCAGTTGAGCGGCAACCTTGCCAAAAGCTTGACGGATTTACATTTAGACGTCGACGAATGAGCGCTTTGAACGCGCCGCGGCAAAAAGCCGCCGGTCGTTTGCCGAAAACTCGCCGGGGTCGCGAGCCGCCTCCGATGCACATGCTATCTTCGCGCCATGGGGTACTTTATCGTTTCACATAACGCCGCATTGGCGCTCTTGGCGCACATCCCGAACCCGCGCTTTGGGGATTCGGAACCAGAGGTCGTGTCGATTGCGGGCGCCTGCGCGCTCTCGGATCAAGAAGCGCAGGAGGTTATCGATCGCTATGACTTGGGGATCGAAACACTGGATTTGCTGGTGCCTTCGCGCGCCGACCGTCGGCGGAGCAAGCACGTTAAGACGCACCTGTGCACTAACGAGCTCCCGGCGGGTTCGTTTATCTCGCTGGGCCACTGGATGGGCGATCTGGATGCGTACGTGTGCTCTCCCGAGCTGGCGTTTTTGCAGGCCGCGCACGATAGCGATGCGGCGGCGGCCATCTATGCCGGCTATGCCATGACATCGGACTATCGGCTGGATAACCTTGCTCCCGGTGGGGTAACAAGCAGGGATGCGGACATGCGCGATGGGAAGCTCACGACCAAGGAGCTCATCGCGGCGTACCTTGACCGGGCATCAAAGGTGAGAGGCGCCGCCAAGGCGAAGGCGTTGCTTCCGTACGTGGAAGAGGGCTCACGGTCTCCAAGGGAGTCGGGGCTTTGCATGTTTATGTCGCTGCCTGCGCATTACGGCGGGCTTGCACTGGGCAAGGCCGAGCTGAACAAGAAGTACTTCATTCGAGACGGGTACAACGATGGGCGCAACCGCAAACTGCGCGTGTTGGAGCGCACGCCCGACATAACGCTGACGGCGAAAGCGGAGATGGGTCTGGATAAAGTAAGGGCTGGCTTGCTGCCCGAGGTGCTTACCGCGCTGGTCGATTACGACAGCGATGCCATACATGATGGAAGCGAGAAAATCCACAAGGATGCCGAGCGTCGCAACGAGCTGCAGATGCTCAATGGGGTCGCGTACTTTACGGTGACGACTGACCAGGCGAGCGACTACGAAAAGCTCGTCCGCTTGTGCGAGCGCATCCGACGAAAGCTGCATCGTCGCAAGCGGCCCATATTTTGCAAGCCTATGACTGAGGAAGCGCGATATTTGGCACAGGCGCGCCTCGAGACAAAGCGGTTTAAGCTCTGGCAGACCGTTATTGAGGCGCATCAGCATTGGTAAGTGGGCCTTTGGCAGCGGAGGGGGTGCTGCCGTATTGAAGGTGAATGGTTTCCCGCGAAGTGAACGAGTGTTTTTGGACCCCCGAAGCATCCACACTTTTTGGCGCCAAAACCGCAGGATTCTAACGACAAAACCGCAGGAAATGAGCCGCCAAAAGTGTCGATGCTCCGGGGGTTCGTTTTGGCTCGTTCACTTCGCGGGAAACCATTCACCTTCGATTTGCGGGCTGTCCGGATACGGCTACGAGGGCCACATCTGGGTCTAATCGAGGCGATCGCTAGGGCTGTTGGGCGGCTTTGGGCGCTGTTGGGGTGCTTGCCGGCGCCGTCGAGGCGGCATCGGCTTCGTCTGGGATGGTTATTGGAGCTGTCGAGGCGGTTTGGCTGCCGCGGCGTCCTCTTGGCTTGGCGGCGTAAAACAAAACAGCTCAGAGGCGAAGCCTCTGAGCTGCGAACATTTGGTGGGCGTTAGAAGATTTGAACTTCTGACCTCTTCCGTGTCAGGGAAGCGCTCTCCCCCTGAGCTAAACGCCCGATCAAGGGTGCGCGAGTGCGCACGGAATAATATAACGGAGCTCCCACCCAGTGGCAAGAACTATTTTTTAAAAAGCGGCGATTTGCGACCCTATCCGCCCCGATGCAGCGCGAACAGCACATGGAAAGTCGCGTTTGTACCCCCGATGAACTGCACATTCGCGTAAAATAACTCCATTATGGGCAAATGGTGTCCAGGTAGTTTACAACGCGGCAAATGGGGGAGGGGCATGTCGGACGCGCGTTCGCTGCAAAAACAGTTCAATCGCATGCTCGCCACGTTGCTGGTGGCCCTTGCTGTTGCCGGAGCTGTAACGTACGCCTGGTACATCTACAACGCCAACCGTCATATCACCGACGTCAAGATGGCCGCGGGCACGGGCGTTACCTTCCTCATCTCCAACGAGTACGACGGCGAATACAAAACCAATGCCGGCCTTAACTTTGCGGGCCTGCTCGATCCCGTCTCGACCGACAACGTGCTCAACGGCTTCCAAAAGGTAACGGGCTTTACCGGCGGAACCACGCAGGACTCCCTGTTCGCCAGCATGTTTGGCGCGGCCGAGCATTCCGACTACTACAAGACCTCCCTGTACCTGGCTACCAACTCGGCCGCAACCGACGTGTACCTGTCGGGCATCGACTTTACCGAGCAGGACCCGGCAAACCCCATCTCCACCGCTCTGCGCGTGGGGCTGGTTACCTATGCTCCAGGGCAGGGTGACACCGTTACGGGTCAGTACGTCTTTGAGGTCTCGGGCGAGCACAACCCCCAGGCGCGCTATAACACGCTCGACGGCAAGGATGCCGGCGAAAACGAGCAGGACCACCTGGTGCTCGACAGCACCCGCTCCGATGGTTCCACGATTCATTTTGACCAGCTGACCAGCGCAAACTTCTGCGATTACAACGAAGACACCGGCATCGTGAGTCTCAAGGAGGCCACGACCAAGATCTGCAGTTTGCCCGCCGCTGCCAAGGGCGCCGACCGTAGCACGCCCGTGCGTGTGGATGTCTACGTGTGGCTGGAGGGCTGTGACCCCGACTGCACCAACAACCTGGCCGCAACCAGCCTGCAATCGCTGGCGCTGCGCTTTGCCGGTAAGCGTTCGTAAGGGGGCCAGGGATGAGTACATCGAACATCAAAGACATCCTAAGCTCGCGCCGTCGCATGGTTGCCGCGGCCGCATGGATGTTGGTACTGGTAGCCGCCCTGAGCGCCGCCACCTACGCCTGGTTTAGCAACTCGCGCTACACCAACGTGACGCCCGTGGCGCACACGGTAAGCGACGAGGGTTCCGACCTGCAGATCGGCCTTTCGGCCAACGGGCCCTGGGACACAACGGCCACGCTTGCCGCCGCCGACAAGACGCTCTATCCCATCTCGACGGCAGACCTTTCCCACTTTTGGCGTGGCACCTTCCAAAATGCCGCGGGCATTACCACCGACTACGCCGACTGCACCGCACAGCTGGACAACTATGCCCTCACTGGCACGCTGTACCTTAAAGGCAACGACAGCGCGCTCAACGTGTATCTGTATCAGGGCCAGATGAGCGTGACGAGCGACCCGCAGCTGCTGGCCGCGCTGCGCCTGGGCCTGGTCATCACGACCCGGTCGGGCACGCAAACGCATGTCTTTACCTGCGACGACCTGGGCAACACCGCGGGCGCTACCAGCAGACGCACCACGACGCAAGACGGCGTGGTCGTAGCGGGCGGCGCTTCGGGCTGGACCTACACCGCCGACCCTGCGCGCGCCATAAGCGCTTGCAGCATGGACGGCACCGGCGACACGCCCACGGCGCGCGCGGGCGCCACGCCCATCTGCACGCTGGCCGCCAACGAGGTAGCAAGCGTTCGCTACGTTGTGTACATGGAAGGCTGCGACGCCAATTGCATCGACGAGGCCCAGGCCCGCGATGTGGTGCTCCAGCTTGCCTTTGCCGCGGCCAAGGCATAAGGGGGCGAGCTAAATGCACAAGAATAAGCACATGCAGGTAGGCGCCAGCGAGTCCGCGGGCGCAACCCCGGCGACCGCACCCGCCGCCGAGCGCCAGGTCCTCGAGGACGTCGTCACCCGCCGCCACGCCCACCGCGCGCGTGCCTACATCGCGCTCGTCATGGTGGCGCTCGCCGCCACTTTGGGTGCCGCAACCTACGCCTGGTTTACCAACAACATGAAGGTCAACACCAACTCGGTGAGCGTGCACAGCGACACGTCCAAGCTGGTGCTGGAGCTGGGCGACGCCGATCGCGGTAGCTGGTCGCAGCAAGGCGATGCATCTCTGGCCTCCACCGTGACCGGCGCCGTGACGCTCTACCCGGTCTCGACCTTCGACCTCAACGGCTTTGCGGCCTGCGCACAAAACAACTCAGCCGGCGATGCCACGGTGTTTGAGCAGGCAAAAGACAATGGCTCCACCTACTATCACGGCTGGATCGATCTGCGCCCCACCATTACCGGAACGGGCGCCAACAAGGTTAAAGGCAAGGTGAGCCTGTATTTGGCCGAATCGCTGGTTCCGCAGGGTGCCGACGCCGAGTTGCTGCGCGCAGCCCGCGTGGGCATAAAGATCTCGAGCGGCAACCAGGTGCTTGCCACCAACATCTTTGAGCTCGACAGCTCCGACGGCGGCCATCGCGACGAGCATCCCGCGACCGCGCCGGCGAGCCTGGCGGGCTACACCGAGGGCATGCTCCTGGGCTGGCAAAACGGCCAGCTCGCTTGCGGTACCAACGTGACGCAGGACCCGGCCGCCTTTACGCTGGACACGAGCGAGACGGCCACGCGCCCGCAAAACACGCTTGCCACGCTGGGGCTTGGCCAGACCTATCGTCTGGATATCTATTACTACATCGAGGGCACCGACCCCGATAGCGCTGACTATCTCTATCAAGATCCGGGCACCTTGCACCTGGCGCTCTTTGCGACCCTGGATGGTGAGGCGTAATGGCACGCATCATGCCCGACGACCGACGGCCCGTCGCCAACGGCGCCCAGGCGCAAGCCCCCGCGCCCGCCGACACCGACCTGCGCCGCAAGCTCACCACCACCGTGGTGCTGGTGCTGTTTGCGCTGGTGGCGATAGCCATGGCAACCTTTGCCTGGTTTTCCATCGCCGATAGCGCCAAGACCCGCATGCTCATGATCGACGCCAACGCCGACGGTTCGCTGCGCTTTGACCTGGACGAGCATGCCACCTTCGACGAATACGTTCACAGCCTGGGCTTCGACCAGATCTCGGCGCGCATCGCTAGCGAAAAGGGCGTGGACATCGATGCGTCCAAGCTCAGACCCGTCACCACGAGCGACTGCCAGACCTTCACCTTCGAGGACGGCTCCACCGCCGACCCCGCCACCGGCGCCTACCTGGAGTTCACGCTGCACTTTATGAGCAGCACGGACCTGCGCGTGCGCCTGACCGGCCAGGACGGCGACAACGGCGCATCCGGCACGCGGTTTAGCTCCGACACGCAGGGCATGGCAAGCGCCATGCGCATGAGCTTTACCGCCGACGGCCACACCTGGGTCTACAACCCCAACGGGGGCGGGGGCTCATCTAGCGCGGCCACCGTCTTTGGGCTCGGCTCGGGCGAGGCGACCGCGGCCAGCGACATGTTCGACCTGATAAAAGATACGGATAAGCCGGTAACCGTTCGCATATGGCTCGAGGGAACGGACCCAAATTGCACTAATATGCTAAAGGGAGCTAACTATTCGGTTTCGATGCGCTTTGAGGGCATCGAGGAACAGTAGATACGCACGGCGGCCGCCGGGCCGCGCACGACCTAGACAGACACGGTAGTAAGGGACATCATGCAATCTGTTAAAAAAGTCGCATCCATCGCGTTGAGCGTCGTCATGTGGATCATCATCTTGGTGGCGGCCCTGTATGCGTTTACCACGCTCGCCACGCGCGAGGACGGCAGCGTCTCTGACATCGCCGGCTTCACCCCGCTCGCCGTGCAATCTGACTCCATGGCGCCCACGTTTAACAAGGGCGACCTCATCTTCATCAAAAAGTGTGACACCTCCAAGCTCGAGGTGGGCGACATCGTGACGTTCCATACCATCATCGACAACGAGTACGCGCTCAACACGCACCGCATCGCCGCCATCGACGAGGTCAACGGCATGCGCAGTTTTACCACCAAGGGCGACAACAACGACGTGGCCGATACGCACATCATCAGCGACGGCGACATCGTGGGCAAGTACCTGTTCGCGTTGCCGCAGATGGGCAAGGTCATGGACTTCCTGTCCAGCTCCATGGGCTTCCTCATTGTGATCGTGCTGCCCATGCTGCTGTTCTTTATCTACCAGGTGTATCACCTCATCGTGGTGGGCATGAACCTCAAGCGCGCTATGGCCGAGGAGGACCGCCTGGCCGCCGCCGCTACCATCGTGGACGCCGAGGGCAAGGGTGACGCCGCCGTCACGGCCGATAGCGCCGCCGAGCAGCTTGCCCAGGCCGAGGCCAAGCTCGAGGAAGCCCGTCGTCTGAAGGCTGAGGCCGAGGCGGCGATGAGCGCGTCCAAGCAGGAGGGTACCGACGGTGAGTGAGTTTCTGGGATTTGCCTGGGAGCTGCTGGCAAAGGTCGTCTACAACGTCGTTGCCGTCGTGAGCTCCATTCTTAACCTGCTGGTGTTTGGCTGGGTTGAGTACTTCAACATCTTTATGACCTACTTCACCACGTTTGACCTGGTGGGAAAGATCGGCGCGGTCATTCTGTTTGCCATGCTCATCGCGGTCCCCGTGCTGATCGTGGCCATTCTGATCCACCACTACCGCATCAACCGCCGCCTGCATCGCGACGACACGTCCAACAAGGCGCTCTATCGCGAGATCGGCCGCCTCAACAAGCAGGTGCTCGACCTCATGGACGAGAAGAACAAGCTGCTGGCGCTCAAGGTCAATGCCATGGGCGGCACCAAGCAGATTCCGTACGTGGGCGCCTCGGCCCTGGCCGACGACCACCTGCCCACGGTGGGCAACGTGGTGGGCGCCGCCGCGGGTGCGCCTGCGGCCGAGGGCGCCACGGCCGCCGTGGTATCGGGCAACGCATCGCTCGCGCTCGATGGCGCGGGCGTTAAGGACGCCGCGGCCGCCATGGCCAAGGCCACCGTCGAGGCCAAGACTCTTGCCGAGGAAAAAGAGATCGCCCAGGCCAACCGCTTCCCCAAGCTGTCCCTTGTGGACCTTAAGTACCGCGACTGGGAATCGCCGGTCTACGACGATGCCATCTCGCTGGAGGATTTTGTCGACAGCTTCCGTGCGTTCGCCTGCAGCCAGATGAAGCTCTACTACACGCCCGAGGTCATCCGCCGTTTTGTGGCCGGCATGGCCGCCTCCAAGCTGTTGATCCTGGAAGGCATCTCGGGTACCGGTAAGACCTCGCTGCCCTACAGCTTTAGCCGCTATTTGGACAACCCCGCGACCATCGTGTCGGTGCAGCCGAGCTTTCGCGATCGCACCGAGGTGCTGGGCTACTTCAACGAGTTTTCCAAGCGCTTTAACGAGACCGAGTTCCTCCGCGCCGTGTACGAGGCGGGGCTTCGCCAAGACCCGTCCATGATCGTGCTCGACGAGATGAACCTCGCCCGCGTGGAGTACTACTTTGCCGAGATCCTGTCGGTGCTCGAGATGCCCAGCCACGACGAGTGGGTGCTCGACCTGGTGCCTACCCAGTGGGCGGCCGACCCCAAGGGCCTGCACGACGGCAAGCTCACCATCCCCGACAGCCTGTGGTTCATTGGCACGGCCAACAACGACGACTCCACCTTTACCATCACGGACAAGGTGTACGACCGCGCGATTCCCATTGAGCTCAACGAGCGCGCCGACGCGTTTGAGTGCGAGCCGCACGAGCGTGTGCACGTGACGGCCGACCACCTGCAGTATCTGTTCCAAAAGGCCAAGGTCGAGTACGTGATCGACGACGAGCTGCTCGAGAAGATGCACAAGCTGGATCAGTACCTGCAGACCCGCTTTAAGCTGGCCTTTGGTAACCGTATCATCAAGCAGATGTACGACTTTATCCCCGTGTACGTGGCATGCGGCGGCACCGAGCTGGGCGGCATGGACTACATCATTGCCCGCAAGGTGCTCAAAAAGTTTGAGTCCATGAACGTGAGCTTTGTGCGCGACGAGATGAAGGGCCTGATCGAGTACATCGAGAAGACCTTTGGCGAGGGCGGTCTGCCCGATTCTGTCATGTATCTGCAGCGGATCCAGAACTTCTACTAATGCTGTAAGCGCGGGGCGTGGGACAAGACAATCAGTAGCGTTTGCCCAGTGTGGTGTCGCCGCGCCCCTTCCCGATCGATCCAACCTATGGAGTAACCCATGTCCGAGACCATTCAGGACCTCTATACCAGCTTCTCCGAGCAGATGGAGCCCATCCAGGAGGACAGCCGCTACTTCCGCTATCTGTTTGAGATGGCGCAGGCCTCGGGCACCACGATCGAGCAGCAGCGCGAGGAGCTCGTCAAGGTGGTGGATGAGGAGTGGATCAGCATGATCGAGGACTCGCTCGACGCCATCAACACCATCATCGAAAATCCGCGCCGCTTCATCACCACCGAGGAAGAGGTGGTGCCGGTCTCGCTCGCCAAAAAGATCAGCGCCGATAGCGTTCGCCATCTGAGCCAGAACACGCAGTTCCTGGCGCCGAGCGACGATGGTGACGTCCACCCCACGCGCATCCTCAACGTCAGTACCGTCGAGACGTACGACCTGTACGAGAACCGCTTTATCTACCACCTGATTCAGCGCCTGCTGACGTTTGTGGACAAGCGCACCGACGTGATCTTTTGGTCGACGGGCAACGAGATCCGCAACCGATTTAGGATGCACAGCAAGATCGACGACGCGTACGAAGAGATCGAGTACAACGTCGAGATGACGGTCAAGAACCGCCAGAGCTTTGCCGAGAACGACGCCGACAACATGGATGTCTTTATGCGCATCGACCGCGTGCGCCGTCTGGTCATGGCGCTGCGCGGTGCGTCGTTCTGTCAGATTATGAACGGCTGCAGCGCGGTCCGCAGCCCCATCCAGCGCACCAACCTCATCATGAAGGATCCCAACTACCGCAAGTGCTACCAGCTGTGGCAGTTTATGGAGCGCTACGACAAGGTGGGCTACAACATCGACGTGCAGCAGCAGGCGCTGGCGTTCGATGACGAGTACATGGTGCAGATGTACACCAACCTCATCAACAACTACACCGTCTTTAAGAGCCTGACCGACGACGAGCGCAACCTGCAGGAGCTCGAGAGCGTGCATTCCGAGCCGGTGGCGCCCAAGTTTATTAAGGAGATTAAGGAGGTGCAGGTCGACAGCCCCGATCTGCCCGATGTTGAGGTCCGCCGCGTGTTTGTGGAGGAGGTCACGCAGGCCCAGCTCGATGCCGAGCAGGCGCTTGCCGAGGCCCGCGAGCAGATTGGGGAGCTGCAGGGACAGGTCAAGTCTTGGAAGGTTCAGGCCCATGCGCTGACCAACGAGCGCGACGACCTGGCCGACGAGCTGGACGAGGCCAAGACGCGTGAGCTGGCATTGACGCAGCGCGCACAGATTGCCGAGGCTGATGTTGAGGAGCTGCAGGGTTCGCTGGAGGATGTCGAGGCGGGCAAGAAAGCTGCCGAGGCTGACGCTGTCGAGGCGCGCTCGACCGCGGCGGCCCAGCTTGAGCAGATGCGCGCCGAGGCTGATGCCGAGGTTGCAGCCGTTCGTGCCGATGCCGATGCCAAGGTTGCGGCCGCAGAGCAGGCGGCCGCCGAGCAGGTCGCGCAGGTCAAGAGCGAGTCCGCCGCGGCTCTGGCTACCAAAACGGCGACCGATGCCGCCGAGCTGCAGGCCGCCAAGGACGCCGCCGCGGCCGAGCTTGCCGGCGTGCGTGAGGCTTCTGCCAAGGAGGGGGCCGAGCTGCATGCCAAGCTGGACGCTCGGCAGCG
>UQNG01000029.1:0-25840 GCA_900542335.1 uncultured Collinsella sp.
CACGTCGTAGCTCGGGGGGGGCCGCGGCCCGGGCGCCGGCGGCCGACGACGTGGACGACCTCGCGCGCCGCGTGATCGCCGGCGAGTTCGGAAACGGCACGGCGCGCAAGGCCGCGCTGGGCGACCGCTACGCGGAGGTCCAGGCGCGCGTGAACGAGATCCTGTCGTGACGCGGGAGGACGCCCGCTGGGGCGTGACCACGGCGCTGGCGGTGCTGCTGCGCCTGGGCGCGCTGCCCCTCGTGCCGCTGCTCTGGCTCGCGGGCAGGCTTGATCCGTAGCGTTCCGTCGCTTCACGAAGGTCTACACAAGGAGAGGCCCTCGCCCCTTTGTCGGGACGGGGGGCCTCCGTCGCTACCGCCTCCGGCGCGGACCGTCGGTAAGCGTCGGGAAATCGCGATGCCTGGGGCCGTCCACGAGCACCTCGTACCACCATTCCCGGCTCCTCGGGCCGTCCGCCGCGAGGTCGTCTATCAGGCGGGTCTGGGTGACCTCGTCGAGCTCCGCGAACTCGTCGCGCATCGCGTTCTCGATGGCGGTGGAGCTCTCGATCATGTCGCGCAGGATCTGCTTTTTCTCCTCGAGGGTGAAGCTCTCGGGCGAGATGTCCATGAGATCCGCCATGAAGTAGGCGTGGCCCTCGGCGTCCTCGAGTGCCTTCCAGTCGGTCATGCTTGCGCCCCTTTTCTCCTCCCCTGGGGCTCCAGGGCCCTCAGGGCGGTACGAATTCCGGTACGAATAAACCCGAACGGAGCGTTTCCCAGTGTGACGAAGGGTTCTGCCCGACTTGGACAAAACCCTTCGTTGACCTGCTATTTTGTTACTTTTTGCTCAGGAGCGTAGCGAACCGTTTTGAGGGGCGGCTTACTCCCACTCAATCGTCGCGGGCGGCTTGGACGTGATGTCGTAGCACACGCGGTTGGCGCCGGGAACCTCGGCAACGATGCGGCCAGAAATGCGGGCCAGGACGTCATAGGGCAGCTTAGCCCAGTCGGCGGTCATGGCATCGCTGGACTCGACGGCGCGCAGGATGATCGGGCGCTGATAGGTGCGCTCGTCACCCATAACGCCGACGGACTTGATGTCAGGCAGAACCGCGAAATACTGCCAGCAGCTGTGCTCGGAGTTGCGCTCGCCGGTCTGCTCAAACAGGCGCTGGTTGTAGGCGTCGAGCTCCTCGCGCACGATAGCGTCGGCGTTCTTGAGGATCTCGAGCTTCTCCTTGTCGACCGCGCCGATGATGCGGATGGCCAGACCCGGACCCGGGAAAGGCTGACGGAACACGATGTGACCCGGCAGGCCAAGCCCCAGACCAAGTGCACGGACCTCGTCCTTAAAGAAGTGGTCGAGCGGCTCAATGAGGTCGAAGTGCACGCCCTCGGGGAACGGGATCAGGTTGTGATGGCTCTTGATGGTGGCCGTCTTGCCGCCCGTCTTGCGAGCGCCAGACTCGATGATGTCGGGGTAGATGGTGCCCTGAGCCAGGTACTTGACCGGCTTGCCATCGGACTCGAGCTGCTGCGCCACGGCGAAGAACTCTTTCCAGAACTGCGTACCGATGATGCGGCGCTTCTCCTCGGGCTCGGTCACGCCGGCCAGAAGCTCGGCATAGCGGTCCTCGGCGTGAACGTGGATAAAGTCGACGTCGAACTGCTTGGTGAAGACTTCCTCAACCTGCTCGGGCTCGCCCTTGCGCAGCAGACCGTGGTTGATGAACACGCAGGTCATCTGCTTGCCCACGGCGCGGGCGCCCAGCGCAGCCACGACGGAAGAGTCGACGCCACCGGACAGAGCCAGAATCACGCGGTCGTCGCCGACCTTCTCGCGGAACTCGGCCGTCATGGTCTCGACCAGGTTGTCCATGCTCCAATTGGGCTCCAGGCCGCAGATCTCAAACAGGAAGTTGCTCAGCAGCTGCTGACCGTACTCGGAATGCTTGACCTCGGGGTGGAACTGCGTGGTGAAGATCTTGCGCTCGACGCACTCCATGGCGGCAACCGGGCACACGTCGGTGCTGGCGGTAACGGTAAAGCCCTCGGGCACCTCGGAAACGGCGTCGCGATGGCTCATCCACACGGTTTGCTCCATGGGCGTGGAGTTAAAGAGCTTGGCGCCAGCCGTGCGCGTAATGGTGGCGCGGCCGTACTCGCCCACCTCGGAGTGGCCGACCTTGCCGCCGAGCGTCACGGCCGTGATCTGATGGCCGTAGCAAAAGCCCAGGACGGGAAGGCCCAGGTCAAAGATGGCAGGATCGATGGACGGAGCGTCCTCGGCGTACACGGAAGCCGGGCCGCCGGAAAGGATGAGCGCAGAGGCGTTCATCTCGCGAATCTCGTCGGCCGAGATGTCGCAGGGCACAATCTCGGAATACACGTTGAGGTCGCGGACACGACGGGCAATGAGCTGACCGTACTGCGCACCAAAGTCGAGTACGAGGACCTTTGCGGAAGCCTTTTGATCCATGGTTTCCCCCTCTTGTTGGCGGGGAGCCGGTGCCCACCCGCGTGAATGAACAAAAATAACTTTCATAGTGTACACGTTATATGGGGGTTTCTCGTCCCTCACAGCCATCAGCGCACGGCAAACGCACGACCTGGGCCCCTATTTGACGGCAATTGAAGTGTTACCAAACGTTGCAGATGATGTAATACGTTTGAACATTGGACGCCCTGTGCCACAATACTGCCGAACGACTCCGCCTCTGCGGCGGCAAATACGATAGGAATACCAGCATGAAGCGCATCCTTCTCATCGCCACGGGCGGCACCATCGCATCGACCGAGGACGGCAACGGCCTCTCCCCCGCCCTGACCGGTGAGGAGCTCGCCCAGAGCGTCCCCGAGATCTCGGGGCTCTGCGAGCTCGACGTCGTGCAGCCCATGAACATCGACAGCACCAATATGCGCCCGAGCGACTGGATGCGCATCCGCGACGTCATTGTCGAGGGTTATGCTGACCACGACGGCTTCGTGATTCTGCACGGCACCGACACCATGAGCTACACCGCAGCAGCACTTTCGTATCTGATCCAGGACAGCCCCAAGCCCATCGTGCTCACCGGCTCGCAAAAGCCCATGGGCAATCCCTTTACCGACGCCAAGCTCAACCTGTACCAGAGCCTGCTCTATGCGCTCGATGAGCATTCGCACGACGTCTCGATCGTGTTTGGCGGCGTCGCCATTGCCGGTACGCGCGCCCGCAAGCAGCGCACCATGAGCTTTAACGCGTTCATTAGCGTCAACTATCCGCCCATTGCCTACATCCGCAATGACCGCATCGTGCGCAATGGGCTTCACGGCACGCATCAGGGCGAAAACCCGGTGCGTTTCTACGACAGCATCGACCCGCGCGTATTTGTACTCAAGCTTACACCCGGCGTAAACCCGGGCATCCTCGACGCCCTTGCCGATAGCTACGATGCTGTAATCCTTGAGACCTTTGGCATTGGCGGTATCCCCGAGTTTGGTGAGTCGGGCGAGTCGTTCCAGGAGGCGATTTTCCGCTGGGTCGATTCGGGTCGCACCGTCGTTATGACCACACAGGTCCCCGAGGAGGGCCTTGACCTGGGTGTTTATGAGGTCGGCCGTGCCTATGCCGACCATCGGGGCATTTTGCGCGGCGACGATATGACCACCGAGACGCTCGTGGCCAAAACCATGTGGGCACTCGGCCAGTCACGTGATGCGGCCGAGATTCAGCGCCTGTTCTACAGCCAAGTCAACCACGACCGTATCCCGATGGTGTAACCACCGGTCAATAGGCATCTTCTATTCGATACCCTCGAGAAGCTCTGACACCGTCATGCCGAGTGCGGGCGCGATCTTAAATAGAACCTTGAGCGTGAAATTTGCCGTCCCATCTTCGATTCGGTCGAGGTAGGGTCGGCTGATTCCTGTCGCCACACAAAAATCAACCTTGGAGATACCAAGGTCTCTGCGTGTCTCTTCGACCCGCCTGCCAAGAATCTGTTTCGCACGTTCGTCCATGCAGCCGAGTTTGAAATGGAGCCGAACATAAACGTAAACTATAGTTTACGTTTTGCCGAATACACAGGAGTTTTCTATGTCGGGTTCTTCGGTCCGCATGTACCGAGCCACGCCTCGCACAAACAGCGCGCCGCCCAAGCTCGTCGTCGTTGAAGCAGAAGCCCTTTCGCCCGATGAGCGCACGGCATTTGCATTGCTATCAAGTCGCGTCGCCGCTGTTCTGGTCCCTTGCCCGGCGCAAGGTGAACTTGCCATCCAATGCCAAGCGCACAGCTGCTCGCTCAATCAGGCTACCGTAATCGCAACCAGCCAGCGCGGTCTGCCTCTTCTCTTGGAAGCCGGTATCGCGCTCGCCCTTCGCGGTGCCGGATACGAAAACGAGGCCGCCGCCGACATGGTCTTTAAACCACGATCAAGCGGCGGCCTCGCAGCAGCCATTGAATATGCGTGCAGGCTCGTTGCCTAAAAGGACAAGCTAGAAACCAAAGCCAAAGCCCGTTCCAGTAATCGCCGAATACATAAAGTAGACGTTGATCACATTGAGGAACACACCCGTGATGCAACCGTTGCGCAGGTAGCGCTCGCACGCAAGGCGTGCCATCACAGCGGAGTCCTCGTTGTTCTTTGCCTGACGTCCCGCCGTAAAGTACGTTGCCACGCTCAGCAGCAGGTTGAGCACCGGAAGCGCCAACAGCTCATAGCTCTTGCCCCAGCGCGTCACCTCGCCGGCGGCGTTAAACTTCGTTGCCACCTCGGGGCCAATGTTGGGGACTACAAACGCCGCTACCACCAGCGGAAGCACCGCAAGCACGAGCAGCGCAATACCCATGTAGCCAGCTTTTTTGCCATATTTAAACATATGCGTCGTCCTTACACGTTAAAGCGGAAGTGCACGACGTCGCCATCGGCCATGACATAGTCCTTGCCCTCAATACGCAGCTTGCCGGCGGCCTTGGCGCCCTGCTCGCCGCCGAGCTCAATGTAGTCGTCGTAGCCAATGACCTCGGCCTTAATAAAGCCGCGCTCAAAGTCGGTATGGATGACACCGGCAGCCTGCGGAGCGGTCGCGCCCTGACGAACCGTCCAGGCCTTGACCTCCATCTCGCCAGCCGTAAAGAACGACTGCAGGCCGAGCAGCTTGTAAGCTGCCTGCGCGAGCACGTCCAGACCGGGCTGCTCCAGGCCCAGGCTCTCCAGGTAGTCGGCGGCGTCCTCGGGGTCGAGCTCGGAAAGCTCGGCTTCGATCTTGGCGCAGATGGGCAGCGGCTTGACACCATCGATGGGCGCCAGATCGTCGTTGAGCATATCCTCGTCCACGTTGGCCACGTACAGGATGGGCTTCATGGTGAGCAGGAACAGGCCCTTGGCGGCGGCACGCTCCTCGTCGGTCATCTCCATGGCTGCGGCACGCTTACCCTCGTTGAGCCAGGCGAGTAGACGCTTGGCGACCTCAAACTTGGGCATGAGCTCCTTGTCGCGCTTGGCCTCCTTCTCGAGCTTGGGCAGCTGCTTCTCGAGCGTGCCCATGTCGGCCAAGATGAGCTCGGTCATGATGGTGTCGGCATCGCCGGCGGGATCGACGAACTCGCCCGTGCGGCCCACCTCACGCATGACGTTGGGGTCCTTAAAATAGCGCACGACCTCGCAGATGGCGTCGGTCTCGCGGATGTTTGCCAAGAACTGGTTGCCCAGGCCCTCGCCCTCGTTGGCGCCCTTCACCAGGCCAGCGATGTCGACAAACTCGACCGTAGCCGGCACAATGCGGCCGGGGTTAACGATGTCGGCGAGCTTTTGCAGGCGGCTATCGGGCACATCGACGATGCCCACGTTGGGGTCGATCGTGGCAAACGGGTAGTTGGCGGCAAGGCCGGTCTTTTTGGTAAGCGCGGTGAACAGCGTCGACTTGCCCACGTTGGGCAGGCCCACGATACCGATGGAAAGGGACACGACAGCTCCTTTTGGTACAGGTACTTCAAACTGCATAAGTATAGCGCCGCCGCAGCATCCGGGCGAATCCGGACACCACGACGGCGCAAATGAAGCAAAGATTGGGGTCGCTGGCTAGTCCGCGAGCTTTTCCACCTGGTCGAGCATCTTGTCCAGCTTGGCCTTTGCCTCGGCCTTGACCTTCTCAGCTTCTTCGTGAGCCTTCGCCTTCTGGGCGGCCTTTTCCTCGGCTTCGGGATCGACGACGACCAGATTGGACGCGTCATGCTCAACCAACTTGAGCGCATGCTCGGGGCACACCTTGACGCAGGCACCGCAGCCCAAGCAATACGTCGACTCCAACGCAAAGCGACCGCTTCCCACCAAATCGCAGGCAAACGTGGGGCACACGTTGACGCACTCGCCGCACGACGTGCACTTGTCAAAATCGCATTCCGGCGTGCTCACCTGCATGTTCTGGGCAAGCTCGGGGTGGTTTTGCAACGTCGAGAGCACCAGTTGGCGCCCGTGCGTAAGCGTACGGCGACGCTTGGTCGTCGTGGTGCCGCACATGGTGTTGAGCGTGCGCTCCAGCTGGGTAATCTGATGGCGATGAGCCTTGAGCTTTTGCGTCACCGAGGCCAGCGCCGCCGTCGCCGGATTGAGCTTGGTCACCGTCAGGCCCGTGGTGCGGGCAATCTTTTCCATGTACTCCTTGCGCTCGTACTCGCGACGCTTATGGCATTTGAGGCTCTTGGGGTCGACCTCCAGGCCCATACCCGTGCCGGACCACTCCTCGGCCTTCGCAATCGCCTCGCCCAGAATGTCCTCACCGCCGGTGTTGCGGCATTTATCGCACACGCCCAACGGCAGGTATACGCTCACGTTGGGGTAGTCGGCCAGTACCGAGAACCAGGTCTCGGCCGTAATATCGCCCACGCAGGCAACGACGACCTCGTTTTCGCGCGGCATGCGCTTAAGGGCGCGCGTGCAGGTGACGTAGGCGGTCTCGTGGCTCGTAGCCGCCGAGACAATATCGTCATACAGGTTTTTGGGCGCCAGACGCGGCGAGATGATCGCCTCGGTCGGACAGGCAGCGGCGCACAGGCCGCACTTGCGACAGGAGTCGAGGATCTCGATGGCGTCTTCCTCGACCTCGATAGCGTTGACCGGGCACACGTCCATGCACGCGGTGCAGCCGCTCTTTTCGTTTTTGCAGGTCAGGCACGGAATGGTGTTGCCGCGCGGACGCTCCTTGTAGTCGGCAGGATTCCACTGCGGCGCCGACGGATCGAGCGCGTCGGTCACACCGCCAAGCGGGTTTTTAAGAAAGTCGAAACCCTTGCTGATCTCGATAATGTCATCAAACAGATCGTGTTCCTGCGCCATGCGCGGCCCCTCCCTGAGCAGTGCAAACAAGCAAGAGATAATGATACGCTATCGGCCCACGCCTCGGGCAAATTACACGCGGCGCATCTTTGCGGCAAATAGCCCATGGTCTATCGCCGCCTCGATTGCACAAGGCCGATCAAGCGCCAAGCTATGCCTCACACATGAGCTCGACGAGCTTTTGCCTGGTCACCTTTGTCTGCTCGTTGGCCATGTTACGCTCGTTTCTAAAGACCGCATTTGCAACACCCTGCAGATCGGCATCGGAAATCTCGCTAAGGCCCAGCTCCTCGAGCGTGGTCGGCAAACCGACGCGCTGGCAAAACTCGAGCACCTGATTAAGCTCGGGCGCACGCTCCAGGCGTAGCTGCACCACCAGACCAAATGCCACGGCCTCGCCATGCATTGCCTTGCACTCGGGCAGAATCGTCAGACCGTTGGCGATGGCATGCGCCAGCGCCAAACCACCGCTCTCAAAGCCAACACCCGAAAGCAGAATATTGCACTCGATCAGGCGCTCAACCGCCGGCGATGTACGCCCTTTTTTGAGATCGCGCTTGGCAGCGACGCCGCACTCCATGAGCGTGTCGTAGCAGGCGCGAGCCGCGACCAGAGCCAAGTGCCCCGGCTCGCCACCGTGCTCGTTGGTACCGTGCGCCGCGGCGCACGAACGCGCCTCGAAGTACGTTGCCAGTGCGTCGCCCATGCCAGCGACCGTCATACGCAGTGGGGCTGCCGCGACCACGTTTGTATCGACCACGACCAGGTCTGGATTCTTCTCGAGCATCAGGTAGTGGTCGGACGACCCATCCTCGTGATACAGCACCGAAATCGCGCTGCACGGACCGTCCATCGAAGCCGCCGTGGGGCATACGCACAACGGCATCTCGGCATAAAACGCAACGGCCTTGGCAATATCGAGTATCTTGCCGCCGCCAATACCCACCACCATGTCGCAATACTCGGCCCGGGCTTCCTTAGCCATTTCGACAACGGCGTCTTCCGTACACGGACCGTCATAAATCTTAAAGAACGGCTCACTTAGATCTTCGTCCAGAAATCCATCGACGATCTGCTTGCACAGCCGATCCTCGGTGCCCTGGTCAAACAAGACATAAGCAGCGCAGCCCAACCATGACAAATACCTGCCCTGACGCGAAAGTTCGCCCGGCCCCTGAACATACCGGCCGGGACCGCCATAAACCATGGGAAGCGCCATACGAGAATCCGCCCTTCATCAAACAACGATTGGTACAAAGTAACCTGCCCCCTGCACCAACTTGTGCATTGGAGACAGGCCACTTTGCACCATAGCAAAAAGGGGCAAAGCCATCTGCTGGCTTTGCCCCTTCCTTAGCTTGATTTACTCATCCATGAGATAGTAGTGGCCCAGCGCGTCGGCACCCAGGATGGCGTTTGCGACCATCTCGGGAGTCACCTCAAACGGCATGTTGCACATGGTGTCATCGGGCGCGCAGGCAGCCTCGGCAACAATCATGGCCTGCTCGCGCGTAAGCTCGGCAACGCCAAGTTCCTTCATCGTGACCGGCAGGCCCAGCTCAATGCAGAAGCCCAAGACTTCCTCGAGCTTCTCGGTCGGGGCATTCTCGAGTACCAGCTGGACGATGGTGCCAAAGGCGACCTTCTCGCCGTGATACATGCCGTGGCACTCGGGCAGCATCGTCAGACCATTGTGGATGGCATGAGCAGCAGCAAGGCCCGAGCTCTCAAAGCCAATGCCCGAAAGCAGCGTGTTGGCCTCGATGATGTGCTCGACGGCAGGCGTCAGCGCACCCTTCTCCAGCGCGACCTTGGCCTTGACGCCATCGGCCATAAGCGTCTCGTAGCAGAGCTTGGCGAGCGCCAGGCCGGCCATGCCGCCCTTGCCGCCAGCGCAGGTGCCGCCGTCGGCATCGTGCGTCGCCTGAGCCTCGAAATAGGTTGCGAGCGCATCGCCCATACCGGAAACCGTCAGGCGCACCGGGCTCGCCGCGATAACCGTCGTATCCATAAGGACGATATTGGGGTTTGCCTTAAGGAAGAGGTACTTGTCGAACTGACCGTCATCGGTATAGAGCACCGAAAGCGCCGAACACGGGGCATCGGTCGAAGCAATGGTGGGACAAATGATAACCGGGGACTCCAGGTAATAGGCGACGGCCTTCGCGGTGTCGAGGATCTTGCCGCCACCGACGCCGACGATGATGTCGCAACCGTTGTCGCGAGCGAGCGCAACCAGGCGATCGACCTCGCCCTTGGAGCACTCGCCGTTAAAGTCCTCAAACAGCAGCTCGGCCTTAGCCTCAGCAAAACCGCCCTCAATCTTGGCACCGACGCGCTTCTTGCCCGAAGGCGTCACGATGACGAGGGCCTTAGCGCCGAGCGGCTCGACATAGGAACCGAGCTTGGCCAGCTCGTCCGGGCCCTGGATGTACTTGCTGGGGCTATTGAAAATTGAAGCCATAACTATCCCATTCTCTAAAATAAAAAAGAAAGGGGCTCCGTACAGATACGTGCGGAGCCCCTCGTTACGATAACAAGAGTCGATTAGAAATCGATGTCGGTGTCGTAGTAGCAGGCCTTGAGGATCTTCTCGAAGTCGGCAGCCTTGGTCTCACGCGGGTTCTCCGGCGTGCAGGCGTCCTGCTCGGCGTTCGCGGCGATCTCGGGGAGCTTCGCGAGGAACTCCTCCTCGGAAACCATCTGCGGGTTCTCGGCGTCGACCTTCACGCCACCATTCGCGTAATCCTTGATGGACTGCGGAATGTTGAGCTGGTCGTTGAGGTCGCGAATCTTCTGGACGAGCGCAGCGATGAGCTCCTCGTTGGTCTCGCCGGGAAGGTGCAGGATCTCCTTGGCTACGTAAGCGTAACGCTCGGCAGCACGCGGGTCCTTGGAGTTCCACTGGATGACCTTGCCCAGGTACATGGCGTTAGCGGCACCGTGGATGATGTGGCCGTTCTCGAAGGCAGCACCGGTCTTGTGAGCCATGGAGTGGACGATGCCGAGCAGGCCCGAGGAGAAGGCGATACCGGCGATGCACTGAGCCTCGTGCATGTGCTGACGGGCCTCATGGTCGCCAGCATAGGACTTGGGCAGCCACTCGACGATCTCGCGGATGCCGTGCAGAGCGTTGGCGTCGGTGAACATAGAAGCGCAGGTGGAAACGTAGGCCTCCATGCAGTGGGTCAGAGCGTCCATGCCGGTATGAGCGCACAGCTTGGCGGGCATGGTGTAGGTGAGCTCGGGGTCGACGATGGCGACATCAGGGGTGATGTTGAAGTCGGCCAGCGGGTACTTGATGCCCTTGGCGTAGTCGGTAATGACGGAGAAGGCAGTGACCTCGGTAGCGGTACCGGAGGTAGAGGAGATGGCGCAGAAGTGAGCCTTCTGACGCAGCTCAGGGAAGCTGAACGGCTGGATGATGTTATCGAAGGACTCCTCGGGATACTCGTAGAAGACCCACATGGCCTTAGCGGCATCGATGGGCGAGCCGCCGCCGATGGCGATAATCCAGTCGGGCTCGAACTCGCGCATGGCCTCGGCGCCCTTCATGACCGTCTCGATGGACGGATCGGACTCGACGCCCTCGAACAGCTTGACCTCGAAGCCGCCCTCTTTGAGGTCGGCCTCAACGTCCTGCAGGAACCCGCCGCGGCGCATAGAGCTGCCGCCAGAAACGATGATGGCCTTCTTGCCCTTGAGGTTCTTCACCTCGTGGCGAGCGCCCTCACCAAAGTACAGATCGCGAGGATTGGTAAAACGTCCCATACTGTGCCTCCTAAACAAGCCCCTCTTAGACTTGCGTATATAACGGAGCACCCGATTGGCTCCGTTAGGACCGTTTTGCGCGTTGCCGGCGATGACAATGCGCGATGTCTAAACGTCTCAATGCTCAGACAAACACTATTTTACCGTTCCGGTTGGTCAGTTATTCACCTAAAGCCGACAATGATGAAACGTTTTTTCTATCCCTGAAGACCCTTATGGGGCATTCATACTCCCAAGCTGGGCAAACGTTTTATCAAGGTTGATCACATATCCCGGGCAGGACTGTGCCCCTCCAAAATGCGCCCCGTTCGCCGCCAAAAATCGACCGTTTGCGGCACCGTGATACCACTCAGTCGTCCAAGATGCCGACATTTGTGCGACATCCGTCTGACATCCGTCTTCGTGGTGCAAAGGTGCATGTCCAAGTGCGGCACCCCCGGTGTGCCACATGCGGGTAAACTAGAACTTTATATAGAGACATTTGAACCCTAACCGCAGCAAAGGAGGCCCCATGGCATTCGATCCCATTCAAGAGGATTGCCATCGCCTCGTTCTTGAGGCCTTGCGCCGCGACAATATCCCGCTCACCGACGGTGCCGCCGTAGAGCGTCTAATGGAACAATTCACCCGCAACCCCGCGCCGCTCATCGTGCACGACCGCGACCGCGCCGGGCACCTCATTGCCAAGGTGGTCGAGGCTGTCGACTACCGCATTCCCTTTATCCCTGACGATACCCAGGCAGAGCAAGAAGAGGCCGCTGCCGAGAACATGCTTCGCGAGGCAGCCGCGCTCGACCCCACCAACTGGGACGCCCAGCGCATGCTGACCGCCCTCACCGCCAACTCCAACGAGGAGTACGTACAGTATCTGGTGTCCAAGTGTGACGAAGTGGAGCACGACCTGGCGCTCAAGATTGCCTCGGCGCAGGACCCCTACGAGCGTGAGGCTGCAGGCGATCTGACCCGCCGTCCCTACCTGCGCTGGCTTGCCGCCTTGGCATCGCGCGCCCTCATTAGCGGCCGCTATCGCATGTCGCTCGAAGCCGCAAACCGCAGCCTGGACTTTGCGCCCAACGACCCCGCCGGCGTCCGCCATACTGCGATGCTTGCCATGGCAAAGCTCGAATACCCCGCCGAGGAGCTCAAGCGCTTTCGCTCTGCCCACTCCGTCTCCTATCTCACCAACACGCCGCTACGCCGTCGTCCCAAGGACGCGGAGCGCGACTTGGACCCATGGACGCTCATCGCGCTGATGAGCGCTGCCTGGCGCGAGCTGGACTACGAGGGTGCCGAGCACTACTTGCGCATCCTTGCACGCTCGTGCCC
This sequence comes from uncultured Collinsella sp., assembly GCA_900542335.1. Lineage (GTDB taxonomy): Bacteria > Actinomycetota > Coriobacteriia > Coriobacteriales > Coriobacteriaceae > Collinsella. The sequence continues at coordinate 12,398 of UQNG01000029.1, forward strand.
ACACGCAGCCGAGGCGCTCTATTTCCAAACCGAGTTTCCCGATGGTGTCTATGCCCGCGTCAACGTGGGTGCAGGCTCTACCGACGAGCTTGTCCTTGCGCTGTCCGAGGCGACGCCGGTACTGCAGGAGGGCCTGGGCGCCCCCGACAATGCCAGCTTTGCCGCCTGGGTCGCCACCAACGATATCGTGCGTTCCCAGATCGACGAGCGCATCCTGCGAGCGGCCGAGCAGGGCTTGCCGTTTAAGGGAGGAGACCTCTAATGGATCCGAGCGTCTACATCCCCGCCTACCTGGAGCGCGCCTACGTTGCGTCGCACCCCGAACTCACCGATGCAGCACGCGAGCTTGTCCATAACGACGTGAGCGTCAACCCTCATAAGTATGCGCAGACCGAGCATGCCCAGGCACTGCTGTCCTATGCAGGCGTCCACCGCCACCTGCTCGACGAGCTCCATCGCATCGAGGACATGGGCAGCGACGAGGAGTTTGAGCAGACGCGCAACCGCCTGTTCGACGATATGCGCGATGAGCTACTCAAAATCGTCCGCGTCGATGCGTATGTCCTCGATGCCCAGCTGCTCGCCATCATTTTGGCGGACACGCCCGTCGACGCCTGTCTAGGCGACTTGATGAAGCTCGAGGCGACCACGGCCGATTACTTGCAGCAAAGCGTGCCCGGGTTCGACATGGAGGCCCCGCACTACTGGACCAACAAGGTTTTGACGGACGGCGTGACGGCGGCCGATCTCACCGTAAGCGAGCCGGCTCTTATCGGGTGGCTCCACACGCTCGAGGCCATCTCACAGCTGTGCATGGCGAGCGCTCGCTACCGTGCTGCCGCCAACTATTCTCGCCGCGTTCTTAAGGCGGAAGGCTATCCCACCCGAGCTGCAGGCACCGTGCTACTCGCCCTCGCTCGCCTGGAAGACGAGGACGGCTTTTTTGCCCTGGCTCACCAGCTCGAGGAGCAGATGGGGGCCGATGCCCTCGAGAGCTCCCCCTGGTACCTACTCGCCCGCACGATCCTGTTGTTCAAAACGAACAAGATGCGCCCGGCGACACGCGCGCTGCGCGAGTTTGCCAACCGCTGCGAGGGCGGCGCGTTCTTTTTGCTGAACCCCAAGTATCAGACACCGTACCTTCCCTGCCGACCCGAACCGCACGACCCCTGGGACCTTTCGCATCAGGCAGTTTGGGAGGCCGACGGCATCATCTCGGATACTCCCGACTTTGCCCCCTGGGCCAACGCTTGCGAAGACGTATCGCAGCTTGCCCAGGAATTTGCGCGCCGTTACGGCTTTTAACGGCGCAAACGCCACGACCATGTCATTCACGTTAGGAACGGCTTCATGAACTTCCGCTCATCTCTCGCCTGCACCTCGAGCGATATCGCCCGCTGGGGGCTGCGCTCCGTCCTTAAGCGCCAGGGCGGCGTACTCCCCGGCCGCATCGCCATGAAGATCGACCCCGAGCTGCTAAGCGACCTCGCGGGCCTTGTCGACCGCAGCGTGGTGATCACCGGCACCAACGGCAAGACCACCACCTCCAACCTCATCGCCGATGCCGTTGCCGCCAGCGGCGCCACCGTGGTATGCAACCGCGCCGGCAACAACATGGAGCCGGGCGTGGTGGGCGCGTTGCTCGAGGCGCGCGGCAACCTTAAGCGAACCGCCAGCAGCAAGCGCGTAGGCGTCTTTGAGTGCGACGAGCTCTACACGGTGCGCGTCCTGCCCAAGCTCAAGCCGACGTACTTTGTGCTGCTCAACCTGTTCCGCGACCAGCTGGACCGCTACGGCGAGATCGACCACACCCAGGACGTCATCGCCCACGCGCTGGAGCTTTCGCCGGCAACGACGCTCATCTATAACGCCGACGATCCGCTGTGCGCCTCGATCGCCGCACGCGTCCCCAATATGAGCATCGCCTTTGGCATCGACGGTGCCACGGGCACCGAGTCCGATCGCATTAGCGACTCGCGTTTTTGCTCGCAGTGCAACGCTCCGCTGGAGTACGACTATGTGCAGTACGGCCAGCTCGGAGCCTATCATTGTCCTTCGTGCGGTTGGGGTCGTCCCGCGCTGGTCCGTCGCGTAACGGACGTTGAGCTCACCTGCGACGGCTACGGCTTTGACCTGAACTTTAGCCCCGATACCGACACGCCCGCCACGCACATCACCACGCGCTACAACGGCCTGTACATGGTCTATAACGTTGCCGCCGCCTTCTTTGCGGCGCGCGAGCTGGGCGTGGACGAAGCTCACCTACAGCCCACGCTCGATGCCTACGTCCCCGCCGGCGGACGCATGGGTCGCTGGGAGATCGCCGGCCGTACCGTCGAGGCAAACCTGGCCAAGAATCCCGTGGGCTTCGATCGACAGATCCAGTCCATTAAGACAGCGGGCGGCAGACTCTGTGCCTTCTTCCTGAACGACAACGACGCCGACGGCCACGATGTCTCGTGGATCTACGACGTCGACTTCGAGCGCATCGCCGATACCCCAGGGCTTGTCGCCTTTGCCGGCGGCACGCGTGCACACGATATGCAGGTACGTCTGAAGTACGCCGGCATCGACGCCGCCATCATCTCGAATATCGAGCAGGCGATCGGCGCCGTGGCAGACGAGATCGCCGATGACACCTTCTACGCCGTCGCCAACTACACGGCCTTCCCGCCGCTGGTCAAGGAGCTCGACGAGCTTAAGAGCACCGATGCGAGCTCGGTCGCCTCCCACGCCGTAACGCGCGCCGATGGGAGCGCTGTCCCCACCGACATTGTGCCGGTCGAGCTTTCGCGCCCCCTGCGCATCGTCTACCTGTATCCCGATGCCCTCAACCTCTATGGCGACGGCGGCAACGTCATTGCCCTCGAGCGCCGCTGCGCCTGGCGCGGCATTCCCGTGCGCGTGGACGAGGTCCGCATGGGCGAGTCGCTCGATCTCACCGACGCCGACATCGTCATGATGGGCGGCGGCTCCGATCGCGACCAGCTGGCCGTGGCGCACGAGCTGCTCGCTCAAAAAGACAAGGTCGCGGCCTATGTTGAGGACGGCGGCACACTGCTTGCCATCTGTGGCAGCTATCAGCTGCTCGGCCGTTCGTACTATATGGGTGAGAATCGCCTCGAGGGCCTGGGCGTCATTGCCGCCGAAACCGTGCGCGGCTCCGACCGCCTGATCGGCAACGTCGCCGTCAAGACCGACCTGGCACCCGAGCCCTTTGTGGGATTCGAGAACCACGGTGGCCGCACGCTTTTGGACGCCGAGGCCACGCCGCTCGGAACGTCCGTCGTCACGGGCACCGGTAACAACGGCGACGACGGCTTTGAGGGTCTGATCTACAAGGGCGTCATCGGCACGTACCTACACGGACCGGCACTGCCCAAGAACCCCGAACTCGCCGACTGGCTCATCACCCACGCTCTCGAGCGCCGTGGCGATGCACAGGCCACCGCTCTGCTGCCGCTCAAACCCCTCGACGACGCTTACGAGCACGCCGCCCACGACGCCGCGATGAAGCTCCTCCTCTAACGCCCCGCCACCACAAAGGGGACAGGCACCTTTGTGGTGGTTTTGACCTGCCACGTTTGTTTGTCTCGATCTGTAACATCTAGGCCGTTGAAAGTCGTCTTACTGTTACAGATTGAGATATTCGTCCCGACGCCCGCCGTCTGTCTCGATCTGTAACAGATAGAGCCGATTTGCCCGCCCAGATGTTACAGATTGAGATATTTGAATATCGGAATAGAAACCCACTCCTGTGTGGTGGTTTTTCAATCTGCCAACGATATGTGAACGGATAGAAAAGTCTGCTATACTCTTTCCCGCTGTCCCCATCGTCTAGCGGCCAAGGACGCCACCCTTTCAAGGTGGATATCGCGGGTTCGAATCCCGCTGGGGGCACCATTTGAAACGAGAAGCCCGTTACCCTTGCGGTGACGGGCTTTTTGCTATCCATGTGCCGGGATTCGAACCCGACAGGGTGCGGAGCTGAGGAAACGCGCAAGCGTTTTCCAGCGCAGCACGCAAGGAGCGGAGCGACGCAGCGGAAGCGGGCGGCGTCAGCCGCACGCGGACATCCCGCTGGGGGCACCAACTTTAAAATGTTCGAACCCGCCGGATGTAAGGTCCGACGGGTTCGTTCTTTTTGCCGTTATAAGACGAAAAGTACTCAACGCCCTTGCGCTAGATGAACAGCTCGCATTCTTTTCGCTCAGAGCAGGCTTTGCTCAACATCTTGGTAGCCGCAGAGAGCATGACGGGATTTACCGCGCGAGCGCCCCACGGACACACGGCAACGCAACGCATGCAGGAAATGCAGGCCTTTTTGTCCACCCGCTTGGGATCGTCTTTATCGATAGCGCCAACAGGGCACGCTGCGGCACAAGCCCCGCAAGCGGCGCACTCTTTTGTGGCCTTGGGCACCATACCGGCGCCCCCGGCCTTCTTATAGGGACGATTGCCCGGAATAGCCGGCTCAGAAGCATCTCCTGCAGATATCTTTTGCTGAATCTGATTCGCAAACCCAGCGAGCTGCACCGCGTCCTGTGGGTCTGGCCGACCGGCTGCAAACTGGCGAACAATAGAATGCTCGGCGATGGCAGAAACCGCCGCGATCACCCGAAAGCCCGCACCCTTTGCCGCATCCTCAAGCTCGACCAGCGTGTCCTCATACGCGCGGTTTCCGTAAACACAAACCAGAACCGCCTGCGCACCGTTTCCCCGCATCATACCCAAGCGCTCCGCAGCCACAGCCGGGACTCGCCCGCCATACGAGGGCACCGCGATCACGGCTACATCCTCTTTTGTCATCGCAACCGTGCGAAAACCAAGCCCGCTATCGGTCAGATCTACAGCAACGGTTTCCCCTTCCAACGCATTGGCAATGTAGCCAGACGCCCTTTCCGTTCCGCCGGTCGGGCTAAACACGATATCGAATACCCTCATCGGATCATCCTCCCCTTTATGAACAAACGCCCGAAACGTCCGCATGCCAAAACAGGTTACAACTTTTAAGATGCCCCGCGCGAAACGCTTGCTCGGCTGCAAGTTCAAAGCAGGTCAAAGCGGCAAAAAAGAAGGGGCCTCACACAGGCGAGACCCCTTCACACGCAAAATCAAACGTGTCTGTTACACATAGAACAGAATGTCGTCGTAGGTCGGGACCGGCCAGTAGTCGGCGGCCACGATCTCCTCCATGGCATCCACGGCGGCGCGCAGCGTATCCATAGCGGGAACGACCTCATGTGCATACACGTTGGCCTGCTCCTGGCCATCGAGAGCCTCGGCCTTCTGATGCACGGCGTCGAGCGCTTTGATGGAGTCGTTGATGGTGGTGATGCCGTTGCAGAGCTTGTTGAGCGTGTTCTGCTCGCACTGCATGGCGGCCTCCGCACCAGCGGCACGAATAGTCTCAAGGCCCTTAGCGACCTTGGTGGCATAGGCGGTAATGACCGGGCGATAGGTACGACGCGCCTCGCGAACCATCGTGGTGGCCTCGATGTTCATGAGCTTGTTGTACTTCTCGAGCTTGCAGTCGTAGCGGCACTGAGCCTCGGCCTTGGTCAGGACACCCGTCTCCTCAAAGAGCGCGATGGCCTTATCGGAAACAAAGGCGGGCAGGGCGTCGGCCGTGGTCTTGTTGTTGGCAAGGCCGCGCTTCTCGGCCTCAACGGGCCACTCGTCGGAGTAGCCATCGCCGGAAAAGAGGATGCGCTGGTGGTCGGTCAGGACCTTCTTGCAGTACTCAAGCGCAGCGTCCTGGAACTCATCCTCGGGTGTACCCTCAAGCGCGTCGGCGAAGGACTTGAGCGACTTGGCCACGGCGGCATCGAGCACCAAGTTGGAGTCGGAGACGTTCTGTTCGGAGCCGCAGGCACGGAACTCGAACTTGTTGCCGGTGAAGGCAAACGGGGAGGTGCGGTTGCGGTCGGTGTTGTCCTGCATCAGCTTGGGCAGGGTATCGGCGCCCAGGTCGAGCACGCCGCGCGTGGCATGGACGGAAGCCTTGCCATCGATGATCTTCTCGACGACCTCGGTAAGCTGGTCGCCCAGGAAGATGGACATAATCGCCGGAGGAGCCTCGTTGGCGCCCAGACGATGGTCGTTGCCGGCCGAGGCAACGGAGGCACGCAGGAGCTCCTGATAGTTATCGACGGCCTCGATCACCGCGGTGAGGAAGACGATGAACTGCAGGTTGTCGAGCGGGGTGTCGCCCGGATCGAGCAGATTCTCGGACTCGGTGCCAAGCGACCAGTTGTTGTGCTTGCCCGAACCGTTGATGCCCTCGAAGGGCTTCTCGTGCAGCAGGCAGACCAAGTCGTGGCGGGAGGCGATGAGCTTCATTTTCTCCATCATGACCAGATTCTGGTCGATGGCCTCGTTGACCTCGCCATAGACCGGGGCGAGCTCATGCTGGCAGGGAGCAACCTCGTTGTGCTTGGTCTTGGCGGGAATGCCAAGCGCCCACAGTTCATCGTCCAAATCCTTCATATAGGCCGAGACAGTGGGGCGGATAGCGCCAAAGTAGTGCTCCTCGAGCTCCTGGCCCTTGCAGGGAGCAGCACCAAAGAGGGTGCGGCCGGTGATGACCAGGTCCTTGCGCTTGCGGTAGGCGTCCTTCTTGATCAGGAAGTACTCCTGCTCGTCGCCCACGGAAGGAACGACCTTCTTGGGGGTCTTGCCAAACAGCGCCAAAACGCGCTTAGACTCACGCGAGAGCGCAGTCATGGAGCGCAGCAGCGGGGTCTTCTTGTCCAGGGCCTCGCCCGTGTAGGAGCAGAAAGCCGTGGGGATGCACAGGACATCGTCCTTGATAAAGGCGGGGCTAGTGGGGTCCCAAGCGGTGTAGCCACGGGCCTCGAAGGTAGCACGCAGACCGCCGTTGGGGAAGCTCGAGGCATCGGGCTCGCCCTGGATGAGGTTCTTGCCCGTAAACTTGGTAATGGCGGTGCCGTCGTGGTTGGGCTCCAGGAAGCTGTCGTGCTTCTCGGAAGTAATGCCCGAAAGCGGCTGGAACCAGTGCGCGTAGTGCGTCGCGCCCTTGGAGATGGCCCAGACCTTCATGGCATGGGCGACGGCGTTGGCCACATCCAGGTCGAGCGGCTCACCGCCCTCGAGGGTTGCAGCAAGGCGCTTCCAAATGTCCTTGGGGAGGTAGTCCTTCATGACTTCCTCAGAGAACACCATGGTCCCGAAGCGGTCAGTAAGTTCGGCCATACGGAACTCCCTTCGTATCGGCACCGCGTGAGAAGCGGTGTTGATTACTAGCGAACGAGTCATAGCTTAGACTCGCCGTGTTTCCGCGACATTACCGTTATGTTGCTGTCGCGAAACCAATCATTGAGGTTACCCTATCGAGGCGGCGTTGCCACCCTCAACAGCCAATCAACTGCATAAATTGCAGACCTCTCCCCATGGTTTAAGGGTAGTCAATGTAGAATGGGGCTTTATTAACTGGTATTTCGCATCAGATACCATTCAATATAGCCCCATCCTACATTGACCGCCCTGTTATAGGAAATGCCGATAGCGAAGCATTTTCGATTGGTATCACCAAATCGCGAGAGAAATTCCGTCTTGGCGCAGTGGTGCTGTAGAATCCTTGCAACAAAACATCGCATCTAGGCATCTAAAGGAGCACGATATGCGCGTCGACGAGGTTTTTAAGCAGGCAGCATCCCAGGGCACCGCGCCCGTTTCGTTTGAGATGTTCCCGCCCAAGGGCGAGCTGACCCTCGATACGGCTCGCAAAGTGGCAGGCAATCTGTGCAAGCTTTCGCCGAGCTTTGTCTCGGTCACCTGTTCGGCCGGCGGCTCGGGTAACGGTGCCACCACCGCCCCCATCGCGCATATGATTACGAGCGAATTCGATACGCCCTCGGTAGCGCACCTCACCTGCGTGGGCCGCACGCATGCCGATATCGCCGCCAAGATTGACGAGTATCGCTCGGCCGGTGTGGAAAACGTGCTAGCCCTGCGCGGCGATCTTCCCGCCGGCGCAACCGAGGACGACAAGCCCGCCTCGGACTACGCCTACGCCCGCGACCTCATCCCGGAGCTCGTCGATGCCGGCTTTTGCGTGGGCGCCGCAGCCTACCCCGAGGGCCACATTGCCTGTGAGGATCTCAACCTCTCGGTCGAATACCTCAAGCAAAAACAGGACGCCGGCGCGAGCTTCTTTGTGACGCAGCTCTTTTTTGACAACGAGTGCTTCTACCGCTTTCGCGAGCTTGCCGACAAGGCCGGTATCACCGTGCCCATTACCGCGGGCATCATGCCGTTTATGGGCAAGTCACAGATCAGCCGCATGGTCTTTATGTGCGGCGCGTCGCTGCCCTCCCCCGTCATCAAGATTCTCGCCAAGTACGAGAACGACCCCGAGAGCCTGCAGGCAGCCGGTGTAGATTATGCCGCCCGTCAGCTTTGCGACCTCAAGGAGCACGGCGCCGACGGCCTGCACCTGTACACTATGAATCGTCCTGCGATCGCCGCAACCATTATGGAGCGCCTGGGGTAATGGAAAAACCGCACATCGATACAGCTTTTGGTGAAGTGCCGGCCGACCTTGCGTCGCCGGCGCTCTACCGTATCGATGCTGCCCATCGCCCCCGAGTCGACCGTGCCGAAATGCTGCGCTACCTGGGCTACGGCGGTCAGCAGATTGAGCCCGAGCTGTCGCAGCGTATTGAGCTTGTCGTTGAGCGTTTGGAACTGGACATTGAGCCCCGTGGCGTGCGACGCGTGTTTGCCGTCGATGCCACGGGCGTCGACGAGCAGGGCGAGCCTTGCATCCGCCTGGTCGGCACCAACGTTGAGCTGCGCGGCCGCGATATCTATCGCCACCTCAAAGACGCCCGCTTTGCCGCACTCATGGCATGCACCCTCGGCATGGACGCCGAGCGTCGCCTGCGCACCACGGGAGCCCAGCAACCCCTAGAGGGAGCCGTGCTCGACGCTGCATGCTCTGCCTATGTAGAAGCCGCCGTCGAGCAGATGGACCAGCAGGTCAAGGCTGTGGCCGCCGCACACGGACTCGCCGGTAACTGGCGCTTCAGCCCCGGCTACGGCGACTGCCCGCTTACGGCCCAGCACTCAATCGTGGCTGCGCTCAACGCCACGCGGCTCATCGGGCTTACCGTCACACCTACCAGCCTGCTCATGCCCACCAAGAGTGTGACCGCAGTGATCGGTCTGTTTGACGGCGAGGTCCACGACGCCCAGAGCCGCCCCACCTGCAATATCTGCCGCATGCGCGAGCACTGCCGCTTCCGCGCCGCCCACACCACCTGCTATTCCAGCCATTAGGAGCCCTCGATGTTTACTCCGCTTATCACCCATGATTCCGACGGTACCGCGCTGGCAGCGCCCGTCAATACTGCGCGTTGTAACGGCGCCACGTACAAGACGCGCACGATCGGCGACCTTCGCATTAAGGACGATCGCCTGCGCGCCGCCATCGAGGGCACGGGACACCTCCTGTTCGACGGCGGCATGGGCACCATGCTGCAGGCGGCCGGCATGAAGGCCGGCGCCCTGCCCGAGCTGCTCAACTTTGAGGAGCCCCAGGTTATCACTGATATTCAGCGTCAGTATGTCGAGGCTGGCTGCGACGTAATCACCGCCAACACCTTTGGCGCCAACGCCCACAAGCTCGACGGCGCCGCCACCGTGGCAGATGTCTTTGCCGCCGCCGTCGCCTGCGCCCGCGCGGCCGGCGCCCACTATGTCGCCGGCGATATCGGCCCCATCGGCGCACTGCTTCGCCCCTTGGGCACCCTGAGCTTCGACGAGGCCTATGACCTCTTTGCCGAGGAAGTGCGCGCCGGCGTCGACGCGGGCGTGGCCCTCTTTATTATCGAGACCATGACCGACCTTGCCGAGATCAAGGCTGCCGTCCTCGCCTGCCGCGAGAACTCCGACCTGCCCGTCTTTGCCACCATGACCTTTGAGGAAGACGGTCGCACGTTCCTGGGTACGAGTCCCGAGGTGGCCGCCGTCACGCTCGACGCCATCGGCGCCGACGTTTTAGGCATCAACTGCAGCCAGGGACCGGCCGAGCTCCGAGGGCTCGCCGCACGCATGCTCACCGTTACCGACAAGCCCGTTATGGTGCAGGCCAATGCGGGACTGCCCCGCGTGGACGATGACGGCAATACCGTCTTTGACATCCAGGCACCCGAATACGCCGAGGCCGTCGCCGGCATGATTGAGGACGGCGTGAGCGTCGTGGGTGGCTGCTGTGGCACCACGCCCACGCACATGGCGGCACTTCGCACCCTCATCAACAACCACACGCCCAGCCCGCGCCGCCGCAAGCCCAGCATGTCGGTCACGAGCGCGCAGACGGTCGTAGACCTTCCCTGCAACGGCCACAAAATCGCTGTCATCGGCGAGCGCATCAATCCCACCGGCAAAAAGCGCCTGCAGCAGGCCCTGCGCGACGGCGACCTGGACTACGTCGTGAGCCAGGGCATCAGCCAGCAGGAACAGGGCGCCGACATCCTGGACGTCAACGTGGGCCTGCCCGAAATCGACGAGGTCAAGATCATCCAACAGGCAACCGAGCAGCTCCAGGGCTCCACCTTGCTGCCGTTGCAGATCGACTCCACCGATCCCGCAGCCGTCGAGGCCGCCGTTCGCCGCTACGCCGGCAAGCCCATCATCAACTCGGTCAATGGCAAGCAGCAGATCATGGATGAGATCTTTCCGCTGGTCGCCCACTACGGCACCAACGTCGTCGGCCTCACGCTCGACGAAGGCGGCATCCCCGATACCGCCGAGGCTCGCTTCGCCATCGCCGAGCGCATCGTAGCCGAGGCTGCGCGCTACGGCATCGGACCGGACCGCATCCTCATCGACTGTCTGGTCATGACCGCCTCGACCAATCAACGCCAGGCCGAACAGATCCTGCGTGCTATGTCCCTGTGCAAGGAGCGCCTGGGCGTCAAATGCGCGCTCGGCGTGTCGAACATCAGCTTTGGTCTGCCCGCCCGCCCGCTGCTGGGCTCGGTCTTTTTGGCTGCCGCCTTCGGCGCAGGCCTGGACGCCCCCATCATGAACCCGGGCTCCAAGCGCTTTATGGATACCGTCTACAGCTATCGCGTCCTGAGCGTTGAGGACGAGGGCTCGACCGGATACATCGAACGCTACGCCGGCTGGACCGATCCGTACAAGATCGCCGCGAACCCGGCGGCGGCCCAGGCAGTATCGACCGACACCGCGCCCGCTGCTGGCACCGCCGGCACTGACAGCAACGACGACCCGATTCGTCGCATGGTCGTCTCGGGCCGCAAAGGCGAGATCGCGGCCGAGACCGAGCGTCTGCTGGCAGATCACGACGCCATGGACCTCATCAACAATCACTTTATCCCCGCCCTTGACGAGGTTGGCGTCCTCTTTGACCAGGGAAAGTTCTTCTTGCCGCAGCTCATGGCCTCGGCCGAGGCCGCGCGCGTGGGTTTTGACACCATCAAGCGCCTGATGCCCGCCGGCGAGATTGCCGACAAGGGCAAAATCTGCGTGGCCACCGTCAAGGGCGACATCCACGACATCGGTAAGAACATCGTCAAGATGTTGCTCGATAACTACGGCTACACCGTCTTTGATCTGGGTCGCGACGTCGACCCGCAGGAGGTGCTCAAGACCGTCAAGGAACGCGACATTAAGCTCGTCGGCCTCTCGGCACTTATGACTACCACGGTCGTCGCCATGGAGGAGACCATCAAGCTGCTTCATGCCGAGGTGCCAGGCGTCAAGATCATCGTAGGCGGTGCCGTGCTCACCCCCGAATACGCCAAGCAGATCGGCGCTGACTACTACGCCAAGGACGCCGCCGAGAGCGCGCGCATCGCCGAAGAGGTCTTTGGACAGTAACACAACGGAAACAACCGAGCACCAAAACGTGCCGCACGCGCCACGAGACGCGTGCGGCACGTTAGAATAGACAAGACTATGCTCGTTTTGGCAGATAGGAGTGCAAGGATGGCGATCACGCCCGCAGAAATCGCGGAAACCCGCGGCATGGTTGAGGAGCAGAACCTCGACATCAGGACCATCACCATGGGTGTTTCGCTCATGGGTTGCGGTGACGAGAACCTCGACCGCATGTGCACGAAGATCTACGACCACGTGACGCACACGGCTGAGCACCTGGTCGAGACCGCCGAGAACCTCGAGCGCGAGTACGGTATCCCCATCGTCAACAAGCGCGTTTCCGTCACCCCGGTGGCACAGATCGCCGCGTGCTGCAAGGATGAGGACCTCACCCCCATCGCGCATGCCCTCGACCGCGCGGCCGAGACGCTCGGCATCGATTACCTGGGCGGTTTCTCCGCACTCGTCCAGAAGGGCATCGGCGACGCCGACCGCCGCGTCATCCAGTCCATCCCCCAGGCGCTCGCTACCACCAGCCGCGTCTGCTCCAGCGTCAACGTCGCCAGCCTGCGTGCCGGCATCAACATGGACGCCGTGCTCATGGCGGCTCAGACCATCATCGATGCCGCCAAGCTTACGGCAGACGAGGATTCCGTTGGCGCCTCCAAGTTTGTCTGCTTTGCCAACATGGTCGAGGACTCCCCGTTTATGGCGGGCGCCGTCCACGGCGGTGGCGAGGCCGACGCCGTCATCAACGTAGGCGTCTCGGGCCCCGGCGTTATGGCGGCAGCCCTGGAGACGCTGCCCGATTCCGCATCGATGATGGAAGTCGCCGAGAAGATTAAGCAGACCGCCTTTAAGATCACCCGTGCCGGCGAGCTCATGAGCCGCGAGGCCGCCCATCGCCTGGGTGTCGAGAAGGGCATTGTCGACCTGTCGCTGGCTCCCACGCCCGCCATCGGCGACTCCGTCGCGCGTATCCTCGAGATCATCGGCGTGGGCACCTGCGGTGGCCCCGGCACGACCTGCGCGCTCGCCATGCTCAACGATGCCGTCAAGAAGGGCGGCGTCATGGCCAGCTCCAGCGTGGGCGGTCTCTCGGGCGCCTTTATCCCCGTGTCCGAGGACGCCGGCATGATTGCTGCCGTCGAGGCCGGCGCACTTTCGCTCGAGAAGCTCGAGGCCATGACCTGCGTGTGCTCCGTTGGCCTGGACATGATCGCCATCCCCGGCGACACCCCAGTCGAGACCATCGCCGGCATCATCGCCGACGAGATGGCCATCGGCGTCATCAACAACAAGACCACGGCCGTGCGCGTGATTCCCGCTATCGGCAAGGGCGTGGGCGACTGCGTTGAGTACGGCGGTCTGTTCGGCCGTGCGCCCATCATGCCGGTGAACCCCAACGCCGGCACCGTGCTCGCCCACCGTGGCGGACGCTTCCCGGCACCGCTGAACTCGCTGAAGAACTAGCTGAGGGGGACTGGCGAGGAGCCCCGGGGAGGGCAAATATATAAGGTCGCCTGCTCGGACAGTCCTGACTCGCACGGAGAGCACATTAAGTGCTCTCCG
>UQNG01000030.1:0-25714 GCA_900542335.1 uncultured Collinsella sp.
ACGAGCGGGGGCTCCTGTCGTTTCCGTGCCCCTGGATTGGGTCATAGTGTCTGTCCGTCCTCTACCTGCGACGTTGCCGTGGTGGTCATTGGGGACGTTCTTAAATGACTAGTCGAAAGGGACACTCTTGCACCAAATCTGCCGGTTTACGCCGGACTCGTCCTTTACTTTACCGAGATAAAGTGAACGTGCAGATTCGTAACCCACTCGCAACTGTTCTATGGCACGATATTGAACGAATGTATGCTATGCGCCCGAGCCTTTCGGGCAGAGTGGGAGACAGTATGGTTAAGCTGTACGAGGACGGCATCTACCTGCGCGGCGGCAGTGAGATTGTGCCTGCGGCCGAGGCTGCCGAGCACGGTATTACGCAGACATCCGAGGATGCCAAGCGTGGCACCATCGCGTATTCGATCCTCCAGGCACACAATACGTCCGGCAACCCCGAGGCGCTCAAGATTCGCTTCGATGCCATGGCGAGCCACGACATCACCTTTGTCGGCATCATCCAGACGGCGCGCGCCTCGGGCATGGAGCAGTTCCCGCTGCCCTACGTGCTCACCAACTGCCATAACTCGCTGTGCGCCGTGGGCGGCACCATCAACGAGGACGACCACGTCTTCGGTCTCTCGGCTGCCAAGAAGTACGGCGGCATCTTCGTCCCGCCGCACATCGCCGTCATCCACTCCTTTATGCGTGAGAACTTCGCCGGTTGCGGCAAGATGATCTTGGGCTCCGACTCGCACACCCGCTACGGCGCCTTGGGCACCATGGCCGTGGGCGAGGGCGGCGGCGAGCTGGCAAAGCAGCTGCTGCGTGACACCTACGATGTTGCCTATCCCGGCGTTGTCGCCATCTACCTCACGGGCGCCCCGCGCCCCGGCGTCGGTCCGCACGATGTGGCGCTCGCCATCATCAAGGCGGTCTTTGCCAAGGGCTACGTCAAGAACAAGGTCATGGAGTTTGTGGGCCCCGGCATCGCGAGCATGACGACCGACTACCGTAACGGCGTCGATGTCATGACCACCGAGACCACCTGCCTGTCGAGCATCTGGGCCACCGACGAGGACACGCGCGCGTTTTTGACCATGCACGGCCGCGGCGACGACTACCGCGAGCTCAAGCCCGCCGATGTCGCCTACTACGACGGCTGCGTCGAGGTTGACCTGTCGAGCATCAAGCCCATGATCGCGCTGCCGTTCCATCCTTCCAACGGCTTCGAGATCGACGAGCTCAACGAGAACCTCGAGGACATCCTGCATGAGGTGGAGCTCGAGGCTGCCAAGATCGGCGAAGGCAAGACGCACTTTAGCCTGCTCGACAAGATCGTCGACGGCAAGCTGCGCGTGCAGCAGGGCGTTATCGCCGGCTGCTCGGGCGGCAACTACGACTCCGTGGTCCAGGCCGCCCGCGTGCTCAAGGGCGCCAGCACCGGCTGCGGCGAGTTTTCGCTGTCGGTCTATCCCACGAGCCAGCCCGTGGCACTCGAGCTTACACGCCGCGGCTATATCTACGACCTTATGGAGGCCGGCGCGATCGTGCGCACGGCATTCTGCGGCCCGTGCTTCGGCGCCGGCGACACACCCGCCAACAACGGCCTGTCCATCCGCCACACCACGCGCAACTTCCCCAACCGCGAGGGTTCCAAGCCGGGCAATGGCCAGCTGAGCGCCGTGGCCCTGATGGACGCTCGCTCCATTGCGGCGACGGCTGCCAACGGCGGCGTCCTGACGCCGGCGACCGATCTGCCCGAGGAGACTTGGGATGAGGCCTGCGAGTACACCTTTGACGACGCGCCGTACAAAAAGCGCGTGTACTGGGGCTTTGGCAAGGCGGAGCCTGCCGACGAGCTGGTCGAGGGCCCCAACATCAAGCCGTGGCCCGCGATGGAGCCTCTCGGCGACGATATCCTGCTCAAGGTGTGCTCCAAGATCATGGACCCGGTCACCACGACTGACGAGCTCATTCCTTCGGGTGAGACGAGTTCCTTCCGCTCCAACCCGCTGGGCCTGGCCGAGTTTACGCTCAGCCGCCGTGACCCTGCCTACGTGGGTCGTTCCAAGGAAGTCGACGCCGTGGAGAAGCGCCGCGTGGCCGGCGAGGCCGCAGGCGACCTGGCGGCGCTCGATGTCGAGCTTGCCGGCGTGTTTGAGGCACTGGCCGGCGCCGGCGTCGCGGCCGATGCCAAGGCGACCGAGTACGGCTCTATGCTCTATGCCAAGAAGCCCGGCGACGGTTCTGCCCGCGAGCAGGCTGCGAGCTGCCAGCGCGTCATCGGCGGCCTGGCCAACATCGTCCACGAGTACGCCACCAAGCGCTATCGCTCCAACGTGATGAACTGGGGCATGGTGCCCTTCCAGATGGAGGCCGAGCCTAACTTTGAGGTAGGCGACTACGTCTTTGTGCCGGGTATCCGCGCCGCGCTCGACGGCGATCTGCAGAACATCGCCGCTTACGTGGTGCGCGCCGACGGCACGGTCGAGCAGATTGAGCTCTACATTGCCGACATGACGGCCGAGGAGCGCGCCATCGTCAAGGCCGGCTGCCTGATCAACTACAACAAGTTCAAGGCCGCTGCCGAGTAACGTTGCTGTACGCCCCGGACACACCTTTCCCTCGTGCTCACGCGCTTCGCGAGGGTCGCCCGAGGGAAAGGTGTGGCCGGGGCTACCGCGACGTTCTCGTTGGGTCTTGAGGGACGCTAAAAATAGACTTGCTTGAAGCCACTCCTGTTATCGGGGCGGCTTCTTTTTTGTCGAAAACCGCCACAAAGGGGACAGGCACCTTTGTGGCGGTCGCGGTTTGTCTCGTTCTGTAATAGGTAGACCCTTATTTGCCGAGTAGTTGTTACAGATCTAGATAAACGGGCACCGCTGAACAATTCATCTCGATCCGTAACATCTGGACCCAAAAACGGCCGCTAGATGTTATGGATTGAGATGGTGAACGCCGGGGCCGAAGATCACCACAAAGGCTCCTGTCCCCTTTGTGGTGGTGGGGGGCGAGCTCGATGTTGCCGTGCTCGTTGAACGACATTCTAATGAGCGTCCCTACAGGATTTCATCCGGGCTGGCGGGTTTGGTTGTTTTGGGGATGCCGAGTTTGGATGACGCGAAATCGTCAACATTGTCCTTAATTCCGTCTTTGGTGTAGACAGTGACCATATAGGTGCTGTGTCCGAATTCGCCCTTGTCGCGTGTTGCCCAGGCATCCCAGTAGGCGGCCCCGTTTCGCCCTTTGATTTTTCCGACACGGCGGAGTTCTGTTCGCTTTAATTTCCGGTTGCTATAGATGGTTCGACCGGCTTCCGCGGTGAGCCCGCACTGTCCAAGCAGCTTGTCGAGGACTTGGTTCATGTGGCGCTCATCGGTGTTTGGTGCGTAGTCGTAGGCGAGGGTGATGGAGTCGAGTGGCTGGTCGTCGATCAGATAGTTTAGCGCCTGAGGTTCAAGGCAAAAATAGGGGGAGCATCCGTCGACCTTGCCGAGCAACGGTAACTTGGACTGCCAACTTCCGGTGGGAATTGCATATTCGTAGAACACGCCACGGCAGACAAAGGAGAGCGAGGTGGCACGCGAGCCGGCGTCGATCATCCCGCAAAGATCGAAGGGCGAGGCGATACCAAAAGAAAAGGGCGTGATGACGATAAGGAAGAGCATCACGATGGGTATGGCGAGAATGGCGATGACGTTGCGACCGGTGGAATGAGGCGGCTTCATATGCGCTCCTCGAGACAAAGATCTGTTGAGGATAGGCAGAAATGGATATGTTCAGAGAACAATTCAAGTTTAATCTCATGGCGCGAGATGGTCGACCGTTAGCGTCGAAAACCACCACAAAGGTGCCTGTCCCCTTTGTGGTGGTGAGGAGCGCGCGGCTTCTTTTGGTAATAGTGTTAGCTGGCGGTATCATTAGTGCAGGTGGCGAAGGTTTGCATTGTGGGGTGTTTTGCCGTGAGCCGTTCTGCCCGTATTGGATTGATTGTCTTGGCGCTTGCGATCGCTGTGGTTGGCGCGGGCGCTGTCGGTATGGCATTTCTACCTGCTGCGGTGACGGAGCCGTTGGTCAAGCCTGTGGCTCAATCTGTCGAACTTCTGACCGGCGACGACAAGCCCGAGACCATTACCGTTGATTTTGATGAGCAGCCGGCTGTGCTGGGTATTAGCAATTATCCGAGTATTCAGCTTGGGGCCATGCGCTATACCACGGATACAAGCCTGATCGATAGGGCGTCCGAGCTACTCAAGGGCAAAACATTTAAGCGTTGGTACGGATATGCGTCCTATCGGGCAAAAGCGAACGACATGGTTGGCGGATGTCACTCTTCCATCGAGCTGGACACTGCAAACGGCGCAAAGTTATGTGATGTCTCGTACGATCCGGGTTACGAGGGCAATGAGGGTCCGGGTATTTACATCATGGCCGGCGATGCAGCTTATGTCATGGAGGGCGACCAGGCCGAGCTCAACGATTTTATGGGTCAGTGTATCCAAGATGCCTATGAACAGACCTGCTTGCCCGACCCGCAGACTGCACGCGATAGTGGGTCTGCCCGCATATGGCTCTTCGAGGATGAGATGCCCTGGAGCGGCGAATCGGGAAGCACGGGTTCGGCAAGTAAATAGAGACTGCAACCACCACAAAGGTACCCGTCCCCTTTGTAGTAGTTCTCGGTTTGTCTCAATCTGTAACAGATAGGGCCCTATTTGCCGAGTAGTTGTTACAGATTTAGATAAACGGGCGCCGCTGAGCATTTCATCTCGATCTGTAACACCTAGGACCAAAAATGGCTGCTAGATGTTACAGATCGAGATGGTAGTGCGCCTGGGCAGCGGCGGGCTGACATCTCAGTACCCTATCTCTTAATCACTCAGAAAATCTTATATATAGAGACTTAGATTTGTGTATAAGATCGTACAAAGCTGGCAACAATACTTCTCGAACAACGTGAAGCCGCCCCGTAGGGCGGCCACCCCAAGAGAGGTGATTCCATGAGAATCGATAAGCTAGCAATGACGTCGCGCGAGGCGTTGCAGACCGCCATGAGCACGGCTGCCGATGCACAGGCCGGCGCTGTGGAGCCGATTCACCTGCTGTCTGCCCTGCTCGGTGCCGGTGAGCGCAATATCTCCGTGATTATCGAGCGCATCGGTGCCGACCCGGCTCAGCTCGCACGCTCCACGCAAGATGCCATCGACCACGCGCCCAAGGTTTCGGGCGAGGGTCAGCAGATGGGTCTGTCTAACGAGCTCGTCCGTGTCATCGAAAAGGCCGAGAAGAAGGCCACCAAGATGGGCGACAGCTTTGTAGTGACCGAGCATCTACTGATGGCACTTGCCGAGGACAAGGGCGAGGCGGGCCGCGTGCTGCGCGATGCCGGCGTGACCAAGGAGCGCATCGAGCAAGTCTACGAGGAACTGCGTGGCGATGACCGCGTGACGTCTGCCGAGGATAAGACGCAGTTTGAGGCGCTGGAGCAGTACGGTCGCAACATCTGTGACCTCGCCCGCGCCGGCAAACTCGACCCGGTCATCGGCCGTACCGATGAGATTCGCCGCACCATCCAGGTCCTGTCCCGTCGCACCAAGAACAACCCCGTGCTCATTGGCGAGCCGGGCGTCGGCAAGACGGCCATCGTCGAGGGCATCGCCCAGCGTATCGTGGCCGGCGACGTGCCGAGCACGCTGCGCGACCGCGACCTCATCGAGCTCGACATGAGCGCGCTGGTCGCCGGTGCCAAGTACCGTGGTGAGTTCGAGGACCGCTTGAAGGCCGTGCTCAAGGAGGTACAGAAGTCCGAGGGCAAGGTCATCCTGTTCATCGATGAGCTCCACACCATCGTGGGCGCGGGTGCCACCGAGGGCTCCATGGACGCCGGCAACATCCTGAAGCCTGCACTCGCCCGTGGCGACCTGCACGCGATCGGCGCGACCACGCTTGACGAGTACCGCAAGTACATCGAGAAGGACGCGGCGCTCGCCCGTCGTTTCCAGACCGTGATGGTCTCCGAGCCCACCGTCGAGGACACCATCTCGATTCTGCGTGGCCTCAAGGAGAAGTACGAGATCTTCCACGGCGTGCATATCACCGATAGTGCGCTCGTGGCGGCTGCCGACCTCTCCGATCGCTACATCGCCGACCGTTTCCTGCCCGACAAGGCCATCGACTTGGTCGATGAGGCCGCAAGCCGCCTGCGCATGGAGCTCGACAGCATGCCGGTCGAGATCGACGCCACCACGCGTCAGCTTACCCAGCTGCAGATCGAGGAGCAGGCGCTCATGAAGGAGACCGACGACGCCTCCAAGGAGCGTCTGGAGGCCCTGCGCCAAGAGATTGCCGAGGTCCAGGAAAAGCTCAACGTGCAAAAGGCCGGCTGGCTCAACCAAAAGAACGCCATCGACCACGTGCAGGAGCTCAAGGGGCAGCTTGACGAGGCCAAGAGCGAAGAGGAGCGCGCGACGCGCAACGGCGACCTGGGCCGTGCGTCCGAGCTGCGCTTCTCCGTGATTCCGGGCCTGCAGCAGCAGATTCAGGATTCCGAGGCCGCGCTCGAGGCACAAAAGCAGCAGGACGGCGAGGGCCTCAACGAACAGGTGACCTCCGATGAGATCGCCGAGGTCGTGAGCGCTTGGACCGGCGTGCCCGTGTCCAAGATGATGCAGGGCGAGCTCGACAAGCTCAAGGGCCTGGAGGGCGAGCTGCATAAGCGCGTCATCGGTCAGGACGAGGCCGTCTCCGCCGTGGCCGCGGCCGTGCGCCGCAGCCGTGCGGGTCTCTCCGACCCGGACAAGCCCATCGGCAGCTTCTTCTTCCTGGGCCCCACCGGCGTGGGCAAGACCGAGCTCGCCAAGGCGCTAGCCGAGTGCCTGTTCGATGACGAGCGCGCGCTCGTGCGTATCGACATGTCCGAGTACATGGAGAAGTTCAGCGTCCAGCGTCTGATCGGCGCGCCCCCGGGATACGTGGGTTACGACGAGGGCGGCCAGCTCACCGAAGCCGTGCGCCGTCGTCCGTACTCCGTGATCTTGCTCGACGAGATGGAGAAGGCTCATCCGGATGTCTTTAACGTGCTGTTGCAGGTGCTCGACGACGGCCGTCTGACCGATGGCCAGGGTCGCCAGGTGTCCTTCAAGAACACGATTATCATCATGACGTCTAACGTGGGCTCCAAGGCTATCGCCGAGCTTTCCGGCAAGGACGAGGAGGAGATGCGCCATCAGGTCGACGCGGCCATGGCTCAGACCTTCCGCCCCGAGTTCCTCAACCGTATCGACGATATCGTGGTGTTCCATCCGCTCGGCATGGCGCAGATCGAGAAGATCGTCGACATCCAGCTCGCCGACGTCCGCGCGCGTCTGGCCAAGGAGCGCATGACGCTTGCCATCACCCCAGCGGCCAAGCAGATGCTCGCCGTGGGCGGCCTGGACCCGGTCTTTGGCGCCCGCCCACTCAAGCGCCTGGTCCAGCGCGAGGTCGTGGACGCCATCGCCGCCGCCATCATCGACGGCACGGTGCGCGAGGGCGATCAGGTGACGGTCGATGCCGACAAGGACGGCGGCTTTACCGTCGTGTGCGACAACACGCCGGCGGCCACCTACGAGGTCCCCGACGCCGAGTAGATTTATGGGACATGCCTTAAAATCTGCCAGCCGTCTCTAAACGCCAAGGGCGGCGGATCCAATTGGGTCCGCCGCCCTTTTTCGTGCGACAATCGATGATGTTGAACGGATGCGATGCGAGGAGCTATGCAGATGAAAGACGAGATCAAGACAAGCGCGCCGGCGCTCAAACCCACGTCCAAACCGGCGCCCAAGCCGCGCGACCCCTATATCCGTGCCGAGAACGAGGACGATGACGGTTACGATCCCTACAGCGATCGCCGCCCCGAGCGCGAGCCGATGTTCGAAGCCGATCCGTGGCGCTAAGTGCCACCCAAAAGGCCACCAATAAGTTGCGGTGAAATAGGGACTGTTTTGCGGTTTGACCAGCAAAAACAGTCCCTATTTCACCGCAACTGCGTTAGGGATTTTTCTACAGGGGGAGGGTAGTCAAAAAAGCCCCGTCCCAAATTGACTGCTCGGGGAGTCTCATTCGAGCTCGGTTGTCCTCTTAGCCACTCGATATCCTTCGGAGCAATAACAGTGAAAAACTTGCTTAAGTGTTAATCAAGCTACACACAATCTTGCTCTCTAATTAATCAAGAATCAGTATAATTTTGATTAGCTAGAGAGCAAGATTGGAGAATCATGGCATTCAACGACTTGATCGCCCAGAAAATAAAGGACTTTGAACAGCAGGGGGTTCCGCAGGTCTTTGAGCGAGACCTTGATCTGGGAAACCCACAGGAGCCAAAGCGCGACAACGTCGTAAATGTGGTTGTGGGGGCCCGCCGTTGTGGAAAGACGTATCGCCTGTATCAGGAGATGCAGCGGCTTCAGGGCCGGGGCGTCGAGCTTGACCGGATGCTTTACTTTAATTTTGAGGACGAGCGCTTGCGCCCGTATGAGTCATCGCTGCTGGCGGACGTGCTCGACACGTTCTATGCGCTGTATCCTGCTGCTCGAACCGAGGGCGCTTACATTTTCTTTGACGAGATCCAGGAAATTCCCGAATGGGGTGCGTTTCTGCGGCGTGTAGTCGATACGGAGAAAGCGACCGTCTATGTGACGGGATCTTCTTCTAAGATGCTGTCCTCAGAGCTTAAGAGCGAGTTCAGGGGTCGTTCTCTTATACGGGAGCTTTTTCCGTTGAGTTTTTCGGAATACGTTCGATATAAGACGGGGAGCGTTTTCGAGCCAGATGCGACCTTTTCCCCAAGCGATGCAGCGCTGCTTCGACATCATCTGATCGGATATCTTGAACGAGGGGGATTCATCGCGACGCTTGAGCAGACGCCCGCAGACGCGATTCAGCTGCTACAGGAATATGCTTCGCGAACGGTCGCTATGGACGTCGTTGAGCGTTACGACGTCAAGAACCCTCGCCTGGCATCGCTGTTCCTAACGCGGTGTATGGCATCTTCGGGACGAGAGCTGTCGGTGAACAAAGTGTACAACGAGTTCAAGAGCAGGCAGATACCCGTCAGTCGTAATTCGCTCAGCGACTTACTTGAGTATTATGAGGATGCCTACCTGCTGTTCTCCGTGCCGGAGTTCACGCGTTCACTGGCAAATAACATGCGGTCTGCGTCTAAGGTCTACGCTGTCGATCCTGCGATGTTTGGAGCATTCTCTCCCGCATCGGCATTGGACCAGGGTCAGAGGCTCGAGACCGCAGTGTTCAATGCGCTAAGAAGAAGGACTCCCGCGGTGAGGACCGGCTCGGTCTGCCGCCTGCTGATCAAAGAGAAGAGCAAAAGCCATGAGGTGGACTTTGTGGCTGGGGACGCACTTCTCATGCGGGCTTATAGCCTGATTCAGGTGAGTGTGGATATGGCAAGTGAGAAAACGCGCGAGCGCGAAATTGCCGCGCTTGATGCCTCGATGGCCCAGTTCGATCTTGGCGAGTCGGCAATCGTTACCATGGATGAGCAGGCCGATATTCCATGCGAACACGGTGTGGTACACGTTGTGCCCGCATGGAAGTGGCTCCTTGCCTAATCATCTACGGATCGTGGGGCCAGGACCTCCTGGCCCCTTCATCACGGTTGGGGAGCACCATGATGCGCCAGACTAGTCCTGGGCTTTGATGCTCGGCATCAGAATCTGGGCGAGGTAGTCGGTCTCGAGTTTGGTCGCGGCGTCAGCCTTGCCGTCTTTGCCGACCAGCACGTTCTTGATCTGGCTATAGGTGTAGCGGTTGCCGGTCGTAAGCTCGACAAGCTCAATCGCCGTATCCATGGGGTAGGTCGACACGGGGTCTTGCGTGCGTCCGTTGATGGTCTGGGGCACCACGTACGGATAGACGGGGCCGCTGGCGTAGACGGTGTAGCCGTTGCCTAGGCTGACCGTGCCCAAAACCGTATCGCCGTCGTCGGGCGTAAAGGTCTCGCCGTCGCGCACTGCGACAAGCGTCACGATTGGCGTATTGGCGTCATTGCCCAGATAGATGCACAGCGTGCTGCCATTTTGCCAGGTAGCAACCTTACCGTACCACTCGACGGGGATATCGAGCTGATACAGATCCGTCGCCTTATGCCGAGCATCGGCATCGCGCGCGGCCTGCGCTTCGCTCGCGCTCACGGCGTTGGCGGCGGCATCACGGCGAGCGGTTGCCGCCTGCTGAAGTATCTTGGCGGCTGCGGCAGAGCTACAACCGCCCTCCTCGGCATATTTGGCCGCGGCATCGATCTGGTCGTCGGTCACCGTGTCTGCTGAAGGTACCTTAAGCTTAAAGGATGCCTGAGCGCTCAGGTCCTGCCCGTCGCTCTTTACGCTGACCTGCGCCTTGGTGGTCGGCACGGTGTAAATGGTACCGTCGGCTGCGATGGGGGACCCAGCGATGGAGAGCGTATAGTCACCGGGCAGCAGCTTGATGCCGCGACCGTGCTCGTCAACGTAGAGCGTTTCGCTCACAGAAGAGCCGTCGGAGTCCTGGCCACTCACCTGCACGGGGATCTTTGAGCCGGTGGAGCAGTCGAGCCCCGCGGCATGTACGCCAATTTGCACCGACATCATGGTATGGGCGTTTGCGGCAACCACGGCGGCCTGCTCTTGCTGGTATCCGTTCCAAGCCGCATAGCCCGCGCCGCCGGCGACGAGCGCGGCGGCAACAACGCCTGCCACCATCAGGTTGCGTCGCTTGGGCGACATCTTGCGGTGACGGGCCTCGGCCTCATGTGCCGAGGGAACGGACGGCAGGGGAATATCGCCCATGGCGATGGTCTCGTCTACGGCAGGCGCGGAGCCCAGGCCGGGGAGCTCGCGGGTGAGCGAGTCGTCGGCAGGCAAGCCGCCAAGTAGGACGGTCTCTTCTCCCGAGTCGGATTCCGGCTGGTCGTCGCCCTTGCTATCGTCCTGTTCGGCTTCGGCCTCGGCCTCGTTAGGAGCGTCTTTGGCGTCGCTGTCTTCGTCCTCGGTGCCTTCGCGCGCCTCGTCCTGCGTGTCGACGGCCGAATCGCTCAACGAGAGCTCGTCTAGCGCAATCCGGTCAAGGCTCTCCAGGGCCTCGGCACATGCTTCCGCATCCTGGGCCGCATCCTCGCGGCCACGCGTCTCATCGCTCATATATCCCCCAATGCAATATCGGCTCAACACTGTACCCAAAAATAGAGCTATATAAAGCGCATGCGAAATATAAGATTCGATTTAACCCGAGCGCATCGTTCAGTCGCACCCTCGCGGCAGCAAAAAGCCCCCGGAACGCGAACGAATCACATTCCGGGGGCTCTGCGATGCGTTGAGTTGCACGGAGCCG
Organism: uncultured Collinsella sp.; assembly: GCA_900542335.1. Classification (GTDB taxonomy): domain Bacteria; phylum Actinomycetota; class Coriobacteriia; order Coriobacteriales; family Coriobacteriaceae; genus Collinsella. Next base: position 11,356 of record UQNG01000030.1, read on the forward strand.
GCTATGCTGCTTCGTGCTCAAGCGATGTTTGCGTCAGGCGCGTTACTCGGCGTGAGCGTAATCGACCTTGGCGCGGCGAGCAGTAGCCTTCTCCCAATCGCTGGTGCCCTCAAAGACATCCTGCTTGTAGGGATTGCGGCCGAGCTTCTTGGCGCGGTAGGCGATGTAGATGATCGCGGCGACGTTGGCGATCAGCGCGGCAATCGAGACCGCGGTGGCGGCGCCGGGGTCGAGCGTGGAGTGGGTCACAAAGATGGACTCCTCCTGGAAGTACGGGAACACCTGGGCAAACATGCACCAAATAGCAAGCGTAAAGGCGCGGTTCTGAATCCAGCCGCCCTTGTTCCAGATAAAGGCGGCGACGGTGGGCGCCAGCAGCAGCGCAAAGCCGCAGAACCAGGAGTGGGTGGGCAGGCAGTTGTAGGTGTAGCAGAAGTTCCAGATATCGTAGGCGATGATGTAGACCCAAGTCATGTCGGGCCACAACATGTCGGTCTGATCCTCGGAGGCGTAGACGCTCCACCAGCCGGTCATGCAGAAGATGTTGATGAGACCGGCGATGCCGTTGAACACGTTGTTCCAGCCGGCAAGCTGTGTGGCACCCTCGGAAGTGACCCAGGTGGACTGGCCCAGGACAAAGAAGTGATAGGCGCTCTCGAAGTCGGACACGACGGCGATCAAGATGTTGATGGCGACGATCACAAACGGCCACGCGCGGAACCAATGCGCCTTGCCGATCTTTCCCCACTGGTACTTAATGGCAATGAAGCCCCAGCAACCGGCCAGCGCCGCGTATACCTTGGCGTAGTGGAACCAGCTGTTCTGGTACACATGGGTGGGGTTGGTGAGCGCCCACTCGGCACCCTGCGAAACGCCGATGGCGATGGCGACGCAGTAGATGGTCATGGCCAGCGGAGCCACGCCAAAGATGATTGCCGCGCCCAGCTTAGTGCGGCGGCCGACCTCGTTGAGCACGATGAGGCCAATAAAGACCATGGCCCAGCCGGCCCAGTGGATAAGGGTATCGCTACCCCAAACATCGAACAGCATGCTGCTCTCCTTTCACACGCTCGCGGCCCCTCTTCTGATCGCGGGCAGTTTGGCCAAATGTCGTCAGTTCTGGGGCTTGCGCTCCGGATACTTGGCGGTATAGCCCTCGATGTGGAGCGTCGAGGCGATAATCTCCTTGACCGTCTCGTCGGGCACATCGGGGTGCGTGCGGATATACATCAACAGTCCCATGATGAGGGTGTAGAACGTCTCGTAGACATGGTCGATGCGTAGCTCATGATGGGTGACAAAATCCACCACGGTGGTGTCGCAGATATACTGCGCCACGCGCTGGACCACGTTGTGCAAAAAGCCGCCGTAGAGCGCGCCGCTGCTCGAGGTGAGCGTGCTTGGCAGCTCGTGGCCGCTCACGACCAGGTGCTTAAAGAGCGGGGCGACGGTGTCGAGTGCGCCTTCGATGTCGCCAACCGTGCGGCTGGCGTTCCACTGCTCGAGCTCGGAGATAAAACCGTCGATTGCCTCGTCCATGACGGCGGTGACGGCGGCGTCCATATCGGCGAAGTAGTGGTAGAACAGCGAGCGCGTGCAGCCGGCGCGTTTGGTCACGGCCGACACCGAAAGATGAGACACGCCCAGCTCGGAGCTCACGGTGCGCACGGCATCGAGGATCTCGCGACGGCGTTCGTCGCCCGTCAAGCGCTTTGCCGTGCTGTCGGGCGCGGGGACGGCGTCGGCCACAGAGGTGTTCGCTGCGTTACTGCTCATGTGCTTGCCGCCTTTCATCCGTTTGAGCCTGACCGTTCGCCTAACAGTCTTGAATATTGTTGACGGTTCGTCAATACTGTTTTTGACACAATGTCAACAATAACGGGTGAACGGCGTGGGGGGCATGTCGAGCCCGTAAAAAGAGGGGCGCTGCGTGCCTGCCAGGCTGCGGCAAGAGAAGGGACGACTATGATTCTCAACGGACCGGGGATTAGCTACACCGAGCCCGATATCGGTTCGGAGTTCGTGCCGCCGCTGCCGGAGCATCCGCGCGAGGCCATTGTCAAGCTGTGCGAGCATTGCACCAACCGACTGCTGCATCGCGACGAGCTGCTGGGCTACGAGTACTGGTCGTTTGCCGAGGCCGCGACCGACGAGCAGGCCGAGGTGCTCTGCAAGATGAAGATGCGCCGTCCCTACACGCTGCCCGAGATGGTCAAGCTCACCGGCATGCCCGAGGCTCAGATCGAGAAGATGCTCGACGACATGAGCTACACGGGTCTGCTCGAGTACAACTGGGAAAACCCCGAGCGCGCCAAGCAGTGGGTGCTGCCCATGCTGGTACCGGGTTCCGCCGAGTTCCTCAACATGCGCGTGAGCCAGCTCGAAGAGCACCCGGTCTACGCCAAGTTCTTTGAGCAGGCGTCCAAGGGACCGCTGTCCAAGGCCACGCCGATGGTGCCGCCCGGAGGCGCCGGTATCGGCATGCACGTCATTCCAGTCGAGAAGGCCATCGACGCCGCGAGCACCTCGGTGCCTATTGAGCATATCGAGCATTGGCTCGACAAATACGAGGGTAAGTATGCCGCCAGCACCTGCAGCTGCCGCGCGAGCCGTCGCGTGATGGGCGAGGGTTGCGCCGACGACCCCGCCGACTGGTGCATTGCCGTGGGCGATATGGCCGACTACGTGGTCGAGACCGACCGCGGCCACTATGTGACGCGCGAGGAGGTCTACGACATTTTGCGCCAGGCCGAGGACAACGGCTTTGTGCACCAGATCACCAATATCGACGGCGAGAACAAGATCTTCGCCATCTGCAACTGCAACGTCAACGTGTGCTACGCCCTGCGCACCTCGCAGCTGTTCAACACACCCAACCTGTCGCGCTCGGCCTATGTCGCCAAGGTCGAGAAGGATAAGTGCGTGGCCTGCGGTCGCTGCGTTGAGGTGTGTCCGGCCGGCGCCGCCAAGCTGGGCCAAAAGCTCTGCAGCAAGAAGGCGGGCGGACAGGTGCCCGAGTATCCGCGCCAGGAGTTGCCCGATGCCACCAAGTGGGACCACACCAGGTGGTCGCCCAACTACCGCAACGACAACCGCATCGAGACGCACGAGTCCGGCACCGCGCCCTGCAAGACGGCCTGCCCCGCGCACGTTGCCGTTCAGGGCTACCTGAAGCTCGCGGCGCAGGGCCGCTATGACGAGGCCCTAGCACTCATTAAGCGCGAGAACCCGCTGCCCGCCATCTGCGGCCGTGTGTGCAACCGCCGCTGCGAGGACGCCTGCACCCGCGGCCGTGTGGACGCCGCCGTGGCTATCGACGAGGTCAAGAACTTCATCGCCCAGCGCGATCTTGATGCCGCGACCCGCTATGTCCCGCCCGTGGTGACGCCGACGCGCGCTGGCGGCTTCGATCAGAAGATCGCCATCATCGGTGCCGGTCCGGCCGGCCTGTCCTGCGCTTTCTACCTGGCCGAGAAGGGCTACAAGCCTGTCGTGTTCGAGAAGAACGAGCGCCCGGGCGGTATGCTTACCTATGGTATTCCCAGCTTTAAGCTGGAGAAGGACGTTATCGAGGCCGAGGTCGAGATCATTCGCCTGATGGGTGCCGAGTTCCGCTATGGCGTGGAGGTCGGCCGCGATGTGACGCTCGACGAGCTGCGCGAGCAGGGCTTTAAGGCCTTCTACGTGGCTATTGGCTGCCAGGGCGGCCGCCTTGCCGGTATTCCGGGCGAGGATGCCGAGGACGTGACCGTGGCCGTCGACTTTTTGCGCGAGGTCAACAGTGGCAAGATCGACGCGCTGCCCGGCCGCACCATCGTGGTGGGCGGCGGCAACGTGGCCATCGACGTCGCGCGCAACGCCTGCCGTCTGGGTTCCGAGCACGTTGAGATGTTCTGCCTGGAGAGCGAGGCCCAGATGCCCGCCAGCGAGGAGGAGCGTCGCGAGGCCGTTGAGGACGGCGCTCACATCAGCTGCGGCTGGGACCCCAAGGAGGTTCACCTGGACGAGGCCGGTCGTGTGTGCGGTATCACCTTCAAGCGCTGCACGCGTGTCTTTGACGACGAGGGCCGGTTTGCGCCCGAGTACGACGAGAACGATCTGCGCCGCGTCGATGCCGACCGCGTGGTCATGTCGATTGGCCAGTCCATTGTGTGGGGCGACCTGCTGGCTGGCTCCAAGGTGGAGCTCGGCCGCGGCCAGGGTGCTCTTGCCGACCCCCAGACCTATCAGACCGCTGAGCCCGACATCTTTGTGGGCGGCGACGTCTACACCGGTCCGAGCTTTGCCATCGACGCCATTGCCGCCGGTCACGAGGCCGCCGTGTCCATCCATCGCTTTGTGCAGCCGGGCTCCACGCTCACCATCGGCCGCAACCAGCGCCACTACACCGCGCTCGACCGCGACGATGTCGTGATTGAGAGCTATGACAACGCGAGCCGCGAGGTGGCGCATGTCGACCGCGACCGCGAGAAGGCTGCACCCTTTAGCGAGTACGTCGAGACCTTTACCGAGGAGCAGGTGCGCGCCGAGACCGCCCGCTGCCTGGGCTGCGGTGCCTCGATCGTCGATCCCAACAAGTGCATCGGCTGCGGCCTGTGCACCACCAAGTGCGCGTTCGATGCCATCCGCCTGGATCGCGATCGCCCCGAGTGCTCCACGATGGTCAAATACGAGCAAAAGCTCCCAAGCCTGGGTAAGTACGCGCTCAAGCGCGCCATCAAGATTAAATTCGGTCGCAAGTAAGTAGTCATAACGGGAACGGCGGAAGGAATTAAAAGTGCACGAGCTCGGAATCGTTTACCACATCATTCGCGATGTCGAGAACGTGGCGCGCGCCAATGGCGTGAGTCGCGTTTCGAGCGTGACGTTGCTGCTGGGCGAGGTCTCGGGCGTCGTTCCCGACTTGCTGCTCGACGCTTGGCGCTGGGCGGCAGATAAAAAGCCCATCGCGCAGGGCGCGGAGCTTATTGTGGAGCCCGTCGAGGCCGTGACGCATTGCAAGGTGTGCGGCCGCGACTACGCGACGGTCGAGCATGGCAAGACCTGTCCTCATTGCGGTAGCGGCGATACCTATCTGCTCCAGGGCCAGGAGGTCATGATCAAGCAGATCGAGACCCCCGACGAGGACCCGGCAGGCGCTGTCCCCGATGGCCCTTCCGACGCTCCCGACGCCGTCGATGCCGCCCACCCCCTCCACATCGTCTAGGATTCCCTATAAGTTGCGGTGAAATAGTTCCTAAATCCAGCCTTCTGGCTCTTAAACAAGAACTATTCCACCGCAACTTTTTTGAGTGGTTTCGTAGATCATAAGTCGCGCAAATAGTCAAGTCATGTCTGTTTAAACAAAATAGCAGTAGTACAAGTACATTCGCACTTGCTTAAAATCGTTATTAATGAACAGCCTGTTTGTGCCTGTAAAGTACGTGGCTTGATGAGTGACGCTTTGGCGGGTAATGAGTCGAAAAGCAGTAACGTAATCAACTTGTAACAAAAATAGACGTTTAAACAAATAATGCAACCGTTTGCGAATTTAGCTATAAATCCACAAGACGAACAGGTATACTCCTTTCATGTCGTGTAGGAAATACGTAGACAAAAAGGAGGTTATGTGATGGTAAGTATTGTTCTTGCTAGCCACGGGGACTTGGCAGCTGGAATCAAGCAGACGGGCTCGATGGTCTTTGGCGATCAGCCGTCTGTTGCCGTGGTCTCGCTCGAGCCGAGCATGGGCCCCGACGACTTCCGTGCCAAGGTCGAGGAAGCAATCGCTTCCTTCGAGGACCAGGAGCAGGTGCTCTTCCTCGTTGATCTGTGGGGCGGCACGCCGTTCAACCAGATCAGCGGGCTCATCGAGGGCCACGATTCCTGGGCTATCGTCACCGGTGTCAACCTGCCTATGCTCATCGAGGCATATTCGCAGCGCTTTGACGCAAAGAACACTGCACATGCGATCGCAAAACATCTCGTGACTGAGGCTAAGGCTGGCGTGCGCGTCAAGCCCGAGTCTCTTGAGCCCGAGGAGAAGAAGCCGGCTGTGGCCGCCGCTGCTCCTGCAGGCGCCATCCCTCCGGGAACGGTCATCGGCGACGGGCACATCAAGATTGCCCACGTCCGTATCGACACCCGTCTGCTGCATGGTCAGGTGGCCACCACGTGGACCAAGCAGATCAACCCCAACCGCATCATCGTGGTTTCCGACGGCGTTGCTCACGACGAGCTCCGCAAGACCATGATCGAGCAGGCTGCCCCTCCGGGAGTCCATGCCAACGTCGTGCCCATCAAGAAGATGGCCGAGGTCGTCAAGGACACGCGCTTTGGTGACACCAAGGCCATGCTGCTCTTCGAGAACCCGCAGGACCTGCTCAAGGCCATCGAGGCCGGTGTCGACATCAAGGAAGTCAACATCGGTTCCATGGCTCACTCCAAGGGCAAGGTCGTCGTCACCAACGCCGTCGCTATGGGCGATGACGACGTTAAGACCCTCGAGGCCCTCAAGGCCAAGGGCGTCAAGTTCGAGGTCCGCAAGGTTCCTTCGGATGCTTCTGAGGATCTCGACGCCATGTTGAAGAAAGCTAAGGCCGAACTGGCCGCTCAAGCATAGTAAAGGAGGGTCCGATACATGTCTGCAATCACTATTCTGCTTGTTGCGATTGTCGCGTTGCTTGCCGGTATGGAAGGCATTCTGGATGAGTTCCAGTTCCATCAGCCGCTCGTGGCATGCACGCTTATCGGTCTCGTAACCGGTCACCTTCAGGAGGGCATCCTCCTGGGCGGTTCGCTCCAGATGATGGCCCTTGGCTGGGCTAACGTCGGCGCCGCCGTCGCGCCTGACGCCGCTCTGGCCTCGGTCGCTTCTTCGATCATCATGGTGCTCGCCCTCAACGGCGGCGCCACTGATTCGGCCAAGGCCGTTACCGCGGCCATCGCCGTCGCCGTCCCGCTGTCGGTCGCTGGTCTGTTCCTGACCATGATCTGCCGTACCATTGCTACCGCTATCGCTCACGCCATGGACGGTTGCGCCGAGAAGGGCGACTTCTCCGGCATCGAGCGCTGGCAGTATGCTGCCATCCTCATGCAGGGCCTTCGTATCGCCATCCCGGCAGTGCTTCTGTGCGTCATTCCGGCCGAGGCCGTTACCAACGCGCTTAACGCTATGCCCGACTGGCTGTCCGGCGGCATGGCTGTCGGCGGCGGCATGGTCGCTTCCGTCGGTTACGCCATGGTCATCAACATGATGGCCACCAAGGAGACCTGGCCGTTCTTCATCCTCGGCTTTGTCCTTGCTGCCATCTCTCAGCTCACACTGATCGCCCTTGGCCTCATCGGCATCTCCCTTGCCCTCATCTACCTTGGCCTTAAGGATCTGGCCAAGCAGGGTGGCGGCATGGGCGGTGGCTCCGGCGACCCGCTCGGCGACATTCTGAACGATTACGAGTAGGAGGGGAGTGATACATATGGCAGAGAACAAGATTCAGCTCACCAAGGCTGACCGCAAGAAGGTTTGCTTCCGTCATCAGTTCCTTCAGGGCTCGTGGAACTACGAGCGTATGCAGAACGGCGGCTGGTGCTTCGCAATGATCCCTGCGATCAAGAAGCTCTACACCAGCAAGGATGACCAGATTGCCGCTCTTAAGCGCCACCTGGAGTTCTATAACACCCACCCCTATGTTTCCGCCCCCGTCATTGGCGTTACCCTCGCCCTCGAGGAGGAGCGCGCCAACGGTGCTCCGATCGATGACGTCGCCATCCAGGGCGTCAAGGTCGGTATGATGGGCCCGCTCGCCGGCGTCGGTGACCCCGTCTTCTGGTTCACCCTTCGCCCGATTCTGGGCGCTCTGGGCGCTTCCCTGGCCATGTCCGGCAGCATCGTCGGTCCGCTGCTGTTCTTCTTCGCGTGGAACATCATCCGTTACGCTTTCCTGTGGTACACGCAGGAGTTTGGCTACAAGGTCGGCTCCTCCATCGCCAAGGACCTCTCCGGTGGTCTGATGGGCAAGGTCACCGAGGGCGCTTCCATCCTGGGTATGTTCATCATCGGCGCCCTGGTCGAGCGCTGGGTGTCCATTTCCTTCACCCCGATCGTCTCCACGGTCAAGCAGTCTGCTGGCGCCTTTATCGACTGGGCTAGCCTGCCCTCCGGTTCCGAGGGTATCAAGGAAGCGCTGACGATGTACAACTCCGTCGGTGCTACCGCCCTTGATCAGATGAAGGTCACCACGCTTCAGGCCAACCTCGATCAGCTCATCCCCGGCCTTGCCGCCGTGTGCCTGACCCTGCTGGTCTGCAAGCTCCTCAAGAAGAAGGTCAGCCCGATCGTCATCATCCTGGCTCTCTTCGCCGTCGGCATCATCGGTCGCTTCTGCGGCTTCATGTAAGCACGCTTCGGCTTAAGACCGAGAGTTGCTAGGTAAGGGCTTTTGAGCCATTGAAACGGACCGCACCCGGTGGGTACACTGGATGCGGTCCGATTGTTTTTATTGGAGGGCGAGGCGCGTATGGCGCAATCTCAGAACAGCACGGTCGATCTGGCAACGCCGGCAACCTGCCTGATGGGGCTTACCAGCCACGGTAACGTGATGGTGGGCAATAAGGCGTTTGAGTACTATAACGAGCGCAATCCCGAGGATTATATTCAAATCCCGTGGGACGAGGTCGACTATATTGCCGCCGAGGTTTTGCGCGGCACCAAGAAGATTACGCGTTTTGCCATCTTCACCAAGGACAACGGCCACTTTACGTTTTCGACGCGCGACGACAAAGAGACGCTTCGTGCAGTCCGCAAGTACGTCGACGAGGATAAGCTCGTGCGTTCGCCCGATTTTATCGATGTGACGGCCAGGGGCGCCAAGAGCATCCCCTCCGTCATCAAAAGCCTCTTTCACAAAGGCAACTAGTCGCCTGCGACGTTCTTAAACGTCTAGTCATTAAAGGGCGTACCCAATGACTACTCCGAAGAGTGGCTATGCGCTGCATGGCGGCGGCTTAAATCTGCTACACTAGTGCAACATGCCTCCGTAGCTCAGGGGATAGAGCACCGCTCTCCTAAAGCGGGTGTCGTGCGTTCGAATCGCACCGGGGGCACCAGAAGAAATTGCAGGTCAGACGGTATAAATCGTCTGACCTGCTTCTGTATAGATAGGGCTAAATAGACGATAAAGGGGTGAAAAAGGGGTGAAAGAAAGTTCTATGATGAAAACAGCTCGCCTACATATTTCACTCCGATATTTCACCCAAATATCCGGTTTTCAACCCTTTCCACAGCCTACGGGCTGGATGTGGGGCCCTTCGGCTATGCAAAGCGTTGAAAACCTAGGTTGACGTTGCTGTGAGATGGGCGAGTTTCCAACAGTCCCCGGCGTCTCCGGGTTTCGCTCGGGACCCTGCGACGCCGTGAACCGTTGAAAACTCGCCCTTCCGATCGCGGTACTGCCCTTACCCCTTAAAATTATCCGAAAGAGACGACGACGCAGGAGGTCCGGTATGCCTGCCAGCAAGAAAGAGGCAAAGGAGTTCGTAAAGCGGTGGAAGAAGCGCCTCGGCGCCATCCCCGTGGGCTCCAACAATGAGCAGCAGGACACGCAGAAGTTCTGGGTCGACTTGCTCATAAACGTCCTGGGCATCCCGTCCAACACCATAGATAGCTTCGTCGACTTTGAGCGCAAGGTGAGAGGCCGACGCATCGACGTGTTCGTCTCCGACCACAACTTCCTCTGCGAGCAGAAGTCGTGGGGCATCGACCTCGACAAGCCCGAGCCTAGGAACGGAGGCATGGAGACGCCGCTCCAGCAGGCCATGTGGTACGCGCGGCACCTGCCGTACTCCGAGCGCCCGCGCTGGGTGATGACGTGCAACTTCGGGACCTTCCGCCTTTACGACCTCGACAACGAGAGGCCCGAGGACACCGTGCAGGAGTTCTCCCTCGAAGAGCTCTCGGACAGTCTGTACCTGCTCTCATTCCTGACTTCCAACGAGACGAGCCGCCTGCACAAGGAACAGCAGCTTTCAATCGAGGCTGGGGCTTACGTCTCCAGGCTCTATGACGCTCTCGCCAAGCAGTACCATCACATCGAGGAGAAGGACGAGCGGGCCCAGGAGGAGCAGCGCTCGCTCAACGTTCTCATCACCCGAATCATCTTCTTACTTTACGCCGAGGACGCCGATCTCCTGCAATCGCATCAGGCGTTCGGCAGGTACTGCGAGGGAGACCCCGCGAAGCTCCGTCGCAAATTGGTCGACCTGTTCGAGACCATCGATACTCCCTTGGACCAGCGGGACGAGTACATGGACGAGGACCTTGCGGCCTTCCCCTACGTGAACGGTGGGCTGTTCGCCGACTCCTCCATCATCGTCCCGCAGATGACCCCGGAAATCCTTGAGGCCATCACCGACGCCTCTCAGGACTTCGACTGGCGCGAGATCTCGGGCGTCATCTTCGGTGGCGTGTTCGAGGGGACTCTGAATCCCGAGACGCGCCATGCCGGGGGCATGCACTACACGAGCGTTGAGAACATCGAGCGCTGCCTGAAGCCGCTGTTCCTCGACGAGTTGTGGGACGAGCTGCACGAGGCCGAGGGTGAGAGGACGGCGGTGAAGCGCAAGCAGGCCCTGGCGAGGCTGCACGACAAGGTTGCCTCCATCACCATCGGCGACCCGGCGTGCGGCTCGGGCAACTTCCTCACCGAGGCATACCGGCAGCTGCGCACCATCGAGAACCGAATCATCGAGGACGAGCTCAGCGAGGAGACCGGCAACGCGGGACAGACGTCCCTCGTCGTTGCGCAGGACAGCCCCGTCCGCGTCTCCCTGGACCAGCTGTACGGCATCGAGATAAACGACTTCGCCGTCTCGGTTGCCAAGACCGCCCTGTGGATCACCGAGGAGCAGATGCTCCGAAAGACGCAGGAGATATACGTCGGCTATGACTTCGACTTCCTGCCGCTCAGGAGCCTTAGCAACCTCCATGAGGGCAACGCCCTCAGGACCGATTGGTCCGAGGTGTTCCCCGACGACCTCACCTACCTCGTGGGCAACCCGCCCTTCCTTGGGGCCCGCAACCAGTCCAAGGAGCAGAAATCTGAACTGCTTGAGGTCTTCGACGGAGCGAAGAACGCGGGCAACATCGACTACTGCGGAGCCTGGTACATGAAGGCCGCGAGGTTCACGCAGGGGAAGCGCACGCGCTGCGCCCTGGTCTCGACGAACTCCATCTGCCAGGGTGAGCAGGTCGCCAACCTCTGGAAACCCCTTCATGACATGGGCATCCATATCGATTTCGCACACAACACCTTCCGCTGGGACAACGAGGCGGCGGACAAGGCACACGTGTTCTGCGTCATCGTCGGGTTCTCCCGCGAAGCGGGGAACAAGACGCTTTTCTATCATGCGACGCCCGATTCTGACGAAGACCGGATTGCCGTTCCTCGGCTCAACGCCTATCTGAAGAACGCGCCCGACGCTTTCATCTGGAACAGAAGCAAGCCTTTGTCGGACGTGCCCGCTATCGGTATCGGCTCTCAACCGATTGATGGCGGTAACTATCTGTTCACACCGGAGGAGAAGGCGGCGTTCCTTTCGAAAGAGCCCGCGGCTGAGAAGTACTTTCATAAATGGCTTGGATCGCAGGAGTTCATACGGGGTATTGAGAGATGGTGCCTGTGGTTGGGGGAGGCTTCGTGGGCCGATCTCAAGGGCCTTCCTTGTTGTAGGGAGAGAATCGAGAACGTTAGAAACTACCGTCTGAGTAGCTCGAGGAAGCAGACCTTGAAAGCAGCCGAGAGGCCGAACCATTTCGGTACTGAAATCATTCCTAATTCGACTGCCATCATTGTCCCCAAAGTCTCGTCAGAGCGTAGAAGGTATATCCCTATGGGGTTTGTCGGGTCTGAGACGTTGTGCAGTGACTTGGTGTTTCTAATACCCAATGCGACGCTCTATCACTTTGGCGTCCTTCAGTCACAGCTCCACAACGCATGGATGCGCACGGTCGCGGGGCGGCTCAAATCCGATTACCGCTATTCCGGCGGAATCGTCTATAACAACTTCGTCTGGCCCGAGCCCAGTGAAGAGCAAAGGAACGAGGTCGAACGCTGCGCCCAGGCCGTGCTCGACGCCCGAGACGTCCAGGAGGGTGCGACACTCGCGGACATGTACGATCCCAAGAACGAGACGTTCTTCCCCGAGCTGATTGCCGCGCATAAGGCGCTCGACGCCGCCGTCGAAGTTGCCTATGGCGTCGACTTCGGTGGGGACGAGGAGAAGATCGTCGCCCATCTCTTCAACCTCTACGCCGAGAAAGTTGGTGAACTATAGTGCCCAACTCTATCTACAATCCCATATCGCTGGAGGTCGGCAACATCCTGAAGGACGTTCAGACGGGCAAGATCGGCCTGCCCGACCTGCAACGGCCTTTCGTGTGGGGCAATGAAAAGGTTCGCGATCTGCTTGATTCCATGCTTCGCGGATACCCTATCGGCTATGTGATGCTATGGGACTCTCCGAGTGACGACGCGGGCAAGAGGTCTGCCATAGGCTCGAACCAAAAGGTGTACGCCGTCCCCAAGTCCCTTGTCATCGACGGACAGCAGAGGCTCACTGCTCTCCTGAGCTCGCTGTACGGCGTGCCCGTGCGAGACAAGAACTTCAGGGAGCGTACGGTGAAGATCGCCTACGACCCCATCGCACGCTCATTCAAGAATGCCGACGCCTCGACCGAGAGGGATTCTCGCTATGTGCCGGACGTATCCGAGGCCTTCGCGGCGAACCACGACAACAAGCTGAGCGCCTATCGCAGGGCGTTCATCAAGCGCCTTAACGAGGCGAATGCCAAAAAGGGCGAACCCGAACTCGACGATGGCGGCGAGGATGCCGTCGAGAGCGGGCTCAACGCATTGCTCGGGCTTGAGCGTTATCTTCTGCCGACACTGGAGATTTCCGAATCGGCTGACGAGGAGACCGTATCGGACATCTTCGTGCGCGTGAACTCGCAAGGGCAGGCGCTTAAGCAGGATGACTTCATCATGACCCTGCTTTCGGTCTACGAACCTGCCATGAGGGAGCGCATAGAGGAGTTCTGCGCCATGAGCCATGCGCCCGCAAAGGGCACCTCGTACAACCCGCTCATGACCGTCTCGCCGACGCATATCATCCGCGCCACGGTGGGCGTGGGGTTCAAGAGGGGTCGCCTGCGTTACGCCTACCAGATTCTTCGCGGACGAGATCTCAAGACAAAGGAAACAACGCCCGAGACGCGGGCCGAGAACTTTGCCACGTTCGGTCGCGCCCTCGATCTCGTGCTCGACTTGAACAACTGGCATGCCTTCATCAACACGCTGGCGGAGGCGGGCTATGTCTGTTCCGACCAGGTGGGGTCGGGCAATGCGCTCATGTTCTGTTATGCGTTTTACCTTATCGGGCGCTATGAGTTCGGTATGGAGTCGTTGGCTGTGCGCAGGCTCGTGCGACGCTGGTATTTCGCCGCAGCCATAACGGGGCTCTATGTGGGGTCCTTCGAATCCGAGTTCGAGCAGCAGCTTAACGACGTCTCGCGCCTTGAGACCGCCGATGAGTTCCGGGCGTACTTCGACCGTAGGCTCGCTGCCATCATGACGGACGATTATTTCTCCATCACGCTGCCCAGCTCCCTCGACGCAAACGAGGCGACAGGCCCGACCTGGTGGGGCTTCGTCGCGGCTCAGGTCGTACTCGGTGCCAAGGCGCTGTTCAGCACGGCCCCGCTGTCCCAGCTCCTGCTCATGGGCTCGTCGGGCTCGAAGAAGGCGCTGGACAAGCACCACCTGTTCCCGGACAACTACCTGAAGTCCAGGGGCTACCTCTCGCAGCGTAGCAACAGGGGCAACTTCACCCTCGTGGACTACCAGAACAACATCTACATCTCGGACGACGCCCCGAGCGAGTACGTCAGGAAGTACCGCGACTCGCTGGGGGAGGACGAGTACCGCCGCAACTGCGAGGAGCATGCCCTGCCCATAGGGTTCGAGGACCTCGATTACGAGGAGTTCCTCGGCAGGCGCAGGCGTCTCATGGGCGAGCTGGTGAAGAGGGCGTACGAGCAGTTGTAGGCTCGCGCCATGGACCCGCCCCTGAGGGTCGAGGCGTAGCAATCGGCCTTGCGGCCGATGGGTCCCGCTTATGGGCGGGCCCCCCGCGACGCGAGGCGTCGCTCTCGCTGCGGCTCCCTGCAACGCTCCCCATGGGTCGCGTTTCGTCCGCCTCCGCTCACGCCGGCCCCGCCCGCCGAACGGCTGCGCTCGATGGCTTCCGGAAGTCGCCATCGCTCCGCCGTGGTCGCCGGGCGGGGCCCCCCCCGGCGCGGGGGCCCACACACTCCGAGCTCGAAAAC
>UQNG01000031.1:0-24197 GCA_900542335.1 uncultured Collinsella sp.
ACGCTCGTTACCTGTTCGCGAGACGCGCCCCCGCGCGCCCCCGGCCGGTTACGGCGTTTGGTAAAACGCCGTAACTACTCCCGAGCCCCGTACTGCTCGTAGTAGGCGTCGATGGCGGCCTTGAGCTCGTCGTCGATGACGACCTTGCCGTCGATCTCGTGGTTGTAGAGAGTCTCGACGACCTCGGCCATGGAAACGATGCTCGCGACGGGGAAACCGTACTTGGCCTCGATCTCCTTCTGTGCGGTGGTCACGCCGCCCTTGCCGACCTCCATGCGATTGAGGGACACGATCAGGCCCTTGATCTCGACGTCGGCAGCAGCCTTAACCTTGGGATAGGTCTCGTCGATGGACTTGCCGCTGGTGGTAACGTCCTCGACCATGACCACGCGGTCGCCGTCCTGGGGCTCGTAGCCCAACAGGTTGCCCTTGTCGGCACCGTGGTCCTTGGCCTCCTTGCGGTCGCAGCAGTACTTGACCTCCTTGCCGTACAGCTCGTGGTAGGCAATTGCGGTCACGACGGCCAGCGGAATACCCTTGTAGGCCGGTCCAAACAGCACATCAAAGTCGTCGCCAAAGTTATCGTGGATGGCCTGGGCGTAATACTCGCCCAGCTTCTTGAGCTGATAGCCCGTCACGTAGGCGCCGGCATTCATAAAGAACGGAGACTGGCGGCCGCTCTTGAGCGTAAAGCTGCCGAACTTAAGGACGTCGGACTCGACCATAAACTTGATGAACTCTTGCTTGTAAGCCTCCATGCGGGCTCCTCTCGTAATTGCGTACGTGCCCTCCAGTTTAGCGCAGGCGAAGCGTCGATGCGGGCGCGCTTTGAGGCCACGGCATTCTGTAAAGGCTTTGTCAGGGGCAATGGTTTTCTGAACAATGGGGTTAACATTGCAAACCCCCTCTTCAAGAATACGGGCGGATTAAAAGGGGTACGAGATTAAACCGCCCCCATTTCCTGTGCTAAGGAAATGGGGGCGGTTCACGCCGGCCTTTATCTTTTTCGACAGCCTCGTTTGGCTCGCGCTACACCAGGCGCATACTCACCGAGCGCACAGCACTTACCGTCGTTATTGACGGCAACCGGCACCCCCAGCGCCTCGCGCATGAGCTTTCCCAGCGGGCAGCCGTCCATAAACGTGAGCGCACCGCCGCGATGGATCGTTCCCGCGACGTCTCCCTCGTAGAGACCACTCATTTAAGTACGTCCCCAATGACCAGTCAAAAATGGGCCATGTGTCCCAGTTGTGGAGACTCGTTGAGCCGTCTGGGTATCGTGAAAGATCGCGCACTCCCCCATCATCAAAAGTGACACACGCTACCTGTTGATGGGAGGCAGCCATGGGCTTCTTTGACAAGATGTTCGAGAAGAAAGAGTGCGCGATTTGCGGTACCGAACTGGGGCTTTTGGGAAAGACCAAGATCAACGAAGGCTACCTGTGCAAAGAGTGCGTCGGCAAGCTCTCCCCCTTCTTTGGCAGCTATCGCTCCAGCACCGCGGACGATATCCGTGAGCAGCTCGCCTACCGCGAGGCCAACGCCGAGCGCCTGGCCTCGTTCAACCCCACGCGCACGCTCTCTGCCGGGCGCACCAACATCATGCTCGACGAAGACGCGGGCCTGCTGATCATCACTTCGCAGGGCCGCTGGCGCGACGCCAATCCCGACATCATCGAGTTCTCGCAGGTACTCGGCTGCGATATGGATATTGACGAGCACCGCACCGAGATCTATCGCGAGACCAAAGACGGCGAGCGCGAGAGCTACAACCCGCCGCGCTACGACCTGGATTACGACTTTAACCTGACCATTCACGTCAACACGCCGTACTTTACCGAGATCAACCTGCGCGTGAACGACTCCACCATCGACCAGCGCGGTTCCATCGAATACCGCGAGGCCAAGCGCCAGGCAACCGAGGTCCGCGACGCGCTGGTGCAGCTGCGCCAGGAAACGCGTGACAGCGTCGTTGCCGCCAAGGCCCCCAAGACCGCGGTCACCTGCCCCTTCTGCGGTGCAACCACCATTCCCGATGCCAGTGGGCGCTGCGAATACTGCGGTGGCGCCATCGGCGCTTAGCCTCCGGCACGGAAAGGACCGATCATGGCCTTCGAGAGTGTCAACTATCAGTGCCCCGCGTGTGGCGGCCCCCTTCACTTTGCCAGTGCCGAACAAAAGCTCGTCTGCGACTACTGCGATTCGCGTTTTGAAGTCGAAGAAGTCGAGGCCCTCTATCGCGAGCGCCAGGACAAGGCAGACGCCAAAGCCGATGCCGCAGCCGCGGCTCCCAAGCCTGCTGTCGACGATGCCGTGCAGGAGCTGGCTCAAAACGCCGGCTACATCTGCTCGTCGTGCGGCGCCGAACTGATCTCGGACGGCACCGTCGCCGTCACCACCTGCCCGTACTGCGGCAACTCCGCCGTGGCGCCCGGCCAGCTCTCGGGCGACTTCTCACCCGACCTGGTGATTCCGTTTAAGCTCGGGCGCGACGATGTCATGGCCGCGCTCAAAGAGCACTACAAGGGCAAGATCCTGCTGCCCAAGAGCTTTGTCACCGGCAACCACATCGACGAGGTCCAAGGCGTTTACGTGCCGTTTTGGCTCTACGGCGCCCGCGTGGACGGCGAAGTGTACTTTGATGCGACCAACGAGACCGTAACCGAAGAATCCGACCGCACCGTCACGACCACCGACCACTACGATGCCTACCGCAAGGGAAATATCTCGTTTGAGCGCGTGCCCGTCGACGGATCGTCCAAGATGCCCGACGGCCACATGGACGCCATCGAGCCGTTTGACTACGACGCGCTGCGCCCGTTTTCGGTCGCGTATATGCCCGGCTACATCGCCAACCGCTACGACGAGGATTGCGAAACCTGCAAGGCGCGCGCCGAGCGTCGTATGGAAGAAAGTACGATCTCGGCCCTGCGCGAGACCGTCGTCGACGAATACGACGATGCCACGGTCGAAAGCAAGCAGCTCGACTACACCTGGGAAGACAGCGACTACGCCCTGTTCCCCGTCTGGATGCTCTCCACCTCATGGAACGGCAAGAGCTACCTGTTTGCCATGAACGGTCAGACCGGCCGCTTGGTCGGCGAGCTCCCCTGCTCCAGGCCCAAGCTCGCCATCGCCTCGGTGCTGTTCTTTATGATCGGATTTATCCTCTCCCAGATTCTCTTTATGGGGGAATACGCCTTCGATCCGGATTACCTCACCTTTGATATCGAGGGTATCCTCATCAACATCATCGCGCCGCTGATCATCGTGATTATCGGAGACGTGCTACTGGTAGGCCAGCTCAAGACGGCCAACGAAGCAACCTGTGCCGATGAGTATTGTGGCGAGCTCGACCTGACCGAGAAGCACGACACCTTCAGCCACACCGAGACCACCGTTGTCATGAAAGACGACAAGGACGACTAAGCAATCCAACCAATACCACCCGGCCTTTGACGAGAAAGGAAGATCACCATGGGACTCTTGAAAGCTGGATTGGGAGCTGCCGGCGGCGTCATGGCCGACCAGTGGAAGGAATTTATCTACTGCGAATCGATGCCTGCTGACGTCTTGGCCTGCAAGGGCAGCAAACGCACCGGTGGCCGCAGCTCCAACACGCGCGGCGAGGACAACGTCATCTCCAACGGCTCGGTCATCGCCGTCAACGATGGCCAGGGCATGCTCGTGGTGCAAAACGGCAAGATCATCGAAGTCGCGCTGGAGCCCGGTGAGTTCGTCTTCGATACCGGCAGCGAGCCGAGCGTCTTTAGCGGCAACCTGGGCAATTCCATCAAGGAGACCTTCGCCAATATCGGCAGCCGCTTTACCTTTGGCGGCGACGCGGGCAAGGACCAGCGCGTCTACTTCATCAACACCAAGGAGATTATCGGCAATAAGTACGGCACCGCCTCGCCCGTGCCCTTCCGCGTGGTCGATAACAACATTGGTCTGGACGTCGACATCTCCGTGCGCTGCAACGGCGAGTATTCGTACCGCATCACCAACCCGCTGCTGTTCTACACCAACGTATGCGGCAACGTGACCGATAGCTATACGCGCGACAAGATCGACAGCCAGCTTAAGTCCGAGCTGCTCACCGCCCTGCAGCCCGCCTTTGCCAAGATTTCGGAGATGGGCATCCGCTACAGCGCCATCCCCGGCCACACCACCGAGCTCGCCCGTGCGCTCAACGAGGTCCTCTCTGCCGACTGGCGTGACCTGCGTGGCGTCGAGATCGTGAGCTTTGGCGTTAACTCCATCGCCGCCTCGCAAGAGGACGAGCAGATGATCAAGGACCTGCAGAAGGCCGCGGTCATGCGCGATCCCACCATGGCAGCCGCCAACATCGCCAGCGCCCAGAGCGATGCGATGCGCGCAGCAGCCGCCAACCCCAACGGCGCGATGGCAGGCTTTATGGGCATGGGCATGGCAGGTGGCATGGGCGGCATGAATGCCAGCCAGCTGTTCGCCGCCGGCCAGGCACAGCAGCAGGCCGCCCCGCAGCCGGCTCCGGCTCCCGCCCCCGCACCGGCACCCGCTGCCGCACCTGCGGCCGGCGCATGGACCTGCAGCTGCGGCGCCACCAACACCGGCAAGTTCTGCTCCGAGTGCGGCAGCCCCGCACCCGCCCCGGCACCGGCCAAGTGGTTCTGCCCCAACTGCGGTAGCGAAAACGGCGGCAAGTTCTGCAGCAACTGCGGAACGCCCAGGCCCTAACCCCTCTATCTGGTAATTGGCGGGGGTTCCGCCACCCCCGCATTTGCTTCTATGGGTTTCGTTCGATAAAGGAGGACACCATGAAGACAACGTTCAAAAAGTCCGCGCTCGCATTCCTGGCATGTATCTTGGCGCTCGCCTTTGCCCTGACGGGCTGCAGCGGCGGCGGCAAAGACCCCAAGGCCAACTTCGTCGGCAGCTGGCAGTACTCGGGTGGAACCTTGGACGGCGAAGAGCTCACCGATGAGTACATGGATATGCTCAAGGAGTGGGGCCTCAACTGTATCCTGATCCTCGACGAAGACGGCACGGGCGTCCTCGACATGTTCCTTGAGGTCGCCGACCTGAAATGGGAGGCCAAGGACGCCACCACCGTAACGATTACCGCCGAAGATGAGTCGCACGACCTGAAGCTCAAGGACGACAAGCTCGTCCTGGAGGTGGACGGCGACAAGATTATCTTTACGAAGTCCGACAAGGATCTGTCCGGTACGGTGAAGAAGGATCGCGAGAACGCCGAGAAGGAAGAGGAGATCGATGAGGCCGTCGAAGACGACGACGTCCAGAGCATCGAAATCTCCCCCGCCGTCACCGTCGCCGATGACGACCTGTGCACCATCACCATCACCGAAAAGTTCAAGGACGACTGGGGCAACATCGGCTTTGTCGTCAACATCACCAACAAGAGCGACAAGGACCTGACCTTCTACGCTCCTTCCGGCAAGACCAACGTCAACGGCACCATGAAGGAACCCTGGTTCTCGGCTCACCTGATGCCCGGCACCAACGCCACCGAGGAATTCACGTTCTCGAGCGGCGAGCTTGACAGCCTTGACGACCTGGTCAACACGACCATCGGCATCGACGCCTACCTGACCGATTCCTACGAGGACGTCGCCTCCTACAGCGCAACCATCGCGTAACGGCACGTAACATCAGCCGCGGTTGGCGGACACATCCGCGCACATGTCAGGCGGGGCCGCAGGAGATAATCCTGCGGCCCCGCCGCTTTATGCCGATGCGTAACGAGCGCTAGCGCTCCATGTTGGGAACGATGCTGCCCTCGGTCACCGCATGCACGGCAAGGCGCATGATGTTGTCGTAGCCGGTCTTGCTTAGGATCTCCGAGATGCGGCGCTTGATGGTGCCCTCGCTCATAAACAGCTCGGCCGCGATCTCGCGGCGGCTCTTGCCCTCGCAGGCAAGGCGCAAAATCGACAGCTCAACATCGTCGAGTGCCGCCGTGCCCGAAAAAATGCTCTCGGGCGGCTTGGGAAACGTGCAATAGCCCGCCAGCGTGGAGCGCATCACGGCGAACAGCTCGTCGATACCGACGTTCTTGTACACAAAGCTATCGACGCCCGCCTCGCGGGCCTGATCGACAAAGGTGATCTCGGGCATGCCGGTCATGATAATGATGCGACACTCGGGCAGCTGCTCCTTGATGCGCGCCGCCGCCACGATGCCGTTGGAATCATGTTCGGTGCATACGTCCATCAGTATCATGTCCGGGCGCTCCCTGAGCGCGACACCCAAGGCCTCGGAGGCATCGGCGATGGCGGAAACAACGGTCATATCGGGCTGGTCGCCAACGGAGCGCGCCAGGCTTTCGCGCAGGATGGCCTGATCTTCGACAATTAACACGCGGATCATGAGTTTCTCCTTTGGGACGCGTCGTTGGCGTTAAGCGGAATGGATACCGCAAGCGTAAAGGGTGGGGCGGCATGGACCTCAAGGCTGCCGCCCAGATTCTGTGCGACATGCCTCATGCCAGGGATACCCGTTCCCTCGCGATACGATACGGGGGCCGGGGAGCCGTCGTTAGAGATGGTCATGCGCGCGATGTCGCATCCGTTCGACTCCTCCTGCCACAGGTGCACATGGACCTGGTGGGCCTGCGCGTGCTTGGTGGCGTTGGTCGAGGCCTCGCGGATAATCTGCAAAAAGGTCGCCGCGACACGCGCGTCCTCGGGCAGCGCGCCCTCAACATCGATCTGCACACTCACCAGGCCAAAAGCATGGACGATATCACCCAGCTGCTCTGCAGGCTCGCTGGCACCGCCACTGCGCAAATCGGCGGCAATTGAGCGTAGCAACGGGTCAATCTGCTCGAGCGACTCATCGTCCAGACGCCCCTCCTCCAAATAGCGATGAAGAATGGACAGGCGCTGCCCGATCACATCGTGAACGCGGGCGCGCATACGTAGGTAGGCCGCATTGTCGGCAACTTTTTTGACTTCTTCGATCTGGGCTTGGAGCTCTTGGCCCGCAAGCTCAAGCAGGTGGTTGGCTTGCGCCAAGCGGTCATGAGCATGCGCGTACTCTGTCACATCAAGACCGATAATGCGCTCAAAGAGGCGGCCCGAAACCATAACGCGATCACACACAAATAGGCGAATCTCGGCAGGAGAGACCTCGACCACCGCACGCGCCTCACCAAAGCGGTCCAGATTAATCCGCACACGGTTCCTACTGCTTTCAGGCATTTGCATGCTAAGTTTGCGCAGGTCGTTCCATGTGCTGCTCATGTCACGCAGATCGGTAGGCATATGAAGTTCCACCAGGTTTTTGCGCATGCAGCGGTTCATGAGCAGCGGACGGCCCCTCGGATCTAGATACAGGATGCCCACGGGAATCACGTTGATGGTCTCGATCGTCGAGAACATGGTGATATCCTCCTGGCGGTTACGGACGTCCATCAAGAGCGCCGCGATGGAGCGGAACAGGAAGAACGCTCCCTCTGCGATAAGGACAACGGTCCACGCCGAGCCCATGGCAAAAACCACCGGTGGTGTAACGGCGACAACAAGCAACAGTTCGACCAGCATGACGAGGCGACGATAGTGCACCATAAGTACCACGCCATAGGCAAAGATTGCGGCATTGAGCCACAACGCTCCGCCCATTGCCCTGGCGCAAACGTCAAGCGGCGCCACCAGATACGAGCCAGACGACGCGAATAAGATGAGCGCCGAAATCATCAGGTGAAGCACAAGACTCGCCTCGTAGGCGCAAATCACCTTACGGTTATAGGACGAGCGGCGCGATGCGATGAGCGGGACGTGGATCGTCTGCAGACACGCAGCCAGGGCAAAGACAACATCGAGCGCAACGATTTGGGGAAGGATGAGCGAAATCCGCATCGTCACTCACCCGCCCTCGGCATCAAGACGATCATGCGCAGCTGGCCGGGCTCGCCCTCAAGGCGGTATGCCACGTTGCGCCCTTGCAGAGCGCTTTCGAGCTCTTGCGCAGCGGGCGTCTGCGAAAGATCTTCATCATCGTTGGAAAAAAGCGTGGCGCGCAGCTCGACACTGCATCGGTCATGGTCGCCCAAGTGATACATAAGCGCCGGATGGTCGGTGGTGTAGGCAAAAAACGCAAAGTCATACACGCAGTCGTACAGGGCGCTTACCGTACTGGCGTGCAACGGGCGCCGTATGGCGATAATCGAGGCGCAATCGATATCGATGGTGCGCAGGTCGCTTGCGAGCTCGTTGGCAATGAGCTGAATGCGGTCGCGATCAAAACCGCTCTCCCCGTGCTGTGCCAACGTGAGCGACCCCTTGCGCTTGCAATAGGCGACGAGCATCTTGGCGCGCTGCAGCATGCGGTAGCGCTCGTGCGAAGACGCTTCGTCGGTCAACGGCGGCAGCGAGCTCAGCAGGTCGTACATCCCTTCGAGCGCGCGGGCAAGCGCTTGGTCCACATCTTGGACCAGCAAGGTCTCGGCCTCTTGATCTGCCAAATGCGTCTTAAGGTCGTAGTCGGCGGCGAGCAGCTCGTTTTGACGCTGCAGCTCCATGCGACGATGTGCCAGCTCACGGTTAAGCTCGTTGAGCTCCGACACGTCTTGGGCAAGCAGGGCCGATCCGCCCAGCAGTGGAAAAGCACGGTACATCACATTGGGATCGGACGCCACGGCAAAGGCATGGGCGCGGCCGTGCTCCTGGGTCCGCAACTCCTCGCGCACGCCTACCGGCATTGGCTTTGACACTGGCGTGGCATAGACTTCCTGCAGGTCGCGCGTTAGAACTTTGAGGTCAAGCGGCAAGGTGTCGAAGATGCCGGCGATATCGTGATACGACGGAATGACACCGCAATCGAGACAGATTTCCATCGCCACCACGCACAGGACGCAATAGACGAGCGAAAAGTTGAGCCTCCATGCCCAGGGCACGCGTAACGCATACGAGACGGCAAAGAATGCGCCACCCAGCAGTACGAGCGCCGCCGTGCCCGAGAAACGCTGGATGCGAAAAGACGAGGACCGACCAACCAGGATAAAAAAGGCCACGAAGTCGAAGACCGTCCACACGAGAACGACAAAATAACCCCAGCCGTACGTGTAATCGTTACTCCAGGTGTCGCTTGTACGGTCAAAGCGGAAGACCTGCTGATGAAAATCGTTGGTGAGCACAAATCCGATAAGCAGGATGGCCGCAATCCACAGCGCAGCGCAGTAGCGGCGACCCAGGCGGTGTTGTTCCAGGCCCGCAAGGCGCAGGCCGCAGAGCTGGTAGAACAGCGGAATGAGCGTCATGGGCACGTAATACAGGTACCACAGCACGGTGGCATAGAACGGCGTGAACGACTTGTACTTGAGAATGACTTCGATCATCCACAGGGCGCAGATGGTGGCGACGGCAACAAGGCGGCGACGCAACACATAGTCCAAACAGCGCAGATAGACCGATACGCCCCAGATCGAAAATACAATTGCGGCGACAAGCAGCGGGAGAGAGCTCGAATGGGCGAGCGCATCCACGACCTCTTCGGACACCTTGCTATAGGCGGGCACGGCGTTAGAAAGTTTGGGGTCGAAGGCGAACAGCGCCGGCAAGACCGCCAAAAGCATGAGGAACAGCGCGGTGATGGCGCCGGCGATAGCAAAGACGCGATGACGGTACACCTGATGTGTTATGCCAACAAGGAATCGCGGCATGGCGAAGAGCCTGCCACCCCTGGGATCCGCAACCGGCGCGGTCCGGGCGGCCGCGTGGCCGA
Source organism: uncultured Collinsella sp. (assembly GCA_900542335.1). Taxonomy (GTDB): domain Bacteria; phylum Actinomycetota; class Coriobacteriia; order Coriobacteriales; family Coriobacteriaceae; genus Collinsella. Next base: position 9,727 of record UQNG01000031.1, read on the forward strand.
TATGTCGCTCGCGGGTACCCATAGTGCCTTTAGTGTACCGACAGATGGGTCGAAAAAGCGGGCCGCATGTCCCAAAATCCGCAGACGGCAAGGCGTCCGGCGAGCACATACTCGCCGGGCGCCTTGGTCAGGAGGCCATGAGGATGAGCACGCGAAATTCACAGCGGTCAGGCCCGCCCCCCCCCCTAAGGGCCTGAGGTGCTCAAGATTGGGAGCGACAAGCCCGACGAAGCGTACTTAGGTACGCGAGGAGGGTTGGAGCCCCAAGGTTGAGCGCCTCAGTGCCCTTAGGAAAGGTCCTCACCATTAGAAGCAATAACCTTCTTGTACCAGTCGAAGCTCTTCTTCTTGGAGCGCTTGAGGGTGCCGTTGCCGGCGTCGTCGCGATCCACATAGATAAAGCCGTAGCGCTTGGACATCTCGCCCGTGCCGGCCGAGACCAGGTCGATCGGGCCCCAGGTGGTGTAGCCCAGCAGGTCAACGCCGTCCTCGGTCACCGCGTCGCGCATCGCGGCGATGTGCTGACGCAGGAAGTCGATACGGTGGTCGTCGTTGATAGAACCATCCTCCTCGACAACATCCTTGGCGTCCAGACCGTTCTCGACCACAAACAGCGGCTTCTGATAACGGCCGTACAGGTCGTTAAGGGTGATGCGGAAGCCCAGCGGATCGATGGCCCAGCCCCACTGGCTCTCCTGCAGATAGGGATTCTTGGCGTCGGCAAAGGCGTTGCCCTGGGTGCGCTCGACATCGGGGTTATCGGCACTGGCGGAGCAACGGGTGCTGTAATAGCTAAAGCTGATGAAGTCGACGGTGTTGGCGGCCAGGATCTCGCGGTCCTCGTCCGTCATACCCACATCGATGCCTAGACGCTCGAGCTTCTTGACGGCATAGGCCGGATAGTAGCCGCGGCTCTGGACGTCGACGAAGAAATAGTTGCTCTGGTTGTCAATCTGCGCCTGGCGCACATCGCCCGGACGGCAGCTGTAGGGGTAGTAGCTACCTGCGGCAAGCATGCAACCGATCTTGACCTCAGGGTCGATCTCGTGGGCGATCTTGGTTGCCCACGCGCTGGCGACGAGCTCGTTGTGGGCGGCCAGGTACTCGACAGCCTCCTTGTTCTCGCCCTCCTCAAAGACCAGGCCGGCACCCATAAACGGCAGGTGCAGGATCATATTGATCTCGTTGAAGGTGAGCCAGTACTTCACCAGCCCCTTATAGCGGGTAAAGATCGTGGTCGCGAGGTTCTTGTAGAAGTCGATGAGCTTGCGGTTGCGCCAGCCGCCATACTCCTTGATGAGGTGAATCGGGCAGTCGAAATGCGTGATGGTCACGAGCGGCTCGATGCCGTGCGCCCGGCACTCGCGGAATACGTCCTCGTAGAAGGCCAGGCCGGCCTCGTTGGGCTCGGCCTCGTCACCGTTGGGGAAGATACGGGTCCAAGCCAGGCTCATACGGAAGGTCTTAAAGCCCATCTCGGCAAAGAGAGCGATGTCCTCTTTGTAGTGGTGGTAGAAATCGATGCCGGTCTGCGCGGGATAGTAATAGCCGTCCTCGAAGTCGAGCATCTTACGCTGGCCGGAGACCACCGCATAGCGCTCGGGGCCGTGCGGAGCTACGTCCACGTTGGCAAGGCCGCGGCCGTCCACGTTGTAGGCGCCCTCGCACTGGTTGGCAGCCGTCGCGCCGCCCCACAGGAAGTCATTACGGAAAGCCATGCATCAATCCTTTCATACGCTGCTTGTCCTGATTTCAGGATCCCCGCAAACGGGGTGCCACTCAACGACAACAGCGCGGGTCGACACTTCTTTTCGCGTGCAGGCGCCCGGCAGCCACCCCACCTGACACTTTTTGATACCCACCTGCCCAATCCACCACAAAGGGGACAGGCACCTTTGTGGTGGTTTGGGACCGGCTTGTCTCGATCTGTAACAGTTAGGCAACCAAAACCGGGCCTGGTGTTACAGATCGAGATTTTCGGGCGGCCCCCTGCAGTTTGTCTAAATCTGTAACAGGTAGAGACAATTTAGCCCGCTAGATGTTACAGATCGAGACAGAAGATTCTAGTCGCAGGTGATGTCGAGGTTCTTGCCGGTGAGGCCTACGTAGCCGCCCTCGGCAGCTTTGGGGCTGTCAGCATGGCAGAGAACCCACTTGTCGGCCTTCCAATAGCAGTAGCTGTCACCGGCAGCAGGCATGTCGGTTGCGGCCTCGGGACGCGGACCGTTGGTGCCGGCGGGCAGCGCCACCATCACCTGGAAGCCGCCGTCGTCGACCATGCACGGCGTGTAGTGAAGCGTGGTGTTGAAAACCTCGACAACCTTGCCCGCCGGCACGCGGAACGCCTTGACGCACGCGGTGTCGAGCCCGCCGTCCTCAATCTCCCAGCGATGCGCCACGAGCAGGATAAAGTCGCGCGCGCCCAGGTTGAACTCACTCGCGCGGTGATACTCCAGACAGTTGAGTCGTGTATTGTGGCCGTTGCACCAACCCAGCTGGAAGGGACGGCCGCCAAACATGAGAAAGCCAAGCTTGTCGGCATTCATGACGCCCTCGAGCTCCGGCGCGCTCGCCACGTATTTGCTGCCCTCAGGGATGGGCGTGGCGGAGAGCGCCTCAAGCACGGGCGACGTGAGCTCGTACGGAATGTTATCCCAAACGTTGCCATAGGACTTGAACTCGGAATCCTCAACAGAATAGATATGCATGTTCGCTCCTGTTCGTAAATGTGACTATACGAACATTCTAGAACAAACATGAGCGATTTTGAACGCTCGTCCCGACCGCTCAACAAAAAGGCGCCCCCGCATAAGCGAAGGCGCCCAATGTGCGCGTTTTGGGTGATAAGCCCTTACGCCTGCTGATAGCGCAGGTGTTTCTCGTCGATATCGGCCAGATCGCGGTCGAGGTAGCGGCGCGCGAGCCAGTTAGCCATGGGAAGGTTCTGGTCCAGGTAGTTGCCGCACTCCTCGGGAGCGGCACCGGGGACATCGCCCTCGAAGTCGGCGACAAACTCAAACAGCTCGCGCACGAGCGGCAAGATCTCCTCGCTCGTCAGCTCACCAAAAACGACGAGGTAAAAGCCCGTGCGGCAGCCCATGGGGCCAAAGTAGACAATGCGGCTCGACCACTCGGCATGGTTGCGAAGGAACGTCGCACCCAGGTGCTCGATGGTGTGGCACTCGGCCGTGTTCATGACCGGCTCCTTGTTGGGCGTGGTCAGGCGCAGATCAAAGGTGGTGACGGCAGCACCGGTCGCCGGATCGCGGTCGACGCGGCTCACATAAACGCCGGGCTCAAGCAGCAGATGATCAACGGAAAAGCTGGCGATGCGCTCCATGGCAGATCCTCTCGATAGTCAAATTGGAACAGGGCTCTTTTAGCTGGTTCGAATGGTCGCACCAATCATACCAGTCAAAAAAGCCCCATCCAAAAAGACAACTTAGCCAAGGACACGGGCCATGCGCGTCTTGAACTCGGACAGGAAGCGCGGGGCATCCACGGTCAGCGCCACAAGCGCGCTCTTGTCCGGATCGGATAGGCGGCGCTCGTCGCAAATGGTGCGGCCGCGATACTCGCCCAGCAGATCAACACGCAGATTGCAGCCGAGCGCACCTACGAGCGTGGGGTCAATCGCCACGGCGACGGCCAGCGGATCGTGCAGCGCGCAGCCACCCAGGTAGGGGGCGTTCATCTCGTACGAGCCAATGTAGTGCTCAACCATGCTCGCAAATGCGCAGCCCGCCATGGTGCCCGAGCCCGTCCAGCCGGCAATGTCGCGGCGCGTGAGCACCACGCGATGCGTCACGTCCAGGCCCACCATGGTGAGCTTGCGGCCCGAGCGCAGCACGGCATCGGCCGCCTCGGGATCGCTTGCCATGTTGGCCTCGGCACCCGCACTCACGTTACCGGGCACGGTCAGGGCGCCGCCCATTACCACCACGCGGCCGATAGACATCACCGCCGCCGCATCGCGCTCCAGGGCAAGCGCCAGGTTGGAGAGCGGGCCGGTCGCTACGTAGACCAGATCGGGACCATAGGTGCGCGCGGCATCGATCAGATAATCGACCGCAGCGTTGCCATCAGCCGATGTCGCCCCCACCGGCTCGTAGGGCGACGCGGGCACGCTCGCGCCGCCGATGCCGTTCTTACCGTGAATGAGCGCGGTGGACGCCGGCGGCGTATAAGGCTCAGTCGCCTGCAGAGGACGATCGGCACCCAGGTACACCGGCACCTCGGGACGACCCAACAGGTCGAGCACCGCCAGGCAGTTATGCGCCGACTGGTCGACGCGCACGTTGCCAAAACATGTGGTAATGCCCACGAGTTCCACCTCGGGGCTCGCGATGGCATAGGCAAGCGCCATCGCATCGTCCACACCCATATCCAGATCAAGGATCAGCTTCTTGATTGCCATTGTTCTACTCCGCTTCTCCGTCTTGTACCAAATCGTCCAAATCAAACACGCGATCAACTTCGGCGCGCGTGGGAATCGACTGCTGTGCGCCCAGGCGCGACACCGTCACCGCCGAGGCGCGTGCACCCGCCGCCATGCACTCAAAGAGCGGCAGGCCCTCCAGACGAGCCGCGGCAAGCGCACCGATAAATGTATCGCCCGCGGCCGTCGTATCGACCAACGTGCTCGAGAGCGCCGGCATGCGCAGCGGCTCGCCGTCATCGCCGAGCGTAACCGACCCGGCGCCGCCCAACGTGATGACCGCAGCTCCGGCACCCTTGGCAAGCAGGGCATTGAGCGCCGCGACGCAGCTCGCATCATCCGCGGGCAAGATGCCCGTCAGCACCTGGCACTCAGTCTCGTTGGGGCAGACCAGGTCGACTGCAGACCAGACCTCCGCAGGCAACTCACAGGCAGGCGCTGGATTAAAGACCGTATAGAACCCCAGCTCGTGAGCGCAAACAAGCGCCTCGGCAGTCGCCGCAAGGTCACATTCGCCCTGGGCGATAAAGACGCTTCCGGCAGCCGGGGCAACCTCGCTGGCGTCGCCGTCGAGCTCATCGGTCACCAAACGCCTTAGCGTGCGGGCAACGTCCTCGCCCGCAAGCGCATGGTTGGCGCCCGGTGACAGCACGATGCGGTTGTCGCCCTCGCAGCGAATGATGGTCGCCGTTCCCGTCTCTACGTCATCGCGATGCGCTACAAAGTCACAGTCCACGCCAGCATCTTGGAGCCCCGCCACGAGCGACGTGCCAAATGCGTCGCAGCCGACCGCGCCGATCATGTGCGTGCACGCGCCCATACGCGCGGCAGCTACGGCCTGATTGGCGCCCTTGCCGCCGGCATTGCTGATAAATCCGCTGCCGCCGACGGTCTCGCCCGCACGCGGCATGCGCTCGCACGCCACCGAAAGGTCCATGTTCATGCTGCCGAACACCGCAACGATGCCGCAATCTGCCATGGAAACCTCCTAGTCCGCGGGCTCTGCGCCCGCTGTTGGCCGTCAATCGTGCGCTCTCGCGCCTCTATAACTTTAGTTCACTTTGATGTGGACGCGCACTTGAGCTTGCGCCGGCAGCAAGCATTCACAGGAGCAGGCGGTTACAATGAAAACGTGCTGATTATTCTCGTCATTGGATGATGTTTTATGGAACAATTCCCGCGATCGAGCTCGCGCAGCTCACGCCACGCGAGCGATCAACGAGCGCCGCACGAACGTTCGCGCGCTAGCCGACAAGCCACCGAGCCGAGCCGTGCCGCAGGCTCTCATCGCGTGCCCGCCAACAAGGGCGCCCGCACCAACGGCGCCGCAAAAGAACAAGCACCCACGCGCCCCAAATCTCGCTATATCCCCGCCCTCGACGGCCTGCGCACGCTTACCGTCGTCGCAGTGGTGCTCTATCACCTCAACCTCACATGGGCTCAGGGCGGCCTGCTCGGCGTCACGATCTTCTTTGTGCTTTCGGGCTATCTGATCACGCGCCTGCTGCTCAACGAAGTCGCTAAGACCGGCCGCATCGACCTTAAGAGCTTCTGGATTCGCCGCATCCGTCGCCTGGTCCCCGCCGTGGTAACGGTAGTGTTCGTGACCTGCGCGCTGTGCACCATCTTTAACCACGTGATGCTCACCAAGATGCGCCCCGACATCCTGCCGTCGCTGTTGTTCTTCAACAACTGGTGGCAGATTGCCCAAAACGTCTCGTACTTCAATGCCCTGGGCGATCCCTCGCCGCTCACGCATTTTTGGTCGCTTGCCATCGAGGAACAGTTCTACCTGATTTGGCCGCCACTGCTGTTTGCCATGGTATCCATGCATGTGAGCAAGCCCAACACGCGCCGCGTCGTTCTGGGCCTTGCCGCGGTATCTGCCCTCGCCATGATGGTGCTTTACAACCCTACCGCCGACCCCAGCCGCGTGTACTACGGCACCGACACCCGCGTGTTCTCGCTGCTGCTGGGTGCCTGGATGGCCTTTATCCCCGATCGCGACCTGGCGCCGGCGCGTCTCGCTCATCGTTTGGGCCTCAATCGCCTGGCTGGCGCCGCCAAGCACGGCAAGAACGCCGAGGGCAAGCCTGGCGAGAAGGTCGACGAATCAGCCGATACCGCCCCGGCACAGCCGAGCGCCCTCGTGCGCTTTTGGTCCTCGCCCACATCCATCGATGTGTTGGGCGTCGTGGGTCTGGTTGGCCTTGCCGCCATGGTCGCGCTCACCAACGGCTACACCGCGTTTCAGTATCGCGGCGGCACGCTGTTATGCTCCATCCTCACGCTCATGGTCATCGCGGCCTGCGTGCAGCCCCAGGGAATGGTTGCCCGCGCGCTGTCCGCCGATCCGCTCGTGTGGGTTGGCAAGCGCTCGTACAGTATCTACCTGTGGCACTATCCGCTGCTGCTGCTTATGAACCCGGTCGCCAACATCAGCGATACGCCCTGGTGGCAGTACATCTTGCAGGTACTTGTGGTGGTCGCCGTAGCCGAGTGCTCCTATCGCTTTATCGAAACGCCGTTTAGGAAGGGCGCCTTCGGCCGCACCGTTTCCGAGCTCCGCGAAGGCACCACCACGCCCGCAAGCTGGGTGCGCGCGCATATTCCCGTGTGCGCCGTTTGCGGCGTCGTGTTTGTCGTGGCGCTGGGTGGCCTGGTCTTTGTGCCCGACACATCCGCGCTGAGCGGCGAGGGCGCCGAAATCCTAAACAAGGAAGCCAAAAATGCAAAACCCCAGGACCAGCAGGCGGCCGATGACACCGACAAGGACAACGACGGCTTCCCCGACGGATCATACGACCTGCTGATGATCGGCGACTCCGTTTCGCTGCGCGCCGTCGATTCCTTTGACGGCGTGTTCCCCCACAGTCACATCGATGCCGAAAAGGGCCGTCAGTTTGATGCGGGCCGCGCGACATTTGAGGGCTATATCCAGCAGAACCTTGCCGGCAAGATCGTGGTCTTTGCCCTGGGTACCAACGGCCTAGTGACCGATGCCCAGATTGACGCCATCATGGCCGATGCCGGCGAGCAGCGTATTGTCGTGTTTGTAAACACGCGTAGCCCGCAGCCGTGGGTCGGGTCCACGAACCAGGCCATCGCCAACGCCGCCACGCGCTACAAGAATGTACGCGTTATCGACTGGTACGGATATAGTGCCAACCGCAATGATCTGTTCGATGGCGATGGCACGCACCTCTCGAACGCGGGTGTGACCGAGTACCTTAAGCTCATCCACGATGCCGTCAAGAAGGACCTGCCCGTGCATCCCGAGGATCACGTTAACGATCCGCAGCCGGCGGCTGTCAAATCCGCTGCCGATGCACTCGTCAGCGCCCTCGCCTACAAACCGCACAAGCTAGGCACCGACAAGTAACGCGCAGCCAAATCTGCTTCCACCCGCAGCAAACAACCCAAAATCGCTCTTTTCGAGCCGACTCCGAGAGGCCGTGGGCAAAAAACAGGCCGCAGCCCATGGCGGCGACCTGTTTAGAGTCCAAAAGAAGCGCTATGCGCTGTAGCCCATCGCCTGCAGCACAAACATGACGACCGTCAGCACTGTAATCACACCGATAGTCGCCCACGTGAGCACATTCCACACGCGGCCGTTGCGGTTGGCGCCCATAATGTGTCGATCGGCGGCAATAAGCACCTGGAACACCAGGACCACAGGCAAAAGCACGCCGTTGATGACCTGCGAGGTCATCATAATCTGGAACAGGTCGACGCCGGGCATGAGCACCAGCACGGCAGAGATGCCAATGATGGCCGTAATAATGCCGCGATAGACCGGGGCCTCGTCCCAGCTGCGATCGGCACCGCGCTCCCAGCCAAATGCCTCACAGATTGCACTCGATGTAACGCCCGGCAGCACGCAAGCGGCCAAGAAGCTCGCCGCGACCAGGCCCGAGGCAAACAACACCGTGGACCACTGGCCCGCGATGGGCTCCAACGCGCGGGCGGCATCGGCAGCATCGCTGATCTGAATGCCCGCGGGGAACAATACCGTACCGGTCGTGATGATAATAAAGCCGGCGATGACATCGGCGGCGATCGAGCCGCTCACGGTGTCGATACGCTGCAGCACGATATCGTCCTCGCCCGCATTCTTATCGACCACGTTGTTCTGCGCCAAGAAGATCATCCACGGCGCGATGGTGGTACCGATCGTTGCGACCACAAGCGACACGTAGCTGGGGTCATTTTGGATGTTGGGCACAACCAGATCGACCGCCACCTCGCCCCAGCTGGGACCAGCCATAAATGCAGCGACAATGTAGGTCACAAACACGCAGCTCACCAGCAGCAGAATCTTCTCGATGCGCTGGAAGCTGCCCGACATGGTAAGCATCCAAACCAGCAGCGCCACGAGCGGCACCGAGATGCTCGCCGGCACGCCAAAGAGGGCAAGGCCACTCGCGATACCCGCAAACTCCGAGATGGTAACGGCCGTATTGGCGATCAGCAGCGCCGCCATGGCCAGCACGCTCCTGCGCACGCCAAAGCGCTCGCGAATGAGCGAGGCCAAGCCCTTGCCTGTGACGCAGCCACAACGCGCCGCAGTCTCCTGTGTCACGATAAGCAGCACGGTCATGACAGGAAGCATCCACAGCATCTTGTAGCCATAGCTGGCACCGGCGCTGGAATACGTGGCGATGCCACCGGCGTCATTGCCCGAAAGCGCCGCCAGAAGGCCAGGGCCCATGGCGCCAAAGATGGCCGCGATGGTCAGTTTTTGCTTGGTGCTCGCCTTTTGCTTCGTGTTTTGCACGCGACCACCTAACCCATGACCGACATGGCAAGCAGCACCGCGGCGATGCAGTACGCCACGCACGAAATCATGACGGCAATGACGTTCATGGCGGTGCCCGACGTATTGAGGTCGTGCTCATCACGCCAGAACAGCACCATCAGGTAAATCACGGCGCTCATGTTGCCAATCAGACAAACGATGGCCGCGATGTTAAAGCAGCCGGTAAAGAGTTGCTCCTCAAACATAGGCGCGTCGAGGAACGCGGCGGTGCGCACCAGCTGGGCGCACAGGTAGGTCACGAGCGACAGAATCAGGCCCATGCCCGTACTCTGGAAGAAGAACCCCAGATACGGCTTGGGCTCATCGTCATGGCCGTCGTACTCCAAGAAGTAGTTCTTGACGAACGACACCATACGCGAGGCAGCCAGCAACACGAGCGGCATGGCGCACATGGGGAACACCACCAGATGCGCGGAGCCCAGCGCCGTCCCCAGCACCGTTGCCATGATGCACGAGGCAATGCCCCACACGACAACCCAGTACTGGCGATGCACAAACCAGCTGAGCACATTCGTCGAGTCGTCGGACGCGCTGTCGCCCGAGCCGACGCCTGCGATCTGCAGGTCCTCCTGGTGTTCCTCGGCGATAACGTCCATGGCGTCGTCAAAGGTCACGATACCCAAAATATGACGGTTCTCGTCGCAAACGGGGATGGCGACCAGGTCGTACTTGGTCATCTCGTCCGTTACGTCTTCCTGGTCATCGTCGGGCGACACATACACCAGGTCGCGATAGGCCAGCTGGCCCAGCGTGGCGTCGCGGTCGGCCACGATGAGCGTGCGCAGCGAAAGGACGCCGGTGAGCATACCGCTCGGGTCCTCGGTATAGACGTAGTAGACGCTCTCGAAGTCCTCATCGAGCTTGCGGATCGCCTCGATGGCGTCACCGACCGTCGCCGTGGCGGGCAGGGAGACAAACTCCGAGGTCATGATGCGACCGGCAGTGTTGTCCTCATAGCCCAGCAGGTTACGAATCGCCTTCTCCTCCTGAACGCCCATCAGGCGCAGAAGCTTCTCGGCCTTCTCGTAATCGAGCTCGTCGATCAGGTCAGCGGCGTCGTCCGGGTCCATCATGGCCAGCATCGACGATGCATCGGTGTCGGACAGGCCCTCGAGCATCTCGGTCATAAGCTCGTCGTCGTCGAACTCCGAGATGGCCTCGGCGGCCTGGGCGGTATCGAGTTGCGCGAACACCTGCGCACGCAGGCGCGGATCGAGCTGCTCGATAATGTCGGCAATGTCGGCAGGGTGCAGCTCGCCGAGCGTCTTGTGCGACACCGACAGCTGGATGTTCTTAGTCGAACGGTCGAGCAGGTCCATGTAGGACCAGGCGATGATGTCCTCGCCGAGCGGCTTGCCCAGGTGCTTCATAAAGCTCTCGACGACATGCTCGAGGGCGGGGCTGATCGCGCGCAGCAGACCGCGAGCGCCAACTTCGGCGCCCAGCAGGCGCAGCTGATTTTCGCCCGACATGGAAAACTTGATGTCGTTTACGCGCACGACCTTCATGCCCTGCGTGTCGACAATCTGCTTGTTGAGCACGTCGCGGGCGAGCAAGAGTTCGGTCGGCTGCAGGTACGAAAAACGGATTTCGGTAGCCGGCGACTTAAGGTGCACACCCGTCTCGTCGATACGGTCGACCCATTTGCGCCAGCTGATCATAAACGGCGTCTTGCCGGGTCCGCGGAACGCGAGTGACGTCACGTGCGGAAAAACTTCGCCGGTAGCAATGCCAAAATCGTTCACAACGCCGAGCTTTTCGCCATCGACGTCCAAGACCGGCAGTTTGAGCATCTCACTCAGATAATTCACTGGTGCTCCCCATCATTATCCCTTCGGACTGCGGCCATGCCGGCGCGCCATCCGTGGACTATTAGATATGTGTACGCATGCGCGGGCGGCACGCCGCTCGGCGCTCACACCCCGTACATGCGCAAGAAGCACCTGTATGGGGTCATCGACTGTATGGTCGAGGTTTGGATTTCACCTGCAACCTTTCTCTTGACCCTTGTTATCCGCAGTAACTATAGCATCAGCATCGCGCCGTGGCGCCAAATTTATGCTCCAAACATCGCAGGCATATCAAACGCTGACGCATCCGTGACATAGTCATTGGGGACGTTCTTACATGACTAGTCTGTGGTGTCGTCATCTTCGGCGAGCTGGGGGAACACGGCGTTTTTGGGCATGGCGGCCTTCGTCAGCGAGGTGAGCTTTTTGCTCAGCGATGCGTCCGTCTTGACCAGATCGCTCAACGTCACGATTTTGTAGCCGTCGGCAATAAGCCCGTCGATAATCTGCGGCAGCGCCTCGAGCGTCTGCTCGGCGCATTTATCGTTATCGGTCAGCAGCACAATGTTGCCTGGCGTCACCGAATCGAGCACCGTCGAGACCTGCTCGTCGGCACCGTTGAGCAGCCAGTCGCCCGAATCGATATTCCACGAGACCACGGCAGACACCAGGTCCATCGCATCAATCCAGTTTTGCTCGTCAAAGGCTGCGTAGGGAGCGCGCAAAAGCATCGTCTTCACGCCGGTCGCGGACTTGATCGCCTCGGTGCCCTTCGAAACCTGCTCGCGCACTGCATCGCGGTCCTTGCCCTTGAGCGATTCCTCGCTGTAACTGTTGGAGCCGACCTCGCAGCCGGCATCGACAATCGCCTTGGCCGTAGCGGGCGAGGCCTCGGCCGCATCGCCCGACAGGAAGAACGTCGCGGTGACGCCCTTTTCCTTGAGCACCTGCAAGATCTGTTTGGTGGCACCGCTCGGGCCCTCGTCAAACGTCAGCGCAACGTACTTTTCGTTGCCCTTGGGCGCCACGCTCGCGCACTCGACCACGCAATCGGTGGCGGGCACGACCTCGCCGCGGTCCTGTGTCTTGCCCGACTGCTCACCGACCCACACCTCAGAGCGACCCTGGATACCCCACGTCTTGACGTACTCGATGGCACCCGTGCCCTCGACCTTGAGCTTGGGCTCGATAACCGTCGCCTGGACCTCGTGCTTCTCATACGTGTCGCGGCCGTCTTTGACCGTCACCTTCTCGCCGCCCGTAAGCTCGCGGCTTTTCCACTTGCCCTGTTTTATGCGCTTGCCGTCCACTTTTACCGACAGCTTTTCGCCGCCATGGCGAGTCAGCACGCTGTCGTCAACAGCCAGCAAGTCCCCGGCGTCGTAGGTATCGGTCAGTTCCTGGTCGTCGATGAGATTTTGCAGCGTAGAGCCGACGCGCACCGCAGTCTCCTGGCCGTTGAGGACAACATCCACGCTGCGGTTGACGTAGCCCACGACGGCAGCGATAAACAGCACGAGCGCGCAACCCACGGCAATGAGCGCATAGGGCAGGCGAGACGATCGACGGGGCGTGCGGCCGTTGCCGATGCGAGCGCTGCGGTCGCTAAAGCCGCGGCTATGGTTGAGATACATCGCGCCGGGCTTACGGTGACGCTTGCGCTGACCGCTGGGCAGCTGCCCCAGATCGCGGCGCGCCGTCGGACGCGCGCCCGAGCGTCCGTGTGAGTATGATCCGTTTTGGCGCATGTGCCCTCCCCCATAAACGCAGCAAGCCGGAGCAACAGGTCTCCGGCTTGCCTCCCATCATTTGGTACGTCGCTATTTGCTAGCTTTCGACGAGCCACCGCTCGCCTTTTGATATTCGTCCTTAAAGGCCTTGAACATACCACGCGTCTTGCCGAGCTGTTTGCCCAGTGCACGGCTGCCCTTGTCCACGGCGACCGATCCCTTGTCATCGAGCACCTTAGCGCCCTTCTTGACCTTATCGCCCACCACGACGCTTGCCTCGGCAGCCTTTGCGGCGGCGCCGCCCGAATACCCGAGCGACTTGACCTCGTCCGAAACGATCATTGCGCCGTCCGCATAGCCGCGCAGCATCGTGGGCGGCATCTGCGTGTCGCCCACCAGCACACTCGAGGCAGTGCCAGTGGTCACATAGAACGTCTGCACGATGCCCGAACGCGGCTTGAACTCCACATCCGAGCAATAGCCGACGGCATCGCCCGACTCCGTGCGCACGTCCATGCCAACCCAGATAATGCAATCATCCAGGTTGATGTCGAGACGCTTGGCCGCAGCGGCATCGTAGGTGCCCTTGACGTCGTCAACCGCGATGGCGCCCTCGTAGACGCCAATGGCATCGAGCGCCACGAATCGGTCGGGGCGCTCGATCATGCCCGCGATATCGGACTGGCGAACCATAAAGCCCACCACGCGCGTGCCGCCCGGGGTAAAGACCGGAAAGTGAATCTTGCCGAGCTTTTTAGGGCTGCGCGGCGTGCCATCTTTTTTAGTGCGCTTATCCTCGGTAGGCTTGCGATAGATCTTGGCGCCGACAAAATCCCCGGCGCGCATTATGCCTCGGTCGAAGGCTCCGCGGCCTCGGCGTCGGCCTCGACGGCGTTTTCGACCACGACATCGGCGGCGGGTGTCACGTTGCCGCCCGAGATGGCGTCGTTGAGCTGCTCTCGCAGCTGGTCCATGCGCTCGCGGGCAAGGTCGACCTTGGCACGCAGGTCATCGGTCTTGGCGTCGACCATCGGGCCAAAATCGTTGACCGCGGCGCGGGCCTCCTCGGCACCGTGCTCGTAGGTGTCGCGCATGTTATCCCAGGCGTCGTTGGCGATATCGGCAGCCATGGCGCGGGTCTCGGCGCCCGAGCGCGGAGCCAGGGCGACGCCGATGATAGCGCCGGCGGCAGCACCGAAGAGCGCACCCGAGATAAAGTTGAAAGTCTTACCCATGTTCATTCCTCTCCTGCGGGCACCTCGGCGCCCACCGTTTGAATGCTGTCCATTATACCCGCAGCACAGCGCTTGCCGTCTTGCTCATCTGCGTACGGTAAAGGCGCAGGTACATGACGGTGATAAGCGAGTGAGCCTACTCCTGCGGCACGGCCGGCATGGCCAACGTAGAAGACGGGGCTTCGCCCGCGCCGTCAACGAGCGGCAACGTTCCCTCGTGCGCGGGGGCAACCGAAGCCGTCGCCGCGCCACCGTAGACGGCAGCGGGGGCCTCATGGCTCTCGGCGGTCGCGCCCTCGGTATCGATTGCCTCCTGCGGCTCGTCGTCAAAGCTCGGGACGCCCTGGGGCTCCGCGGGCTCGGGCTCGACGGCCTCCTCGGCAGGGGCCTCATCGGCAGGCTCGACGGCAGCCTCGGCAGGCGCCTCGTCCTCGGTCGTGTCCCCGGCCTCGCCTTCGG
>UQNG01000032.1:0-23345 GCA_900542335.1 uncultured Collinsella sp.
CAGGGCACCCGTGGCGCCGCGCGGTGCCCGTGCGCCCCGCCCTCGCCGCAGGTGATGAACACCATGTCGGCGCCAGCGAGCGCCTCGGCGATGTCGTCGCGGGACTCATCGGCGGCCTTACGGCCGACCTCGGGGTTGGCGCCAGCGCCCAGGCCGCGGGTCAGGTCGGTGCCGATGTGCACCTTGATATCGGCATCAGAGATCGCGAGTGCCTGAGCATCGGTGTTGATGGCAACAAACTCGACGCCGCGGATGCCCTCTTCGATCATTCGATTGACCGCGTTGGTACCGCCGCCGCCGACGCCGACCACCTTAATGACGGCAAGGTAGTTGTTGATCTCTGTCTCGTGCATGTCGGTCCTCCGAACAAAGGTTATAGCCATAGCATGGGTTGACCCCTGCGCACATTAACCTTCAAGTTGAAAGTAAATGCAAAGGTAAACCGTATTATGTTTGCACATTATGAACGTATCAGTCAAATAATTGACGGTGAAAACCAAACAAACCAGATAAACGGCGCGGTATGCCCCGTCAACAAAGGCTAGAAGACGCTACGAGGTCGGCGCGTTCCTAAACGTATAGTTGCCAGGAGGTCGAACATTTATATACGTCACGCCCTCCACCTGCGAAAGCAGCTTGGTAACGATACGCTCCTTTTTGGCAATATCATCCGAATCTCCGAGCGACACCTCGATACCGTTATCGAGGTTCGCCGAGATGGCCTCGACCGAGGGCGTGGAAATATCCTTGACCTGGCCCAAGAACTCGCTCGAGAATCCGCGGACGTAATCCAGACCGGCCTTGACTGCCTTGGAATTTACCGCTTGCCCCGAAACCGGTGCGACATCGGCCGAGACATCGGTCAGCAGCACGGCACCGTAATGCTTGGCGAGTGCCAGGGCGGCATCGATGCCGGTCAGGGTGTTGGCACCCTCCCCCGTTGCGGTGACGTTGCCCTGGTCGTCAACATCGACCGAGGTAGACAGCGGCGCAATCCACGTGTCATCGTCCCCGATGGCCCACGCAAGATCGTCGGAGCTAATGTAGGCGATTGCGATAACCTTGCGTTCCGTCGGCGTGATGATGAGCGTATGGGGAAATTGACGCTGGACATCCACGCCCGAGACCCACGGATTTTGCTTGAGGCCCTCGGTGATCTGGTCGGAATTCACATTGAACAGCGACGTGTTCTCGGGCAAATCGATCAGTTGGATAGCATCGTGCTTGGTCACATGCTCGCTGCCCCGAATCTGAATATCGGTGGCGGCGAACAGGCCTGAGTTAATGACAACGATGGCAACGACCGCAAGCACTGCCAAAGCAGCAAGGATGCCGCCCATGATTTTACCCTTGCCCTTAACGGCAGAAGCGGCACCCGTCGCATGATTTGCCAGGGCGCCGATCGATGACAGCGGATTGAAGCCTTTTTTGCCCGATTGCGGTTTTGCGGAGGCCGACACCGACGTCAACATACGTGGCTTCGATGCACCCAGCACGCGACCGGGACGCGTCGCCTTTGCCCCCAACGAGGGCGTGGGCAAAGCCATGGGACGAGAAGGCTTGGCGCCCGTCGCCGGTTTGGACGTTACCGAGGGACGTGCCGCCGGACGAGCAACCTTTTTGGCCGCGGGCCGTCCGCCAAGTTGCGAGCCGGCAGCCGAACGCTTGGAAGACCGCACGGACCCGACGGTCTTAGAAGGCATGACGGATTTACGTTGAGACTGGGACGGTGCGCCGGAACGCCCTCCGGCGCGGCGGAAGGTTGGTTTCGATGCTCTAGAAGCCGAGGAATTTAACTTCCGGTCTGAGCTCGATGCCATACGCCTCCCTCACCTTTCCGTGCACATGTCTGATAACCGCGGCCACGTCATCGGCCGAGGCGGTTCCGTTATTAACGATAAAATTAGCGTGTACGGAAGAAACTTCCGCGCCGCCAACCGAAAAACCCTTTAATCCACAATCCTCGATAAGCTTTCCCACGCTCGCATCGGGCGGGTTGCGAAAGACCGACCCGCAGGATGCACAGCCCATGGGCTGTGTTCGCTTGCGCCGCGTCAGGTACCGCTCCATACGCTCACGGATATCGGCCTTGGGCGCAGGTTTGAGCTTGAGCACGCATTCCAAAATGATCTCGTTGCGCGGCAAGCTGCATTCACGGTAGCCCCAAGCGATCTCCGAGCCCGCGTAATGCTTAATTCCGGAGCCCGGGTCGAATGTAACGACATCTTCGACCAGCGAGCCAATCCACTCGGTTCGCGTGCCGGCGTTCATGGACAAGGCGCCGCCAACGGAGCCGGGAATACCGACCGCAAACTCAAGGCCCGAAAGGCTGCGTGACAGCGCCTCGTTGACCAGGCGTGCGAACATCACGCCCGCACCGACCGTCAGCGTACAACCGTCATCGGCGACAACCGTACGCTGAAACTCGCGCCCCAGCGAAATAACGGCACCGCGATAGCCCGCATCGGCAACAAGCAGATTAGACCCCTTGCCGATAATGACCCACGGCACCTGCTCACGGTCGAGCACCGCCACGGCGCGGCGCAGGGCATGATAGCTGTGACACGTCACAAAGAGGTCCGCCTTGCCACCGATACGATAGCTCGTATGGCGCGCGAGGCGTTCATCCTCGATTACGTCCGTATCGATCATGCCCGAAAGCGCCATGACGGCGTTAAACAAACCCATGGGGTTTAAGCGTCCTTCTTGGCAGTCAGATACTCGATGAACTCGGGGCCGACCGTCGTGACGTCGCCGGCGCCCATGGTAAGCAGCAAATCGCCCTCGCCCACCATCTTCTCGAGCTCCTCGTTGAGCTCAAGACGGCTCGAGCAGTACACGACCTCCTTACCGGGGTGCTTGGCGCGCACGGTATCGGCGAGCATCTTGGACGTGACACCTGGGATGGGCATCTCGCCGGCAGAAAACACGTCAATTAACAGCAGCTTGTCGGCATTGGCGAAGGCATCGGCAAAGTCGTCGCACAGAGCCTGCAGACGCGAGTAGCGGTGCGGCTGGAACACGACGTCGACATGTTTGTAGCCCAGCGAAGAGGCAGCAGCGAGTGTCGCCTTGATCTCGGTGGGATGATGGCCGTAATCGTCAACCACCGTGATGCCGTCGATATCGCCCACGTGGGTAAAGCGACGGCGGACGCCTTCAAAACTCGAAAGTGCCTTAGCGGCGGCGTCGATATCGAGGCCTAGGACATGGGCGACGGTCAAGACGGCCGTGGCGTTGAGCATGTTGTGACGACCGGGGTTGCTCTTAATCTCGACAGCGTGATCGGTGCCGTCCTCAAAGCGAACGATAAAGTCGCTCTGGATGCCCTTGACATCCGGATGCACGCAGACGATGTCGTTGGTCTCGGCAAAGCCATAGGAAAGCACATGACGGCCCGTCGACTTGGCGAGCTCGACCAGATGCGGGTCCTCGCCACAGACGATGACCGTGCCGTCCTCGCCCACCAGACTCATAAACTTGGCGAAGGTGGCCTCGATCTCCTCGATACCCGAGTAATGATCGAGATGGTCGGCCTCGACGTTGGTCACGATGACCACATTGGGGTTAAGGAACAGGAAGGAGCTGTCGGACTCATCCGCCTCGGCGACAAAATAGTCGCCCGAGCCGTTCTTGCCGTTGGTATCGTAGCCCTCGACAATGCCACCGATCAGGAAGCTGGGGTCCAGACCCATGCGGTCGAGCATGGTGGCACACATCGAAGAGGTCGTGGTCTTGCCATGAGTACCGGCGACGGCGACGGTGGTGTAGCCGTGGCCCAGAGCCGAGAGCATCTTGGCGCGAGGCCACACGGGAATACCCAGCTCGCGCGCACGGACGAGCTCGGGGTTGGACTCGGGAATAGCAGTAGAGACCACGACGACGTCGGGCTTGACCTCGTCGATGGTGGCGGCCTCATGGCCCACATGCACCTTCACGCCGGCGCGGGTAAGCTGGCGAATATAGCGCGACGTCTTAAGGTCGGAGCCGGTAACGACATAGCCGCGCTCGTGAAGGACGAGGGCGATGCCGCTCATGCCGGCGCCACCGATACCGATAAAATGGGCGCTCTTGAAATCGGGCGCGGAGGTTGCAGTCTGGGAATCAGCCATGTGCTCGTGTACTCCTTGCGTAAACACTGCCTGTAACCCGTCTACTGTACCGCACCTACCGCATCCGCGCGAGGGCGGCCCGCGATATCCCGTCTAACTAACGCAATCCTTCTACCGCGTCTGCCAAAAGGACGGCAGCGCGGTCCTGGGCCAAACCGCGAGCCGCCTGACGCATGGCATCGCGCGCCTGCGCATCATCGATAAGATGCAGCAGCTCATCGGCAAACGCCTGGGTATCGATATCGGCATCGGCGCAGAGCACGCCAGCACCGGCATCGACCAGATAGCGGGCATTGGTGGTCTGATGATCGGCCGTCGCATGAGGATACGGCACCAGTACCGAAGGTGTGGCAAGGGCCGCGATCTCGGCAACGCTCGAAGCGCCCGAGCGCGAGAGGACCAAATCGGCCGCGGCCAGCATATCGCCCATATTGTCGATGTAGGGCTGGACGCGGTACCGCTTCGCCTCCTCGGGCATCAGGGCAAGAGCACGCTCGGTGTCCTCGAAGCCATCGGCGCCCGTCGAATGCAAAACATAGAGATTATCGCGCGAGAGCAACTCGTTTTTAAGCGAAGCCACGCGCTCATTAAGATGTTGAGCACCAAGTGAGCCGCCAAAAACCAGCAGGAGTGTGGCGTCCTCAGGCACGTCGAGAGCCCTGCGACCGCGAACCCGATCCCCCTCGATCACAGAACGGCGCACGGGGTTGCCGGTCATGAGCACATGGTCAGGATCGCCCTCACGCTCAAACACGGAACGTGCTGCCGGCACCGAGATGCAAACGCGGGCGGCATGCGAACTCATCATCTTGTTAGCAAGGCCCGGAACGGAGTTCTGTTCATGCAGCAGATACGGAATGCCCGCGTCTTTGCACCAGCCCAGAAGCGGGACCTCGACATAGGCGCCAAAACCTATAGCGACATCGGGCTTGCAGGCTTTAGAAAAATGGCTGCCGAGCGCGCGCTTCGCCTTATAGACACGCCACAGCGAGCTCAATGCCGTCCAAGGGCGAGA
Organism: uncultured Collinsella sp.; assembly: GCA_900542335.1. GTDB lineage: Bacteria > Actinomycetota > Coriobacteriia > Coriobacteriales > Coriobacteriaceae > Collinsella. The sequence goes on from UQNG01000032.1 coordinate 5,128, forward strand.
GCGGTCGAAGCCCGTAACCGTAATCGGCACAAAATCGAACCCTGCCTCGGGAACCAGACGACCCTCGAGCTTATGCGACTGACCCACAAACACAACGTGGTGGCCACGGTCACGTAGCTCCTCGGCCAAGGCGAGTGCGGGGTTGATATGTCCCGCCGTGCCGCCGGCTGCGATAGCAACGGTCATCTTATCGGTCATGGTAGTCCCTTCGTACGCGCGGCCCCTGGTCGTCGGTGCGCAAGCGCGCCGACGGGTCCGAATTCAAGTCGATCCGATTATATCCGCCACCCGTATTGCGCGGCGTCGGTCGTTGCGGGCGACTCTGCGGCACCGAGCGCGGACGGGCATCCGACTCCGAAGCAAAACCGTTCAAGACGGTAAAACCGCCACGCGACGAGCGCTCCCCACGCGTATGGGGAACACCGGCAGTGCTCTCGTCCATAACGGCAAAGCTATCGCGACGACGATCGTATTCATCGCGTCGAGCGCTCTCGTGCGAAACGCGCAAGATAAGCCCGGCGAGCATGAGCGACACGATAATCGACGAGCCGCCATAGCTGATAAACGGCAGCGGCTTACCCGTCATGGGAAACACGTTGAGAATACCCAGCGCGTTGATCAAAAACTGCACCGCGAGGATAACCGCAGAGCCCGAAGCCATGAGCGCCCCGCGACGATCGGTAGCCTGCTCGGCGATTCGAAACGCCGAGTAGATCAGCATCGCAAACACCAAGAATAACAGCAGCGTCCCCAAAAAGCCAACTTCCTCGCCAATGATGGCCAGGATGTAGTCATTGTGCGCCTCGGGCAAATACGAGTACTTCATGGTTGAATTGCCGATACCGCGGCCGCACAGTCCGCCCGAGGCAAACGCCATAATGGCGAGCGTTGCCTGATAGCCGTCTCCATATTCATCTGCCCAAGGGTTCAAGGCAACCTGAATGCGCACCATACGGTACGGCTCGGCGACAAGCGCGACCACGATAACGACGACACCAGCAAGAATCGCACCGATGATGAACTTAGGGTCAAGGCCGGCAAAGAGCGCCATGCACATGAGCGTCAACAGAATAATCAGGATGGTGCCAAAGTCGGGCTGAATAAAAATCAAGAAGACCGAAGGGCCCAAATAGAGACCCATGTTCTTAAGGAACTCATTGATGTTGCCGCCGGGCGAAAACACACGGTCGAGCATAATGGCCGAATAGGCAATGGCAAACGGTTTGAAAAACTCCGATGGCTGAAACTGAATGCCGGCAATGCTCAGCCAACGCGTAGCGCCACGGCTGCCGCTACCAAAAAGGAACACCGCAAACAGCAAGATCATCATAGCGATCAGTGCAAGTTTAAGCGCCCCTTCGCCAAACCAGCTATCGGGTGCGACGCGCGCGATGAACTCGAGGGCAGCAACGCCAACGGCAGTGAACATAAACTGCCTAAACAAAAAGTAGGTCGCGGAGCCGTTCTCGTGAAGTGCCTCGACTGATGATGCCGAGTACACCATAAGCAGGCCAAAACAGACCAGCGAGAACAGACAGGTCAAAAAGATCAGGCGGGGCCGCATGATGCGCGCAGGAACGCCGGCGATATAGCGTTCGCCGATGCCCTGCGTGCGACGACCGGCGCGCGGCGTGCTGCGCTGCGAGGAAGCACGGTCCGAGTCGGGCCTCCTCATATTCTGTCGGGGGCTCTCCTCTCTCACCGGCAACCCCTATTCCATTTGCGTAATGGACGCAGCGGCAAGCTGGGCCACATAGTCCTTAAACACGCGGCCGCGCTCCTCGTAGCCCGAAAACTCATCAAACGAAGAGCAGGCGGGCGACAGTAAGATCACATCGCCGCGGCTCGAGAGCGAACGGGCAACGTCCACGGCATCGCGCAGGTCGTCGGCCTGGGCGATATCGACATCGCCGTCGACATCTGCTTCGTCCATAGCGGCGGTAAAGCGCTCGCGCGCGTCGCCAAAGCAGACCACCGAGCGAACGTTATCCATCACAACGCGGGCAAAGGACTCGAGCGGCGTGCCCTTGTCGTGACCGCCGAGCAGCAAGATCACATCGTCATCGGGAAACGCCGTCAGGGCCTTTTCGACCGCATCGGTGTTCGTTGCCTTGGAATCGTTGACGTAGCGCACACCATCGATCTCGCCACAGGGCTCAACGCGGTGCTCCAGCGGCTGGAACGAGGCCAGGCCGCGACGCACACCGTCGACATCGGCACCGACCGCCAGGGCCGCGGTGGCAGCGCACAGGGCATTGATTACATTGTGATGGCCCGAAATCTTAAGTTCGGACGTATCGACGAGCGGGGTCTCGACGCCCTTCAGGCGAACGACCATCTTGCCATCGCGCACAAATGCGGCGTCCTCGCCCGCAGGCTCGTCAAAAGCAACCTTGCAGATGCGACGGCCCGGAACATAGATGTACTCATCGAACTCGTGGATACCGGCATCCTCGACATCAACAATCACCAGGTCATCGTCGACCATATTCTCGAAGAGCTTAATCTTGGCGAGCGCATAGTTCTTGTGGCTCTTGTGCCAGCCCAGGTGGTCGGGCGTGATGTTGAGCAGCACAGCCACGCGAGGATGAAGCTCGGCGGTCGTAGCAATCTGATAACTCGACAGTTCGGCCACAAACCACTCATTGTGTGCGCGGCCATCGATCTCGTTCACCGGCGGCTCACCGATATTGCCGACGGCCACGCTGGCTTCACCGGCGGCCTTGAGCAGGTAATCGGTCAGTGACGTGGTTGTCGTCTTGCCGTTGGTGCCCGTAATGGCAATCCAATTTTGGGGAGACAGACGGTAGGCAAACTCGGGCTCACCCATAATCTGGGCAGCGTGATCACGGCCAGCCTTAAAGAATGCCGAGAACTCCGAGATGCCCGGACACGTCACGCATACATCAAACGCGCCCTCGACCTGCTCGGTTCCGTAGACAAACGATGCCCCGTGCGCCTCGAGCGAGCGCGTGGCATCGTTGGGCTCGGACGTGCCGCCACCGTAAACGGTAACGGCACTCACACGCTCGGGATGTGCAAGCGCCCAGCGAGCGACATCAAGACCGGACTTACCCTGGCCCAAAACGAGCAGGCTAAAGACATCAGCAAGAGGCATGAAAGACCACTATCCCAACTGGAAGAACAACGCGAGGCCCAGGGCTCCGAAGGCCGCGGCGACAATCCAAAAACGGATGACGACCTTGGTCTCGGCCCAGCCCTTCTTTTCGAAATGATGATGAATGGGCGCCATAAGGAAGACGCGCTTGTGCGTAAAGTGGAAATAGACAACCTGGATCATGACCGACAGGGTCTCGACGATAAACAGACCGCCGATGATGAGGGAAACGACTTCGGTGTTGGTCATGATGGAGGTGCAGGCAAAAGCGGCACCCAGGGCAAGCGAGCCGGTATCGCCCATAAAGATGCTCGCCGGATAGCAGTTGAACCACAAAAAGCCCAGGCAGGCGCCGGCGCACGCCGTGCAGAAGATGGACAGGTTCACATCGCCGTGCAAAAACGCCATGGCAGCCATGGCCAGCATGGCGATCATGGAGGTGCCGCCGGCAAGACCGTCCAAGCCGTCGGTGAGGTTTACGGCGTTGGAAAGGCCCGCGATCATCAGCCAGCAAAAGACAAGGTAGAGCCACGGAAAAGAGAGGCCGCAAATGGTGGTCGAGAGCACACCAAGGTCGATCGTCAGGCCACCGGGGAAACGAATCTCGGGGGCGACGCCGCACCAGTTGACAGCAAGCACGGTAAAGGTAACGCAGATGAGGGTAAGGCCAATCATCTTGGCGTGAGGCGTCAGGCCGAGCGAGCGGCCGTGCGTGACAGAAGTCAGGTCGTCGATGAGGCCAAGAACGCCGGTTGCCAGCGTGGCGAGCAGCACAAGCACGAGCTCGGTGGTGAGCTTTCCCATCAAAAGGCAGGTCAGCGAAACGGCAACCAGGATGATGACGCCACCCATGGTAGGCGTGCCCTGCTTAATCAGGTGACGCTTGGGGCCATCGGCGCGAACCTGCTGGCCGATGCCCTCGACCTTCAGGAGCTTAATCCACCACGGCATAAGCAGCATCGCGATGACGGCGGCGATGCCCAATCCCAAAAAGGCCTGGTACGTAGGATACGAAGGATTGCCGAACATGGACTAGCACACACCTTCCACAAAGCGATCGAGCTCAACGAAGCGTGAGCCCTTGACCAGCACGACATCATGCTGCTCAAGAGCGCCGCCCATACGGTCGAGCACCTGCTGATAGTCGGAGAACACCTGAATGCGGTCCTCATCCATACCCATCATGCGCGCGGCCTCGGCCATACGCTGGGCAAGCTCACCGCCGACACATGCGAGCATATCGAGCTTCTTGGCCGCCGCATAGGCGCCCACCAGCTCATGCATGCGAGGAGCCTCGTCGCCCATCTCGCCCATCTCGCCCAGAACCGCCATGCGCGAACCCGTGCACGAAAGCGAACACAGCAGGTCGAGGCCGGCTGCCATCGATTCGGCACTGGCGTTATATGAGTCGTCGATGACGCGAGCGCCGCTCTTGGCGCGCTTGATTTCCTGGCGATGCCCGGTAATCGTAAGACCCCTAAAGGCGGCATCGATCTGCTCGGGCGTCACGCCAAGACGATAGGCAACCGCCGCGGCCTTGACGGCATTGGGAACGGACTGCGCGCCGGGAATGGCAAGCAGTGTGTCGATAGTCTCGCCCAAGCCAAAATCGAGCGTAAAGACCGGGCGCCCCTCGTCATCAATGCGAATGTCGCACGCACGGACCTCATCGTCGTCCGAGACGCCCGCAAGCATCACGTCGACGCCCGCAGGCGCGGCAAAGGTGTCGCGGATGAACGGAGTAAAGTCGTCCTCACCACCCAAAACCAGCAACGGGAGAAGGTCTCCGGCGGCGCACATGCCGCCAACAATCTCGGATTTGGCACGAGCGATATTCTCGCGACTGCCCAGAATACCGATATGGGAGGTGCCGATCTTGGTCACAATGGCAAGGTTGGGATTGGCGGACTGAGACATGCGCTCAATCTCGTGGAAATGGTTCATGCCCATCTCGAGCACCAGAACCTCGGTGTCGGCAGGGGCCGCCAGCACCGTGAGCGGCATACCGATCAGGTTGTTGTAGTTACCCTTGGTTGCCCAAACGCGATAGCGCTTGGCGAGCACCGCGGCGAGCACGTCCTTGGTCGTTGTCTTGCCGATAGAGCCGGTAATGCCAATTACCAGGCAGCCAAGCTCCAAACGATAAGCGTGAGCCAGGAGCAGCAAAAACTCCTCGGGATCATCGGTATGCAGGATGGCGCAGCCCTTCTCATGGGCCAGCGAAAGCAGCTCGGCATCGGGCTCGCGCGTCATCACTACGGCGCCGGCACCCGACTCGATGGCACGGGAAGCAAAGTCGTTGCCGTCGACCTTTTCACCCGGGAAGGCGACGAATATCGTGCCCTCCTCAACCTGGCGCGAGTCGATAACGCAACCGCGGCATACCCGATCGGCTTCTCCCGTCACGGTTCGGGCCCCTGTTGCGGCCGCGAGATTGTTGACGGCGATCTCTATCATTGCAGCTCCCCTGTAAACCTAATAATGCTATCGGCGTATTGTATCCCAGCGCCGCCTACGCGTGGTGCAGGGCGTGTGAACAACCCGGATTAACCGACTGGCCATTTCATAGATAGTAACCCCCTACTTGGTGCGCGGGACACCCAACACGTCAAGCGCACTGGCCATAATGGACTGGAACGGCACTGCGGCGGCATCGGAGCCTGACGGGGTTCCGTCAAGGGTGATATAGCACAGGACCTTGGGCGACTGCGCCGGGGCAAACCCCATAAAAGACGACATGTAGTTCTCTTTGAGGTAGCCGCCGTTCTCATCGGCGCGCTCGGCCGTACCTGTCTTGCCCGCCACGTCGTAGCCGTCCACCGCGCCGCCAACGCCCGTTCCCTCGGCAACGACCGTCTGCATACACGATGTCACCTGCGAGGCGGCCTCCTCGGAAATCGCGCGATCCCCCTCGCCCCAATCCTTTTCATCGCCCTTGCTCGACTTATAGAAGTGCGGAGTCATCATCACGCCGCCGTTCGCGATGCCGCCCACGGCACGTGCGACCTCAATCGGCGAGACGGACAGCGCCTGGCCAAAGCTCATAGCACCCAAGGTGGCACCATCGTACTGGTCGCGCTCCTTGACGATGCCCAGACTCTCACCCGGAAAATCGACACCGGAGCTATGACCGATACCCCACTTGTCCACATAGGTGGCAAAATCATCGGCACCGATCTTGCGCCCCACCAGGACAAAACCGACATTGGACGAACGGCGCATCATCTCGCGTACGTCCATTGTCATGGTGTAGTCACGCTTGTCGGCATCGGTAACGGTATCGTCGCCCACCTTGATACTCGCGGGAACCTCAAACGATGTGCTCGGGCGCACAACGCCCAAATCAAATCCGGCGCCCGCAACCAGCGTCTTAAAGACCGAGCCGGGCTCGTAGGCATCCGTCACCAGACGAAGGTTCATGTCCTCGGTCTTGGCGTTTTCCAAATTGGTCTGGTCGTAGGTCGGATACGAGCAGGCGGCCAGGATCTCTCCAGTCGTCGGGTCGGTCACCAGGGCCGACCCGTTTTTGGCCTTCGTCTTCTCGACCGCCTCGGCCAAGGCATCTTCCGCGGCGCGCTGAATGTTGACGTCGATCGTCGTCACGATATCCACGCCATCAATCGCGGCAACCTTTTTATAGGCACCGCCCGCGATGTAGCCGCCATCTCTTGCGCGCTCGCGCACAAGAGAGCCATTCGTTCCGGTCAGAAGCTCATCGTATTGTTTTTCGAGTCCAGTCAGGCCAGCGTTGTCCACGTTCACGACGCCCAGCACCTGAGAAGCCAGGTTTCCATACGGGTAAACCCGCTTCATCGCCTGCTCAAAGAGCACGCCGGGTAGATTCTTCTTTTCCAGGGCGGCAGCGTCATCCTCGTCGACCTGGCGCTTGATATACACCCAGGAACCATCAGACAGTACCAGCTTGCGACAGGTCTTTTTATCGATACCGGTGGCCTTGACCAGCGCCGAGACCGTCTTGTCGACGTCCTCGACAAGCTGAGGGTTCACGGCGACATTGCGGCATTCGACTGACGACGTCAGCACGTTGCCGTTGCGGTCGTAGATAGTGCCACGTTTGGCATAGAGCGTCTGTGAAAGCAGACGACGCGCGTCCGCGCGCTCGCGCAGCTTGTCAGCATTCACGATCTGGTATTCGGCAAGACGGAAGACGCCCGCGGCAAGGCCAACCCCGATACAGCCCATAACGACATCGCGGCGAGGCAGCGGCGTTCCCGTAACCCATTCAGACGACGACCCCTTGCGCGCGCCCGTATTGCGCACCCGAGGTCCGCCCGAACCACGAAGACGCGACGCAGGGTCGTTGCCATAGGACGGCCCCGCGTTGTAAGATGGCCGACCCGTTCCTTGATAACCAGAACGTCCCCGCGAGGAGGGACGTCCAGACCCGTGGTCCCCGTCGGAACCGCGGCGATAGTCATTTGTCATACTCAGCTACCGTCTTATTTACTGAGCGGCCGCAGTCGAGCTAGCGCCCGCGGCTGCATCCTGCGAAAAGTCAAGCGTAACGCTCTCGCTGGGCTCCACCATGCCATAGGCGCCCGCAAGATCGCGAATACGCGTGTCGGCACCATAGACCGAATGCATGACCTCAAGGTTAGAACTCTCGTCGGTCGCCTTCTCGAGCGTGTTGGTAAGCTCTGCGTTGCCGTTAAGCACCTGGGCCGTAACACCGGCAAGCGCCACGCGCGCGACACCGATCGTCATGAAGACAGCCGCAATGATGCAAACCGTTTTAAGAACGCTCATGAAAACCGGGCTTACCGCCTGGTTTGCCTGACGGCCCGCGCCCGTGTAGACATCAAAACGCGGCGTGCGTTGCTCACGAGGGGCAACGGGCGCCTGCGGTGCCTCGCGGTAGGCGGGCATGGCGTTCATATCATAGGCGAGTGCTGCGTTTGAGGTGTTATAGCCCATGATATGCCGCCTCCCATCCCGAGTACGTTGGTAGTGTGTTTAAGCTTCGTTTATGGTGCGAGCGGGAGGTCCAATTTCGCGCGGTCGCGCCTACAGGCGCTGCGCCACGCGGATTTTGGCTGATCTCGCCCGAGGGTTGCGCGCGACCTCATCGGGTTGGGCAACCAAGGGTTTGCGGGTGATGACCTTGAGTATCGGCACGTTGCCGCACACGCACACCGGAATCTCCGGCGGACACGTGCACCCCTGGCTCATCTCCTTAAAGTGGTTCTTTACGATACGGTCCTCGAGCGAGTGATACGAGATGACGCAGATGCGTCCGCCCGGGTTGAGCCACCTGGTGGCGGCGTCAAGCCCCCTCTCGAGCACATCGAGCTCGTGGTTGACCTCGATGCGAATGGCCTGGAAGCTCTTCTTGGCCGGGTGTCCACCATGCCGACGAGCGGCAGCCGGAATGCCAGCCTTGATGATCTCGACAAATTGACCGGTGGTTTCGATCGGTTCTTGCTCGCGACGGCGCACGATCTCGCGCGCAATCTGCGAGGCGAACTTCTCTTCGCCATAGACGCGTAGAATCCGGGCGAGGTCGTGTTCGTTATAGGTGTTGATGACCTCAGCTGCGTTTAGGGTGTTGTTACCCGGATCCATCCGCATGTCCAATGGGGCATCTTCGTTATACGAAAAGCCCCTGCCAGGGATATCGAGTTGCGGTGACGAAACGCCCAAGTCAAACAGGAAGCCATCGACCCCGGGCACCTCGGCCGAGCAAAGCAGCTCGTCCAAGTCGCCGAAGTTGCCCTTCAGCAGCTGGTGCGGGACGCCGGGAACCTCGCGGTCCAGACGGGCGCCAGCGGCCTCGAGGGCCATGTCGTCCTGATCGACGCCGAGCAAAAGGCCCGTCTCCCCCACCTGCGCGGCCATCTTTACCGAATGACCGGCACCGCCAAGGGTGCAATCGCAGACAACGGAGCCGCTCTTGAGCTGCAGCGACTCAAGCACTTCGCCGAGCATGACAGGTTCATGCCGATATTCTTGTGTCAAGATCCCACGCTCCATCCGTTACTCGTGCCTTGCCCTTACGAGAAGAAGAGGTCAAGCAGAGCCTCGTCGTCATCGTCCTCATCGGCCGCGGCGCGGTCCCAAACCTCAAGGTGGTCGTAGTTGCCCACAACCGTGACCTCGCGGTCAAGGTTCGCCTGCTTGCGGAGAGACTCAGAAAGACCGATACGACCGGCGCTGTCCACATCCATCGACGTGGTGCGCTTGTTGATCGCCCTCATGAGCTTCTGGTCGTTGATGTCACGCGGGTTAAAACCCTCGTGGCCCTCACGACCCGCGAAGAGTCCTTCGACCCACTTATCGAAGGCCTCGGCAGAGAACACGTACAGAGCATCGACATCCAGGGCTTTGAACACGCGAACGTGCTCTCCAAGTTCCTCGCGAAGGGGTGCAGGCAGGGACAGACGACCTTTTGCATCGAGATTGCGCTCGTATGCACCAGTCATTCCCATGTGCGCCCTCCCCTCGGTTACTCAGATGGCACGTACGCGGGGAACCACCCCGCCTGTCGACGTCATTAATAATATGGGGAGCTGCCCCATTTTTCAACACCTTTCCCCACCCCTTCCCCCACCCTACCCCACCACTCCACCCCCTAACTATTGGGCGCCACCCCCGAGCATATGTTCGAAAACACAATATGTTGTGTTTAATGCAAAGGCGGGATGCCACCTGTAGCACCCCGCCTTTCAACCTCAACCTTCAAGTTGACCTTGAGGCGATTTTTACGTCCCTTTACATCCCGTTCACATCGCCCCCAAACTCTCCCACGCGCGGCATGTGCACCCCGCCGCGCCATTGGCCGGTGGCGCAAAATGGGACGGACCCCCGATTGCCAAAACGTGCGCAACAGCACGTTCCAGCAATCGGGGGTCCGTCCTCGGATAGCATGTAATCGCAGCTCAGCAGCGTATTAGCGATGTGCCAGCGGGTGGGCCGCCAGGTAAACCTCAGTCAGCTGCGTACGATCGACATGCGTGTAGACCTGCGTCGTCGATATATCGGCGTGTCCCAAGATCTCCTGCAGCACGCGAAGGTCCGCGCCGCCCGCGAGCATATGGGTGGCAAAGGAATGGCGCAACGTGTGCGGATGGAGTCCCACCAACCCCACCTGGCGTCCGTAGCGCTCGCATATGACGTGAACACCCTGACGCGACAGACGCCCGCCGTTCTTGTTTAAAAAGACCGCCGGCGTCTCTGTCCCACGAGCATGAGCCGCCAGAAGTCGGCGCCCATCACATATATAGTGCGTCAGGGCACGCGCCGCGCTTCCCACCAAAGGGACCAGACGCTCCTTGGAGCCCTTGCCGCGAACCAGCACAAAGCCGTCATCGGCATGGATATCACTCACATCGAGCCCCACCAGCTCGCTCACGCGCAGGCCGCACCCATACAGCACTTCCAAGATAGCGCGATCGCGCAGACCCATCTCACCATCCGGAAAATCCTGGTCGAGCAATGCCGAAACGTCCTCCACCGAAAGGCACTCCGGCAGGCGCTCGGCCTTTTTTGGCAAACGCAACGCCGCCGCAGGATTTTGGGGCCCGGCCCCCTCGCGCACCAAAAAGGCATGCAGGCCTTTGACGGCAGCGAGCGCGCGCTCCACCGAGGCATCGGAATAGCCCCCATCGCGCCGATCGGCGATAAAGTCCTCAATGACCCGCCGACTCACGTCCTCAAAGGACGCAATGCCCGTCCGCTCCAGATAGGCACAGTAGGTCGTCAGGTCTCGGCGATAGGCGGCAATCGTGTTACGCGCCAAGCCCCGCTCGACTGCAAGGTAATCAAGAAACTCCCCCGCCGCCACAGCGAGCGGCGAAGGAGCTTCTCCGATATGTTCCCGGTTCGCCGGCAACCTTAGTCCGTCGAACGATTCATGGGCGTCACCTGCAGGCGATCGACGCCCTCATGCTGGCCAATCGAGGCACGCACGAACTCTCGGAATAGCGGCTGAGGATTGGTGGGGCGGCTCTTAAACTCGGGGTGAGCCTGGGTGGCCACGAACCACGGGTGCACATCGCGCGGCAGCTCGACCATCTCGACCAGACGCTCATCAGGCGAAAGACCCGAGATGACAAGACCGGCGTCCTCGAGCTGATCGCGGAAGGCATTGTTGAACTCAAAACGGTGACGGTGGCGCTCGTAGACAAGCTCCTCGCCATACGCCTCACGCGCGAGGGTATCGGCAGCGAGCTTGCACGGATAGGCGCCCAGGCGCATGGTGCCGCCCTTCTCGGTCACGTCCTCCTGCGAGCTCATCAGGTCGATTACGCTAAACGGACCGTCCGGATCAAACTCGGAGGAGCTGGCACCGGCAAGGCCGACAACGTTGCGGGCGAACTCGCACACGGCAACCTGCATACCCAGGCAAATGCCCAGATACGGAATCTTGTGCTCGCGAGCAAACTCGGCAGCAAGGATCTTGCCCTCCAGGGCGCGCTTGCCAAAGCCGCCGGGAACCAGGATGCCCGATGCGTCGCCCAGAACCTCATTGACGTTTTCGGCATCGAGGCTCTCACCATCGACCAGCTGCACATCTACGTGACGATCGTAGAAAACGCCCGCGTGATGCAGGGCCTCGATAACCGACAGATATGCATCGGGAAGCTGGGTGTACTTTCCCACGACGGCAACCTTAACCTTATCGGCGTGATGGTTGGCATGGTTTTGCTTGCGCAGGAACTCATTCCATGCGCTCATATCGCGCTCGCGCGGATCGAGGCCAAGGCGCTCGCAAATGCGCAGGTCAAAGTCCTGCTCCGCGAGCAGCTGCGGCACGTCGTAAATGCTCGCGCAATCCTCGTTGGTAAAGACACAGTCGGTGTCGACGTCGCAGAAACTCGCGATCTTGCCGCGGATAGCGTCATCAATATGGTGATCGGAGCGCAGCACAATGATGTCCGGCTGGATACCAAAGCTGCGCAGCTCCTTGACGGAGTGCTGCGTGGGCTTGGTCTTAACCTCGTGGGCGGCGGCGATATAGGGAACGAGCGATACGTGGATGTAGCAGACGTTCTCGGGACCGGCCTCCTTGCGGTACTGGCGGATAGCCTCCACGAACGGCTGCGACTCGATGTCGCCGATCGTGCCACCCAGCTCGGTAATGACAACGTCGGAGCCAGTCTGCTCCTCAATGCGGCGGAATTTGTCCTTGATAGCATTGGTGACGTGCGGGATCACCTGGACGGTACCGCCCAAAAAGTCACCGCGACGCTCGCGGGCAATCAGGCTCTTGTAAATGGCGCCCGTCGTAAAGTTAGAATCGCGGGTCAGGTTCTCGTCAATAAAGCGCTCGTAGTGGCCCAGGTCCAGATCGGACTCGTAGCCGTCCTCGGTCACAAAGACCTCACCGTGCTGGAACGGGCTCATGGTACCGGGGTCGACGTTCAGATACGGGTCGGCCTTCTGCATCGTCACCTTGTAGCCGCGCGACTTGAGCAAACGGCCCAGCGATGCCGCGGTAATGCCCTTGCCCAAAGACGAAACCACGCCGCCGGTCACAAACACATGCTTAGTCATATTGAATTACCTGCGCTTCCCGTAGAAGTTGTCCATACACATCTTACGGGTCTTCATTGTAATACTCGAGAAAGAAGCAGTTCGCCATTTTTCACCAAAGTGCTTGCATTTCTCCATCTCGAAACAAAACGCCGCCCGGGACCCGAGCGGCGTAACAACAACTTAGGCGGCAGATCGCTACCGATCGGCAAGCTCGTCCCTGAGCATATCCCGAACGAGCATACCCGCGCGGATGCCTTTCAGATACCACCCGCCACGCTCGGTAAGGCAAATACCATTTGCAAGCTGGCCGCCATCCTCGCTATAACGCGAAACGACCTCGATCAAACCGTCAGAATCCAAGCGCTCAATTGCGGCGCGGGCTCGATACGGAGACACCCCAACGTGCTCCGCAAGCGTTTTGCGCGAGAAGCCATATGTCCCGCCACTTTCGGATTGCTGGGCAATCTCCATCAACACCAGCACTTCGACACGCTTCATATCGTTGACACTCGCACGACCCTTGCCCGCCATGGCAGCCTCCTCTAACCGAGCACGAGCATCCAGCGCGCCGTGCACGACCGACACACCTCACGATGGCAGGTAATATCCATCATGCGGCATCCCGCTAAGGATGAAACAGTTACGATTATTGTATACCGCCCAAATTGTTTTTAGGCAGGTAAACGGCTATTTTTCGCCGAAATAGACGCTTTATTGATCAAAAAGCCGTACCGGGCGCTAACCCGATACGGCCAAAAGGCGATGCAATTACCGCGGTACTTCAAACTTAGCGATGGAAGAAACCACGACGCTCAAACTTGGGCTCGCAGCACACGTTGATGCCCAGTTTACGCAACACCGTCTCGTCCGTCGGCGAGATAATCACGCTAAAGAAGGCATCGCAACCGCGCAGCTGCTCCAGGCCCGAAAGGACACGAGCGGCCGTCTCGCTCGTAGCCGAGGTGATCGACAGCGCCATAAGCGTCTCGTCGGTGTGAAGGCGCGGGTTTTTGCTGCCCAGGAAATGCGTCTTGAGCTTGCTGATGGGCTCGATCGCCTCGTCGCTGATGACTTCAAGCTCAAGGTCGACGCCCGAAACATGCTTGAGAGCGTTCATAATGAGCGAACTTGCGGCGCCCAGGCGCGTGGAGGTCTTACCGGTCACCACGGAACCGTCCGGCATGACCATGGCGCCCACGGGACCACCCGTCAGTTGCTCCCTGGTTAAGGCCGCCGAGCGCGCCGGTGAGTAGTTCTTATCGATGCCGGCCTTCTTCATAATAATCTTGAGACGGTCGACTTGCTCATCGCCCACGCCGGTACGGCGCACATTTTCGACCGCGGTAAAGTAGCGGCGGACGATCTCCATCTTGGAAGCGTCGCGGCAGGCATCGTCATCGGTGATGGCAAAGCCGACCATATTGACGCCCATGTCCGTGGGACTCTGGTAGGGGCTCTTGCCTAGGATCTTTTCCATCAGGGCACGGACCACCGGGAAGGCCTCGACGTCGCGGTTGTAGTTGACCGTGGTCTTGTTGTAGGCCTCAAGGTGAAAGGAATCGATGATGTTGGCATCGTCGAGGTCCGCCGTGGCGGCCTCGTAGGCAATATTGACCGGATGCGTCAGGGGAAGATTCCAGACCGGGAAGGTCTCAAACTTGGCATAACCGGCGGCGGTGCCGTGCTTATGCTCGTGATACAGCTGTGAGAGGCAGGTGGCGAGCTTGCCCGAGCCAGGGCCGGGCGCCGTCACGACAACGAGCGGACGCGTGGTCTCGACGAACTCGTTCTTGCCGTAGCCTCCGTCAGAAACGATCAGATCGACGTCGTGCGGATAGCCCTCAATGGGATAGTGCAGCTTGGCGGGAATGCCGAGTGCATTCAGACGATTGCGGAAGACGTCGGCAGCGGGCTGACCGGCATACTGCGTGATAACCACGGCCGCGACAGCAAAACCGTTGCCGCGGAACAGGTCAACCAGGCGCAAGACGTCCTCGTCATAGGTAATGCCCAGGTCGCCACGGGCCTTGTTCTTCTCGATATGGTTTGCATTGATTGCGATGATGACCTCGACGTCGTCGGCAATGCTCTTGAGCATGCGAAACTTGCTGTCCGGCTCAAAACCCGGCAGCACGCGGCTGGCATGATAATCATCGAACAGCTTGCCGCCAAACTCCAAATACAGTTTGCCGCCAAACTGCGAGATGCGCTCCTTAATGTGAGCAGCCTGCAGCTCGATATACTTCGCGTTGTCGAAACCCTGGCGCATGTGTGGCTCCCGTCCCGTTTCCATTTAATGTCCTAGGCGATTATAACGGAGCCCGCCCTCCCCGATACCCAGACCATCAACAGGCACCAACCAAACACGCTCACCACAACCACCGGGGACCCGGGGCAGCTCGTTTGGAACGGGGAACAAGTCACTCAGCACCAACAATGAAAACGTCGCAGGCAGAGCTGAAGCCAGCGAACGGGCACCAGAGCGAGCAAGCTTCCCCCTGCACCAACAAGGGGAACGTCGCAGGTGGAGCATAAGTCAGCGAGCGACGTCCAGAACGTACAAGTTGGCATGAAAAAGGCAAGGCATAGACCTTCTGGTCATGCCTTGCCTTTTGAATGACAAATTGTCGTTCTGGGCGGTGCGCAGCGTCGACTGGTTGCGCGGTTCGTAGAACCGCGCAACATGAGAGCGCCCCCTCCCGCGCACGGAACGGGAGGGGGCTAAAGGTAGGAGTCTACCGGTGGGTTGACCCCACCGGACAGACGATGACCAGGTGATCCTTTACAGGATCGTCAAGGTTTCCGTGGGGTACCCGTTGGGTACTTAGAGCATCACGCAAGCGACGGTCAGGATGATGGCGCAGACGACGGAGAGAGCGACGATGAGCTTAAGGGCAAACTTGAGCCAGGTCGTCCACTCGATCTTGGCCAGGGCGAGACCGCCCATGATGGCGCCGGAGGTCGGGGTGAACAGGTTCACAACGCCGATGGCAGAGGAGAAGATCATGACCATGACCTCGGGCGAGAAGCCGAGCTTAACAGCCAGCGGTCCCATGATAGGCATGGAGACGGTAGCCATACCAGAGGTCGAGGGGATCAGGAAGGACAGGCCGAAGTAGACCAGGAAGCTCATGGGAGCGAAGATCACGCCGGACAGGCCAGCCAGAGCATTGGCGGCAGCGTCGAGGACGTAGACGTCGAGGCCGGTGTTAGCCATGAGGACGGAGATACCACGGGCGAGGGCGATGACGAGAACAACGGACATCATGTCGGCAGCGCCGGTGATGAAGGTGTTAACGATCTGCTTCTCGGACAGGCCACCGATGATACCGATCAGGACGGCCATGAGGAAGAACCAGGTGGAAGCCTCGTCGAAGTACCACTGGCCAATGGGCAGGCCGGTGATCAGGGCAGACCAGCCCTGGACGACGGCGTTACCGTCGGCGTCGTAGACAGCGCCAGCGTCGAAGAAGTTGGCGACGCCCTCGTTGAGGTCGGCCAGCGGAATGAAGCCGACGATCATAACGACGAAGGTGAAGGCAAAGGCGATCAGAACACCCTTCTGACGACCGGTGAGCTTGACCTCATTGTGAACCTCGGAAGCAGCCTTGCCGTGAGCCTCTTCGGCGTCCTTGAGCTCCTGCATCGACAGGATGGTGGAACCCTTGTCAGCCTTGACCTTCTTGGCATAGCTCATGACGAAGAAGATGGACATGGCAGTGGTAACAATCCACAGGACGGCACCGAGGCCGATGATGATGGACTGGTTGACCTCAATGCCAACGCCGGTCAGAGCGTCGACGGCAGCGCCGACGGCGAACGGGTTAACCGTGGAGCCCAGGCAGCCGCAGCCAGCGCCGAGCAGGACGGTAGCGGCGCCGACCATCGGGTCGAAGCCAGCGGCCATCATGGTAGCGGCAAGCAGGGCGTAGAAGGGAACGGTCTCCTCGCACATACCATAGGTGGTACCACCGAGGGAGAAGATGAGCATCAGCACGGGAATGAGCATGATCTCGTTGCCCTTAAGCTTCTGCACCAGGACGGCGATGCCGTTGTCCAGGGCGCCGGTCTCGGTCATCATGCCGAGGAAGCCGCCCAGGATCATAACGAAGAGGCAGACGGGCAGAGCGTTAGCGAAGCCCTTAATCGGGGCGGTGCAGAAATCGCTCAGACGGGCGGCAGTAACCGCGCCGCCGGACGTGCCGGAGACGATAACGGTAATCACTGCAACAATTGCCAGCAGAGCAAGAAGAATGGTGAACGATGAAGGCATACCGCGCTTTTTCTTAGCGGTCTCAGTCATAGTTCTCATCCCCCCTTCATAAATCATTTACTGATCTCGCCCGAAGCGGCTCTTCCGTGCCGTGCCTGCCGCTCGATCGAGATTTTTACCAGATAAAGCCGCTCGGGGTGTTCAACAATACACCCCGAGCGAGATGCTAGATGCACTTACTTGAGCGTGGCGTACATGACGGCCTTGATGGTGTGCATGCGGTTCTCGGCCTCGTCGAAGACCTTGGAAGCGGGGCTCTCGAAGACCTCGTCGGTGACCTCCTGCTCGGTGATGCCGAACTGCTCGCACTTCTCGGCGCCAATCGTGGTGTTGGTGTCGTGGAAGCTGGGCAGGCAGTGCAGGAAGATGGCACCCGGGTTGGCCATAGCCATGACCTCGGAGGTGACACGATACGGGGTGAGCTGAGCGATGCGCTCGGCCCAGACCTCGTCAGGCTCGCCCATGGAGACCCACACGTCGGTGTAGATAACGTCGGCACCGGTGACGCCGTCCTTGACGTCGGTGGTCAGCTTGATGGTGCAGCCGTTGGCCTCGGCGATGGGCTTGCAGGCCTCGATGACGTCGTCAGCGGGCATGCACTCCTCGGGGCCGCAGGCCACGAAGTTCATGCCAAGCTTGGAGCAGACAACCATGAGGGAGCGAGCAACGTTGTTCTTGCAGTCGCCCATGAAGACGAGGGTCTTGCCCTTGATGTCGTAGTTGAAGTTCTCCTGGACGGTCAGGATGTCGGCGAGCATCTGGGTGGGATGCCACTCAGTGGTCAGGCCGTTCCACACGGGCACGCCGGACTTAGCAGCGAGCTCCTCGACATCGTCCTGGGCAAAGCCACGGAACTCGATGCCGTCATACATGCGGCCGAGAACGCGGGCGGTGTCCTCGATGGACTCCTTCTTGCCCATCTGCGACGAACCCGGATCGAGGTAGGTGACACCCATGCCCAGATCCATGCCGCCGACCTCGAAGGCGCAGCGGGTACGAGTGGAGGTCTTCTGGAAGAGCAGAACGATGTTCTTGCCCTCGAGATAGCGGTGCGGAACGCCAGCGCGCTTCATGTCCTTGAAGTTCTTGGAGAGCTTGAGCAGGTACTCGATCTCCTCGGTGGTGAGGTCGAGGAGCTTGAGGAAGCTACGGCCGGAGAGGTTAACACCCATGGTTCGTTTCCTTTCGAAGAAATGAATTACGTAAGTAATTAGTGTTGCCCGTTTGACGGGCGAAACCGGTGCGGTTGTAGGGGGACCGCACCGGAAACGGAAAGACTTAGAGGTCCTCGCGCCAGAAGGGCATGCTCATGCAGCGCGGGCCGCCGCGGCC
>UQNG01000033.1:0-23282 GCA_900542335.1 uncultured Collinsella sp.
ACGCCGGGCCGACCCGCTTCGGATCGGGCTCTACACCAACTTTCTCGACACTACCCAGGTACGCAAGCAGTGCATGGATCATCAGCTTGTCAAGCAGGTCGTAATCTTTATGATGCTTGATATTGAGGAGATAGCGATTTTCGAGTCCGTGTACTTTGTTGGTCAAATCGATTTCCATCTTTTCCTCCATGTAATAAAAAGTGTGTCGTTCGTCCAAAAGTGCCTCAAACGGGCGTTTGACGCATAACTCAAAGTTGAAACGCGGACTCGTATCGAACACGCGTCGCTGCACCTTGAGGTAGCGCTTATAAAACATGACGGCATCATCTTCATCCGCCGTAAAGCCACGCGATCCATCGCGGTGCAGCCGGTCGCATGGCTTTCTGCCATCGGTATGGCGCACGAAGGAGGACGGGATATAGGCACCCTGCTTGGTGCTGTACTTCATCCCTGTCGCAACTTCCTCGAACAAGAGAACACCAGCCGATTTAAAGCCCGCAGTACGCCCGTGCCTAAACATACTCACCACAGTCGCTACACTGCCTATGCGGCTATCGCGCGGGGGAAAATACAGTGGCAGCAAAGCGAGTGTCGCGGCAGTCAAAAGTTCGCGGGCCTCGTGTACATCGGCTCGATACTGCTCGGGCACCAGCCCGGGAATATCGGGCGAGCGCTCTTCCAGCACGCCAACGAGCGATTTGGCCAGGCGCTCGACGTTCTTCTCGCCGCAGTACGGACACGGAAGAGACCGTTCTACCTTTCCGTTCATTTCGCACATGTCGCGGAGATCCTCGTCGATCGCACTGAGGAATGCCTCGTAGATGTTGTCCCGTTTCTTCATGAATGTTTCTTTCTATCCGGTTTCGGGTGTTTGGTGTAAGTCTGTTCTAAGTTTTAGAATGCTCTGAGGTATGGATGATGACAATCGACCTAACCTGCAGCTTCGTTAGTGAAATCACCCTGCTTGATAGCGCGGTTTGCCTAAAGGCTGTGTAGCGATTGCATCAAGCAGTTGGTATTGAGTTGGTTTTGGATTGCTTCGAGGATAGCACAGTAGGCTGTTCTCGTCATTAGAAATTTTTAAATTTTTCTGCTATTATATAGCCCACCAAGAAGAAAGGGCTCTATACATGCGTGAAACAACATCATTGCCACGTCTCACCGCCGCCGCCCTCTCGCGCGCGCTTAACCTAGAACAAGGCAGCCGCCTACTCACCGTTCGCCTACCTGGCGCCATCGGCTGCGAGGCGCTTCGTGAATGCTTCAGGCTGAACGGCAACGGCGTACCTAATATTTGCGAACTTGAGCCCGGCAAGCAGAACACGGGCAATGACAACGCGGCGCCGGTGTTTATCGATGCCACAGCTTGCGTTCGCAAACGTTTTCGCGAAATCAACAGCGCATGTGAGGCGCTCATTAATGATCTGGAGCCTGGCTACCTGGGCTTCTGCGATTGGGAGGCCTATCTCTGGTGCCTGTATGCACTAGCCCTCTCCGGTCGTACTCGAGCCGCCGTACTGCTGCCGTTCGAGTCTTTGGACAACGCCGAGCAGGCACGCGCGATTCTGTTGCGCGAGGGGCTCGTCGAAAGCGTCCTATATCACCCGCTCGCCGAATCTCCGATGCACGGCATGTACGCACTTATTGTATTGTCGACGGGAAATCGCAGCGTTTCATTCCGCAATGCCGCCACGCCCATGCCACGCCTTCGGTTTGCCGACGGGGCTCGCTACCCCAATCTTCCCTTGGCTTTCTCCCCTGACTGGAGCGGCATCGAGTGCGACTCACGCAAAACGGTTTCCATTGAAACCGTCGAGCTCGAAACGCGCAAGCTACTCCAACACCACGCCGCGCTCTCCAAAGGCAAGGTTGGCCTGATCTCCGTAGCTCAAAACTACAGCGCAACGCTCGGCGACAGCTTTATGCGCGTGGTGCCGTTTATGCCCCGAGACAGCACCACCTCGGATGACATCGACGCTGTCGAGGTGCGCCGCATTTCATCTCAGGATTTCCGCAACGGCTATTTGCTGCCCAAGGATGTTGCGGAAGGCGCGTCGGAGCTGGATTCCGAACCTGTAAAGGTAAGTCCAGACGTGTTGGCTCGTTACGAGCTTCGTTGCGGCGATATCGTCATGCCGCGCATACTCGGTCGTTACGGCGCGTCGAACCTACTTGTGGTCGGCATCGATGATGCAAAGCAGCATCTAGTTGCCTCGCACAACACCACCGCCATTCGCCCGGCGATTCCAACGATGACCGACGAGGAGCGCATGGTGTATGCAGAGATGGTCGCGGCGTACCTCACCGACGGCCATGGGTCCATAGTTTTGCAGGTATTGTCCGACAATCAGTACAGCCACGCCATCCGCCCTACCGATCTGTTCGAGATCGAAGTCCCACCAGCACTCGACCCGCGTACGCGCGAGTATAGCGAATCCATCAATCGCTTTGCCGAGGTCGTAAGGGCCAAGAAACAAGCCGAGGCCGCTGTCGCCCAAGCCCAGCGCAACCTCGAAGCCGCAAAGAAGGCCGTTACTCAGGTGGTCGACCAGGCCTGTGAGTAGCGCATACATAGGCAGTAGAAACGTCTTAAGCCGGCGGCAGGAACTAATCCTGCCGCCGGCTTAACTATCTAGCCTATTCCCATCCCGTGGTCTGAGGATTCCATTTGCGCACATTCGCCGAATGATTAAAGCACGGTGTATACAACCGATTGACGACCCCTTCTGCCCCAGCAATGTTCCCCGCGAGATCAAGTACCCCCGCCTGCCTCGCCATCTTTATGTACTGCGCAGAACCATTTTGTTTCCACCAGAGAGGCGCCACGAACTCTTCCGGCATTGCCACCTTGCGGGCAGATGCTTCTTTCTCGACCCTCTCGACAAGCGTAGTCCCATCGACGAAGCAAGTTTTCGCGTACACCAAGATGTCGACTATATCCTTGATTCGCGAAGAGGCACGGCCCTCATGCATCTCTACCATTGCGAGCAATTTATCTGCAAGGGCACTCTCCACTCGGCATACTCGATAGTCGCAGACTGGGAGCCCCTCAATATTCAAACGATCGATCGGCGCAAGAACCTCAGGCTCAAGTCCCCGCACTTCATCAATTACCAAGTCAATTGAAATTGGCTGCAGCTTCTTGGTTCCCATAAAGGGGGTGAACCACACCTTCGCACCACACCGATACTCATCTTCTTTTTTGATCTGCTCTGCACGATCAAAGACAAACGAAACGAAATCCTCCAGATCAATCGAAGCCGCCCGCGCCAGATCGGCAACAGCCTCTTCGAGGCTCTCCTCTTGAGCAACCAAGTCAATATCTCTTGTGACACGCGCATCGAGTGTTCGCGCCAGGACGCTTTGGCCACCCTTGAGTACAAAGCGGCCGTCATCTTCTGAAAAAACGCGACATAGGAAGCGATGAAAGTAGAAACCGACGATCGCCCGATTAGTATCCATCGGCGATTCTCTTGCGGCATCCCTAACAGCCATCTCCAGTGCGGCAGGTGTTTTGTACTTCACCATGTCCTCCGTTTTTCATTACTCGTTCAGCGCCGTCAACAAGGGCATCATCAACTCGCGTCGTTTGGCGGTTTTAGAGTTCTCCTCTACAAGATCTTTCAGCCGCTGTATCTCGAGCCCTCGCCCAAGCGCGTCGTTATAGGCATCGATAATTAATGAGGGGTCCTCGCAATCGAGGCAAAGATCAACAAGCGTGCGCTCGGGTTTAGTTACCGGCAGGCCGTCGAGCCAGACGATGTCCTGCTCAGCGATCTCGCGCTTTGCAAAAGAAAGGGATTCGTTTCTCGTATTGATGCGCATGGGCGCGGTCATCCTGTAGGGGGACAGATAGAAATCGCCCATTTGCTGTAGGTTCGCCGCTGTCGTACCGCTCACGGCGATGCCATCCCACTGGCGTTTTCTCTCCCACGCGCAAAGGGAGGGATTGGTGAGTTTCCAAAAAGCGTTGAGCTCGTCAGTGTCTCGGCGCTGCGTGCCCGACATCCGGTAGGCGCCGTGGCATATCCGTTCAAGACGCCCCACGCGGCATGAGTGTGCCAGCGCATCTCGAGAGATGTCCATACGAGCCGCCTGGGCTGTGGTGAACACGCCCTCACTCTCGGAAAGCTCGCTTATCGCCGTTATGTTGCTAAAGTACTTCATGTTGCAATTGTAGGATATTCTCATGCTTTTGCAACGTGATTTTGATTCCCTATGACCGGCGTGCTTTGCGTACCCCTTTTCTGCCACCACTTTGTCATCGGCCCACCATCCCCTGCTATCGAGGTCTAATACTTTTCCGCGAAGTGAACGTCTGTTTTTGGACCCCTGGAGCATCCGCATTTTTCAACGGCATAAACGCAGGATTCTGGCATCAAAGCCGCAGGAAACGGCACCTGAAAAGTGTCGATGCTTCGGGGGTCCGTTTTCACTCATTCACTTCTCGGAAAAGTATTAGACCTCGCTGTCAGCCGTCCCAAAGATCAGACTGCACCTCCTTCACGCCACGCAAAACCTGCCTTTTCTGCCCCCGCCCGCCTCCGCGCCACCCAAAAACTCATCCACTATTAATCTTGGCTCAAGAATCGCTTAATCTATAACCTGCACTATAGAGTTCGACCAAGGGCGGGGCGGCACCGCGCAACGCAGGCCGCCGAACGCAACGCTCGCGCCCGGGCAGATCGCCCGGCGTCGCGCCCATCGAACGAAAGGACAGGTCATGGACGACCTCGAAAAAGTTGAAACCATCCGCACCAAGTGCAACGTGAGCTACACCGATGCCAAGGCCGCGCTCGACGCCGCCGACGGTAACGTCTTGGATGCCATCATTTGGCTCGAGTCGCAGGGCAAGACCCAGACCACGTCGGCGCACGCCGCCACCGAGTCCGCGCCAGTCGATGAGCCCTCGGCCGAGATGGTCGCCGCGCAGGCCGCCTACGAAAAGTCGAGCGAAAAGACCGACTTCTCCAAGAAGATGGACAGCGTGTGGGAGTACCTCAAAAAGCTCTTCCGCCTGAGCCTGGACACCAAGTTTATCGCCACGCGCCGCGATGCGATCATCCTCAACATCCCCATCCTGATCCCCATCGTCGCGCTGTTTGCTTGGGGCGCCACGATATGGCTGATGCTGATTGGCCTGTTCTTTGGCATGCGCTACCGCATCGACAGCGACGGCGACGTGCCCGGCAGCATCAACAACCTTATGAATCACGCCGCCGATGCCGCGGACGACATCAAACAAAATCTGAACGACGACAAGTAATCGCAGACGGGGGCACGCATGGCACGGATCCTGATCGTAGAGGACGAGGAGAAAATCGCCCGCTTTGTGACGCTCGAGCTGGAGCACGAGGGCTACCAGGTGGAACATGCCGCCGACGGCCGCACCGCCGTGGACCTAGCACTGGAGCGCGACTACGATTTGATTCTGCTCGATGTGCTGTTGCCGCAGCTCAACGGCATGGAGGTCTTGCGGCGTGTCCGCAAGCACAAGGATGTGCCGGTGATTATGGTCACCGCGCGCGATGCCGTGATGGACAAGGTGGCCGGGCTCGATGCCGGCGCCGACGATTACCTGACCAAACCGTTTGCGATTGAGGAGCTGTTCGCACGGATCCGCGTGGCGCTGAAGCGCTCGGAGGCCGTGCGGGCGGCTTCGGGCGTTGGCGGCGCCGGTACTGGGGCGGGCGCGGAAGGCGGCGCGGGTGTCGGCGCCGCTGCGATACCCCCGGTCAGCGACTCGACCCAGGCTTCTGCCTCTCCCTCCCCCGCCACGCTCGCCGTGGGCTCGATCGCGCTCGATCTCGACCGCCGCGAAGTCACGGTCGGCGGCTCGCCCATCGCGCTCACGGCCCGCGAGTTCGACGTCCTCGCCCTGCTTATGGCACATGCCGGCACCGTGCTCACGCGCGAGCGCATCGTGCACGAGGCACTGGGCTACGAATACGTAGGAGACACCAACAACGTCGACGTGCACATTGCGCACCTGCGCGCCAAGATCGAAGACGCCGGCAGCGCCCGCATCATCCAGACCGTGCGCGGGGTGGGCTATGTCTGCCGCGCGTAACACCGAGGCCAAGCGCGTCACCTCCATCGCCCGTGCCATCAACTGGAGCTATATGTGGCGCCGCTTGATGAGCTACGTCTGGCTCGATCTGTTGCTGATGGTGATTGCGGCGGCGATCCTCGTCTATGGATACAACCAGACGCTGCCCGACAGCGCGTTTACCGCAGGCTGGATTCCCGGCGCCACCGTTCACGGCATGTCGCTGACGCCCACGCGCGGCTGGGACCTGACAACGCTCACCTATACCGTCGAGCTTGCGCGCACCAGCAAGACCTTCCCCCTCGCGCAGGACCTCGTCACGCTATGGCCTCTCTACCTTGTCGTTGTGGGTTGGCAGGTCATCAGCGTGCTCAACATGCTCGGCGGCGCGAGGCGCGTGCGCCGCACCATGGCGCCGCTCAACGACCTGGCCTTGCGCGTGGACGAGCTCGGCCGTATGCAGCTCTCCGGCGGCAAGATAGAAACGCTGGAGCAGGCCATCGAGCGCGCAAGCGTCGACTCGCCGAGCGTCACCACCGGCGACGCCGACCTGGCAAGCATCGAGGTCGCGCTCAACCGCCTGCTGCGCCAGATGCAAGAGGCCAAGCTGCAGCAGATGCGCTTTGTCAACGATGCAAGCCACGAGCTGCGCACGCCCATAGCGGTGATTCAGGGCTACGTAAACATGCTCGACCGCTGGGGCAAAGACGACCCGGACGTGCTGGCGGAATCCATCGCGTCCCTCAAGGCCGAAAGCGAGCACATGCAGGAGCTCGTGGAGCAGCTGCTGTTTTTGGCACGCGGCGATGCCGGCCGCACCGTGCTGCGGCGCGCGAATACTAACCTGGCTGCACTGGTCGGCGAGGTATGCGAGGAATCACAGATGATCGATACCGAGCACACGTATCGACTGGCCTTTGACACTGCGCTTGTCAGCGACCCGCGCTGCGACGCGTCCGTCGACGTGGCGCTCGTGAAGCAGGCTCTGCGCGTAATCGTGCAGAATGCCGCCAAGTATTCGGACGCGGGCACGCCCATCACGTTTGGCGTGGCGCCGGATGCGGGCGCGGGCACGATCGACATAAACGTTGAGGACGAAGGCATCGGCATGAACCAGGAATCCGCAGCTCACGCGTTTGAACGGTTCTACCGAGCCGACAACGCACGCGATGCCGGCGCGCAGGGCTCGGGTCTGGGGCTTGCCATTGCCAAGTGGATCGTCGATAGCCATGGCGGTGTCATCGGCGTGACCTCGGTCGAGGGCGTCGGCAGCCGCTTTACGATTCGCCTGCCACGGTAGGGGCACCCGCGCGAATCGAGGTCTAATACTTTTCCCGAGAAGTGAACGCCTGTTTTTGGACCCCCGAACCATCCGCATTTTTCGGCGCCAAAACTGCAGGAAGAACTTGACGAAACCGCAGGAAAGAGCGACGTAAAAGTGTCGATGCTTCGGGGGTCCGATTCTGCTCGTTCACTTCTCGGAAAAGTATTAGACTTCGGTTTTTTGACCGTTGCAAAAGTCGACCCCTCGGCATAAATAAAGGGATAAGGCCATGCGGCCCTATCCCTTTTCGTTAGCTATAGCAGCTTGTGCGCTAGTCGCGGCACAGGTGCACGGCGAAGCCGGCGAACTCGCGCTTAAAGTACACGAGTTTGGTGCCGCCGTCGGGCAGCAGCACGCGCGACTCCTCGTTAACCTCGAGCCCGCGCTCGGCAAACCACTTCTCGGCCGCATCGATGTCGTTGACGGCAAAGCCAATGTGGCCCTTGGCGCCACGACCGTTCTGCTTCATGATCTCGACCAGCGAATCGTTAAAGTACGAAACGGGGGTCTCGATGACGGGCAGGCCCATCATCGTCGAGAACAGCTCCGCGATCTCCAGGGCGTCTGCCGGGTCGGTGGCGTTAATGCCCACATGGGCAACGCGCATGCCAAAGAGCTCGACCGGATTGGCGTTCTGCTCACTCATACAGGCAGCGCCTACTGAGCCATAACGTCGAGGACGGCCTTCTCGGCAGCGACGCGGTTCATGCCGGTCATGAAGGGCACGCCGCTCACGTACGGGCAGGTGAGGCCCTCGGGGGCAACGGTGGTGGCGATCAGCAGGTCGGCGCCCTCGTCGCAGTAGTCCTTGGCCTCGGAGATGGCGCACTGCACAATCTCATACTTGCCGGCGTAACCGTTGGCGTCGAGCAGGGTGGCGACCTTCTGGGCAACGAGCGTGGAAGTAGCAGCGCCAGCACCGCAAGCCAAAACGATCTTCTTCATAGGTAATGTCTCCCTTCATGGTTTACTTTAGGTAAGTGTACCGCAGCGAGCGATGGCACTCGGCCTCGATGAGCTTTTATGCCAGTTTGCTTTCGCGCTGCGTATAATACATCTAGTACATGTTGTCATACCGCTCGCTTTATGAGCGACTAAGGACCCTAATATGCCCGATTCTCGCACACTCTGGACCGCCGTCGTTATCATCTGCATCGCCGTGTCGGTGTTCTTTAGCGTCAAAAAACGCACCACGTTTAAACGCCTGCAGCAGCTCATGGCCGCCAAGCAGTGGGACGAGTTCGATCGTTTGCTCGACGGCAAACTCACCAGCATGCTGTACCCGCGCTACAACCGCGACTACCTGCGCCTGAACTCCTATCTGCTGCGCGAGGACCATAAGCGCGCCGACGAGATGTTCGACCTGCTGCTGGGACTCAACCTGCCCAAGATGCAGCGTGTCGACCTGGTCATTAAGGCCTTTAACTACTACGTTGGCCAGGAGGACCGCAAAAAGTCCAAGGAGCTGTTGCACGAGATCAAGGGCTTTGAGGGCGGTCAAGCCGAAGCGGTTGCACACGAGTGTCAGCTGATGTACGACACGATGATCTTGAAGCGCCACAACGATATTCCCGAGCTGGAGCGCATGCTCGAGGAGGCCGGCAACGATAAGGTCAAGAGCTGCCGCCTGGAATACCTGCTGGCCCTGCAGTACAAGAACAAGGGCGACGAAGCCAAGTTCCAGGAGTTCCTGGAGAAGTCGGGGCAACACTCGATGGCCGTCAACGCGTAACGGACGGCTTGTGCTAGACTTCTAGTCTCACGGGGGCGTGGCGGAATTGGCATACGCAGGAGACTTAAAATCTCTCGCCGCAAGGATTGTGGGTTCGAGTCCCACCGCCCCTACCACGTATTGTTTACGAGCTCGTGTCCCCCGGGGATGCGGGCTCGTTTCTTTTACACGCCGGCAGGGCTCGAACCCGCGAGGGGGCGAGCGTCAAGCGGACGCGCAGCGTCCGCAGCGAGCCGGCGAGGGCGCCGACAGGCGGCCGAAGCCGGTGCGTATTTGCGAAGCAAATACGCAGGCGTCCCACCGCCCCTACCCTTTGGTTTTTACGAGCCTGTGTTCCCCAGGGATGCGGGCTCGTTTCTTTTACACGCCGGCAGGGCTCTAAGTTGCGGTGGAATAGATCCTGTTTATACCGTTTACCAGCTTATTTAGGAACTATTTCACCGCAACTCAGAGGAAGACGGTTAAAGAGCACTCAGGCTCGGGGTCCAGGCGATGGTGGGGGTCGCGCCGTCGAGAACCTCGTTGATGGTGGCGGCCATGCCGGCGAGGAGGCTGTTCTCGCTTACGGTGAGCGCATCGTAGCCACCGGCGCGCATGAGCTCGCGAATCACCACGGCGCCGGCCAGAATCACGCCCGCGCGCTTGGGCTGCACGCCCGGCAACGCGGCAATGCCTGCAACATCCAACGCAGACATGCGCTCGATAGCGGCCGAGATCTGCTCCATCGAAAGCTCGCGCAGGTGCACAAAGTTCGAGTCGTACGGCTCCAGTTCGTGGACCAGCGCCACGAGCGTGGTAACGGTACCGCCCACCGCAACGAGGCGCTCGGCGCGCTCAAAGTCGCTGGGCAGGCCCTCAAAATAGGCGGAGAACTGCTCGCCCACCCACGCGGCGGCAGCCGCAAGCTCGTTCGTCGACGGCGGCAGCGCAAAGAAAAATCGCTCGGTCACGCGACGGCAACCGATGTCCAGCGAGCGCGTTCCCTCCAGAGCAAAGATGCCGCGCTCCGGCGCATAGACGCCCGTCGCGAGCTCCGTGGATCCGCCGCCCGAATCGGCAACAATGATGCGCTCGCCAGCAAAGTCGTGCGCCACGCCAAAAAACGTCAGGCGTGCCTCGACCTCGCCCGGAATCACCTGTGGCTCAAGTCCCAGATCGCGCAGGCCGTCCAGCAGCAGCGCGGCATTGGACGCATCGCGCGCGGCGCTCGTGCACGTGGTGCAGACGCACGCGGCCCCAAAGGCACGGGCCTCGTCCACAAACATTCGGCACGCAGCGAGCACGCGTTCAACGGCCGCCTCGCAAAAGCACCCCGTCGCGTCCACACCCTCGCCCAAGTCGGTAATCTCGGTATGCTTGGACGATTCCACGACCGCCCCGGCCTCGACCTGCGCTAACACCAGTCGCGACGACACTGTTCCCAGGTCGATCGCGGCTACCTTATAGCGTTTGCAATCTGCCATTGCAGGCTCCCCTCCGGGCGCTATTTGCCGTTGGACACGACCGTCTGGCCCTCGACACCGTTAAACCCAAACAGCATGTCGAGCGCCTGGATGTACCACGGCGCGTCCCTACC
Source organism: uncultured Collinsella sp. (assembly GCA_900542335.1). Lineage (GTDB taxonomy): Bacteria > Actinomycetota > Coriobacteriia > Coriobacteriales > Coriobacteriaceae > Collinsella. Next base: position 10,682 of record UQNG01000033.1, read on the forward strand.
GACTTCTTCGATTTCCTTGGCAACTTCGCTGGCCTTCTTGGCGTTCGACGACTTCTTGCTCGAGGACGAATCCGAATCGTCGTCCAGGCCCTGCACTTCAATCCTCTTCTCGCCAGGCATCACCAGGCCCAAGTCCTCGGATGCCGCGTCCTTGATACCCTCCTCCGAGAGCAGTTTGTCGACGCTTTTCTGCAAGTCGTCGTTGTACTGCTGGCGAATCTCGACCTGCTTGGCCAAGATATCGCTCGAACGCTTTGCCACGTACAGATCGCGCACGGGGAAATACAGGCTCACGAGCACCAGGGCAACGACAATGCCGATGAATAGCCCTCGCTGAGGACCGTGGGTAAAGTCGTAAATTGCCTTGACCACTGCGTTGTCGTTGGCGTAGTGCATGAAGTCCGAGCCCGAAAGACGGCTTGAGGGACGGCGCGGCTTGTCGGACGTCTGGGTCGAAGGGCGCGACGCATGCGCGGAACGCGATGGGCGCACCGGACTATCCGAGGAACTATTTGGCTGAACATTGGGATGCGAAGTCGCCGGCGAGCTATACCTGGAGCGATCAGCACCAGCATAACCAGACCCGCCAAGCTGCGCGGTACGCGCACGACGAGACGACGGCTCACGCGAACCGGCGGAATAGTACCTGTTGTCGTAAATCTGATCCATGTGCGCCTTGTGCGGTTGAGGTTTGTTTGCGCTAAGTCCCTTAGTTATAGCACGAGCACCCGCACCGCCTTCGCCAGCCTTTGCTCGACATAAAAAAGGCGCTGAGCCACACGGCCCAGCGCCCAATGGCGACCATCAGAAGTGGAGCGGAGCCGAGTCAACCCCGCCCCCACGGGCACCACTTGTTTAGCGGATGTTGTAGAACGCAGACTTGCCGGCGTAGCGCGCGCTGCCCTCGAGCTCGTCCTCGATACGGATGAGCTGGTTGTACTTGGCGATACGGTCGCTACAGCACGGGGCACCCGACTTAATCTGGCCGGCATTGACGCCCACGACCAGGTCGGCGATCGTGGAATCCTCGGTCTCGCCGGAGCGGTGACTCACGATGCAGGCGTAGCCGGCCTCCTTGGCGGTCTCGATGGCCTCGAGCGACTCGGTGAGCGTACCGATCTGGTTGACCTTGACCAGAATCGCGTTGGCAGCGCCCAGTTCGATGCCCTTCTTGAGGCGCTCGGTGTTGGTAACGAACAGGTCGTCGCCCACCAGCTGCACCTTGTTGCCGATGCGACGGGTCAGCTCGACCCAGCCATCCCAGTCCTCCTCGGCCATGCCGTCCTCGATGGAGATAATGGGGTAGGTGTCGACGAGCTTCTCCCAGTAATCGACCATCTGGGCGCTCGTGTACTCAACACCCTCGCCCTTGAGCTCGTACATACCGGTCTCGGCGTTGTAGAACTCGGTCGAGGCCGGATCCATGGCGTACATGAAGTCGACGCCGGGCTTAAAGCCAGCCTTCTCGACGGCCTTGGTAATGTACTCGAACGGCTCGGCATTGGTCTTGAGGTTGGGCGCGAAGCCGCCCTCGTCGCCCACGCCGCCGCCAAGGCCGGCCTCGTGCAGCACGCCCTTGAGGGTGTGGTAGACCTCGGCGCACCAGCGCAGGCCCTCGGCAAAGCTCGGAGCACCCACGGGCATGATCATGAACTCCTGGAAGTCAACGTTGTTGTCGGCATGCATGCCACCGTTGAGGATGTTCATCATGGGCGTGGGCAGCAGGTGAGCGTTGACGCCGCCCAGGTACTGGTACAGCGAAAGACCCGCCGACTCTGCCGCAGCGCGGGCAACGGCCAGCGACACGCCCAAGATGGCGTTAGCGCCGAGCTTGGTCTTGTTGGGCGTACCGTCGGCGGCGATCAGCGCGGCATCGACGGCACGCTGGTCGAAGGCATCGAGGCCCACGACGGCATCGGCGCACTCGTTGTTGACGTGCTCGACGGCCTGCGAGACGCCCTTGCCCAGATAGCGACCTTTGTCGCCGTCGCGCAACTCGCATGCCTCAAAGGCGCCGGTCGAAGCGCCCGAAGGCACCATCGCGCGACCGAAGCTGCCGTCCTCGAGCACGACCTCGACCTCTACGGTGGGGTTGCCGCGGCTGTCGAGCACCTCGCGACCGTAGACATCCAAAATGTCACTCATGTTGTCTCCCTCTCACTTGGAAACGGTTGATGCAAGCGACTGGCCGACTGTGCACCATTGGTGCGCCTCCGTAAGTTAGCCATGTCGCACTTTTTGCATTATGCCCTAAGTTAGCCGAGGGATACATATGAATTGGAGAAATCATTCTTTGAGGCGCTTATTTTTGCACCGAGCATTCATCTCTAGAGGTCACCCCCCCCATTAAATTCTTCTATCGGCATACCGTCTTTACCTGGCTTGCGAATGAAAGAGCCAGTAATGTGCTTTTACATCGTGCAAAGTTCTGGATATCGTGCAATTTTAAGGGTCTGAAGTTCTGGATATCGTGCATAATCAGGTTATAAAAGTTCTGGATATCGTGCACGAGGTAGCCATGCTTAAACGAAAAGCCTATGACAAACTACTAAAATGGAAGCATGAAAGCGCTGGTAAAACAGCACTTCTTATTGAAGGAGCCCGCCGCGTCGGCAAGAGCACGCTTGTCCGCACGTTTGGAGAAACCGAATACAAATCCTGCCTTGTCATTGATTTCTTTCAAGCACCTGCCGAAGTTAAGCAATATTTTGAGGACTATCGCACTGACTTCGACTCGCTCTTCCTCTATCTCTCGGTTTTCTATAACGTCAAACTCTATGAACATGAGACGCTTATCGTCTTTGACGAGGTCCAGATGTACCCGCAAGCACGCGGACTCATCAAGTATCTCGTTGCAGACGGACGTTACGACTACATCGAAACTGGATCCCTGCTCAGCATCAAGCAGAACATTAAAGATATCGTCATCCCGTCCGAAGAAGAGTCTCTGGAACTTGAGCCCCTCGACTTTGAGGAGTTTCTTTGGGGCATGGACGAAAAGGGGCTGGCCGATCTCATTCGCATGAGTTTTAACAAGATGAAGCCGCTCCCCGATGCCCTACATCGCAGAGCGCTCTCCCTTATGCGCGAATACATGCTTGTAGGCGGCATGCCTGAGCCGGTATCCATCTATGTTGAACAGCGCGCTTTTGCGCCCGTCGACGCTTCGAAGCGCCGAATCGTTCAGCTCTATCGCAACGATATCTCTCGTTTTGCAACCGGTTACGAATTCAAAGTCGTCTCCGTACTCGATGGCATCCCGGGTCAGCTCTCTAGGCACGAAAAACGATTCAAGCTTTCCTCACTTGATAAAAACGCACGCATGCGCACCTACGAAGAAGCCTTCTTTTGGCTGGCAGACGCGCGAATTGCCAATATCTGCTATGCCGCAAGCGAACCGAGCGTGGGCCTTTCACTCAGCATGGAGCAAACGGCCCTCAAGTGCTACATGGCAGACACCGGCCTGCTTGTAACGCTTGCCTTCTCTGACAACAACGATACCGATGAAGACGTTTACAGGGCCGTGCTTCGCGGCGACATCGGATTGAACGAAGGAATGCTTACCGAAAACTACGTTGCCCAATCTCTAAAGGCCAATGGACACAGGCTCTTCTTTTATTCCCAAAGCGGAAAGAAGGAGGGGGAGGAGCGCATGGAAATCGACTTCCTCGTTACCCGACCCTATGTCAATGCCGCCGGAAAGCCGCGCATCAGCCCCGTCGAAGTTAAGTCGCCACGCAGATACGGAACCATCTCCCTCGACCGATTCCGCGCGCGCTTTAACAAGAAGATTGGGATGGCTTACGTGTTGCACCCTAAACAACTCGAGTGGGATGCCGAAGCGCAGCTGGCACATCTTCCGTTGTATATGGCTTTTTGCTTGTAGAGACCTCTCTACGAATGGATGCCGTGAGAGACGCAGGCCTCACTCGCTTGCTTTTGCTTGGTCCCACAGGTCGTTGAGTTGAGCGGTTGAGCAGGCGGCGAGGTCATCGCCCGCCTCGTGCACGGCGGCCTCCATCGCAGCCCAACGACGGCGGAACTTGGCCGTGCTGGCGCGAAGGGCGCTCTCGGCGTCAATCCCCTCTTTGCGCGCAACGTTGACTAGGGCAAAGAGCAGGTCGCCAAACTCCATTTCGCGCTCGGGCGAGCCGGGCTCCTCGGCCTCAAACTCGGCACGCTCCTCTGCTACCTCGTCCCACACATCCTGGACCGTCTCCCACTCAAAGCCCACGGCAGCCGCCTTGCGCGACACCTTCTGGGCCTGCATCAGCGCAGGCAGATGTGTGGGCACGCCGTCGAGCAGGCCCTCGGGCGCAGCCTCGCCTGCTGCCACGGCCTTGTCCTTGGCGGCCTTCTCGGCAAGCTTGACCTCGTCCCAGATCTTGAGCACCTCGTCGGAGTTATCGGCATCCGCATCGCCAAATACGTGCGGATGACGGCGGATGAGCTTGGCGTCGATATCGCGTGCCACATCGGCCAGCGTAAACTCGCCGGCGTCCGCCGCAATCTGCGCATGCAGTACTACTTGCATGAGCACATCGCCCAGCTCCTCGCGCAGATGCGTGGCATCGTCGGCCTCAATGCAATCGAGCGCCTCGTAGGCCTCCTCGATCATGTTCTTGCCAATGCTGCGGTGCGTCTGTTCGCGGTCCCACGGGCAGCCGTCGGGCTGACGCAGGCGCCAGATGGTCTGCACCAGATGCTGCAGCTCGGCCGACGCGTCTACCAGCGTGGACAGGTCGCGCGAACCCTCGGCATTTTGCTGAGCCATGTGCTCGGCCATGGTTATTCCTCCTCCAGGATCACATGGCGGAACGCACCGCCCTCGTAGATGCCGTAGCTGTGCGTGCCGTCCTTGGGAATGCTCACGCTGCCGGGGTTGAAGAGCCACAGACCCGGGTGCGCGGCGCTTTCCTCGTTGACCTTGATGTGCGTGTGGCCGTAGACGAGCGCGGAGCCCTCGGGCAGCGCGGGCGCGTGGTCGACGCTGTTGTGCATGCCGGCGCCAAAAACATGGCCGTGCGTCAGGAACAGCTCGCGGCCGGTCTCGTCGAACAGCGTGGCGTAGTCGGCCATGACGGGAAAGTCGAGCACCATCTGGTCGACCTCGGCATCACAGTTGCCGCGCACCGCGATGATGCGGTCGGCCAGGGCGTTGAGCAGCGGAATCACGCGCTTGGGGGCGTAGTCGCGCGGCAGGTCGTTACGCGGACCGTGGTAGAGCAGATCGCCCAGCAGGACGATGCGGTCGGGCTGCTCGGACTCGATGGCGGCGACCAGGCGCTCAGTCCAATATGCCGAACCGTGGATGTCGGAAGCGATGAGGTATTTCATGGGGAGATCCTTTCGAGATGGGGCTAATGTGGCTGGGCGTGGGATGTCGCCGGCCGCGCTATTCAAATCGCAGTGCCGCGCTCTGAGCTGCCTGCATCACGCGCTGGAGCGGCACGTTATGCTCGCGAGCGAGGCGGGAGCAGTCTTCGTACTCGGGCGCCGCACGCTCGCTGCCGTCGGGCAAGGTCGCCACCTTGACGGACACCTCGCCCCATGGCGTCGTTACGCGCTCAAAGCGGCGTGGCAGGCAAACGCGCTCCATAACCTGGCGGCGGATGCCATTGGTCGTGGTCTCCAAAAAGATAATCGTCTGCAGGCGCTCGATATCCTCGTGGGTGCAGATTACCTGCAGCTGCCAGCCGGGACGGCCCTTCTTGCAATAGAGGGGCAGCCAGTGCACCTCGCGCGCACCGGCCTCGCGCAGGCGGTCGGCGGCGTAGGCGAGCACCTCGGGTGACGCGTCGTCGATGTCGCATTCCAGCTTGACGATGGTCTCGGGCGCATCGGTCTCGCGGGACAGCGGAGATTTGCTATCGCATGGCATACGGTCCGGCTCCTTTCCGCACGGGCTCGTTTTGTTCACCCAAACGCTAACACATCGCGGGCGGCGCGGATGTGGCGGAGCGCGATGAGCGCGATTTTCCCCGGCCGCAAGAAACCGACACTCCAACGCGCTCATCGCAGCGGGGATCGCGCCGTTACAATGGAGCGGATTCGCTTGACGCAAAGGAGCTGCCATGTCCGCTTGCCCGCTGGTCGATTGCCATACCCACACCTCGTTTTCGGACGGGCACGCCTCGTTTAAGGAGAACGTCCGCGCTGCCGCGGCCGCTGGCTGCCGCGTTATGGTCTCGACCGACCACCTTACCCTGCCTGCCAGCATGGACGCCAACTGCGAAGTGCAGGTTGTCGAGGGCGACCTGCCGGCACATCGCCTGGCCTTTGAGGACGCCCGCAAGCTCGCCGCGCAGATCGCGCCGGAGCTCGAGCTTATCTATGGCTTTGAGTGCGATTGGTACGAAGGCTGCGAGCCTTTGGTTGAGCGTTGGTCCCAGGGCACCGTCGTGCGCCTGGGCAGCGTACATTGGATTGGCAACCCGGGCGATATTGCGGCAGGCGCTGCGGGCATGACGGGGACAGAGGACGTCGCTCGTCCCGATACGCCCGATTCGCGCTGCGGTTGGATCGACGACGACACCGATTTGCATGTTTGGGAAAACTTAGGCGTGCGCGGCGTATGGGAGCGCTATGTCGACGACTGGTGCCGCGCCTGCGAAAGTCCGCTTAACTTTGATGTGATGGCCCACCCCGACCTGGTCATGCGCTTTTCGAAGGAAGGCTTTGCGCCCGATTTTGACCCCGCGCCGTTCTGGGGGCAGATGGCAGAATGCACACACGACACGAATCGGCGCGTTGAGGTCTCGACGGTCGCGCCGCGCAAGGGGCTCGACGACTACTACCCCGCGACCGGCCTCTTGCGCTGCTTTGCCCATGCCGAGGTGCCCATTACCTTTGGCTCGGACGCACACCGCGCCTGCGACATCTGCTGGAACATCCGCGAGGCCCAGGCCCACGCCTACGACTGTGGCTATCGAACCTTCGACATCCCCCACGCCACCGGAGAATGGGAGCCCACGCCCCTCGCCTAGCCATCCCTTTATAAGTTGCGGTGAAATAGTTCCTGTTTATAGCCCTAAGGACGTCAAACAAGAACTATTCCACCGCAACTTCTATTTGATCCGTTGGGGACGGACGAAAACAGGTCGTTTTGCTCACCACCGACGCCCGTGCAACACCGCCTGCCAAAAAGAACGCCCGTTTACTACGATGAACCGCAAACCTCCGACCATCGGCTTAATGCGGAAAATAAAACCGCAGGTAGAAGCGTTGACGATTTGCTCAAAACCGACGTGTGGTCAGCAGATCCAGTTTCATCGTAGTAATTGGGCATGTTATTTGACAGCGCCGGCAAAGACCGTCCCAAACGACTAGTCGTTTAAGAACGTCCCCAATGACTAGTGGCGGCGGGCGTTGAGTTCGCCGGCCAGCTCGTCGAGGGTGATGCCGTAGCGCTCGAGCGTCACGAGCAGGTGGTAGACCAGGTCACCGGCCTCGTAGCGAATGTGATCGTGGTCGTTATCCTTGCAGGCCATGATGACCTCGCTCGCTTCCTCGGCAAGCTTCTTTAGCAGCTCATCCTCGACGTCGGTCAGCAGACGAGCGGTATAGCTCTCCTGCGGCGATGCGTCGCGACGGCCATGAATCACCTCGGCCAGCCCCGTCAGCGTCTCACCGATATTTCCATCCTGAACATTCGCGGTGCGCACACCCATGGTTCAATCCTTTCTGGTTGGCCAAGCGCCTAGTCGAGCGCCCGCCCTACGCGAGTTTCCTAAAGAAGCAGGTACGGTTGCCGGTATGGCAGGCCGGACCCGGCGAGTCGACCTTGACCAGCAGCGTATCGCTATCGCAGTCGGCCCAGAGCTCCTTGACCGCCTGCATGTTGCCGCTCGTCGCGCCCTTGTTCCAGAGCTCCTGGCGGCTACGGCTCCAAAACCACGTGGTGCCGGTCTTGAGCGTCAGCCCCACCGACTCCTCGTTCATCCAGGCAACCATAAGCACCTCGCCGGTGTCGTACTGCTGAACCACACAAGGAATCAATCCTTTGGCGTCGTATTTGAGCTCGGACGCAGTTGTCACTTGCTCCATTTAAAAATCCAATCTCACGGGGATGCCTTGACTGGCCATATACTCTTTGACTTCGCGAATGCTGAAGGTTCCAAAGTGAAAGACGCTCGCCGCCAGCACGGCGTCGGCCTCGCCCTCGATCACGCCCTCGGCAAAATGCTCGAGCGTGCCCACGCCGCCGCTCGCGATGACGGGAATCGGCACCGCGCGCGCCACGGCACGGGTGAGTGCCAGGTCGAAGCCAGCCTTGGTGCCGTCACGGTCCATACTGGTGAGCAGGATCTCGCCGGCGCCGCGACGAGCCGCCTCCTCGGCCCACGCCACCGCATCGATACCTGTGGCGTTGCGACCGCCCGCCGTGAAGACCTCCCACTTGTCGGCACCGGATGCGCCGGGCAAACCGACGCGTTTGGCATCAATCGCCACGACCACGGCCTGGCTGCCAAAGGCCGCGGCGGCTTGGCTGATCAACGACGGATCGCGCACGGCGGCAGAGTTAAGCGACACCTTGTCGGCACCGGCCGCAACCATGGTGCGCATGCCCGCCAGGTCGCGAAAGCCGCCGCCCACGGTATAGGGAATGGCCAGCTCCTCGGCCGCGTGCGCCGCCATCTCGATAGTCGTCGTACGGTTGTCGCTCGTGGCGGTAATGTCCAGGAAGACGACCTCGTCCGCACCCTCGCGGTCGTAGGCACGCGCCAGCTCCACCGGGTCGCCCGCATCGCGCAGGCTCACAAAGTTGACGCCCTTGACCACACGGCCGTCCTTAACATCCAGACAGGGAATCACGCGCTTGGTAAGCATGGGCTACTCCTTCCCTCGGGCGGCGGCCAGCGCCTGGGCCAGCGTAAAGTTGCCCTCGTAGAGTGCGCGACCGGTAATGGCGCCTTCAATCGCGCCCTCACCCACCGCGGCCAGTGCGCGGATGTCGTCGAGCGTCGAGATACCGCCCGACGCCACGACGGGAAAGCCCGCGACCTCGGCCACATGGCGATACGCCGCCACATCGATGCCCGTCTGCATGCCGTCGCGCGCGATGTCGGTATACACCAGATGCTTAAAGCCCAGCTCGGTAAGCTGCGCCACGGCGTCGTCGAGTGACACGCCCGCGCCGTCACGCCAGCCGTTCACCTTGACCTGACCATCACGCGCGGCGATGTCGGCCACGAGCAGCTCGCCAAAGCCGCGGGCCGCCACCTCGGCAAAACCCGGCTCGGTCACGAGCACCGTACCCAGTGCGATGCGACGCGCGCCGTAGCCGGCCAGCTCGTCGATGCGTGCAAGCGAGCGAACGCCGCCGCCCACGTCCACGGACAGACCTTCGACGCCGCAGATGGCCTCGACCGCTGCCGAGTTGGCAGCGCGCGCGTCCTCGTCCTCGCCAAAGGCAGCGGACAGGTCGACGACGTGTACCCAGCTTGCGCCCTGCTCGGCAAACGAGCGGGCGACGGCCACGGGGTCGTCGGAATATACCTTGCAGCGGCTCCGGTCGCCGCGCTCCAGGCGCACGACCTTGCCGCCGATCAAATCGATTGCGGGAAACAGAATCATCGGCCGGCCCCCTCGACGATGCTCACGAAGTTCTTAAGAATGCGCTGACCCAACGCAGAGGATTTCTCGGGATGGAACTGGCAGCCCCACACGTTGCCGTGGCGCGCGATGCACGGGAAGCTCCGCGTGTAGTGCGTGCGCGCCAGAACATCGGCGGCATCGGCATCGTCGGCCACCGCATAGCTGTGGGTGAAGTACATATTGGCGCCCTCGGCAAAACCGGCGAGCAGCGGATCGGCCGCACCGGCGGGTGTCATGTGCACCTGGTCCCAACCCACGTGCGGCACCTTCAGTCGGCTCGACTCCAGGCGCGTGCACGAGCCGCGCATAATGCCCAGGCCATCGACCCAGGGGCCGCCGGCCTGCTCGGAGGCATCGTCGTCCACGTCCGCGCCCTCGTCCGCCGGCACGCCCTCGTCGCCCCGCTCAAAAAACAGCTGAAGGCCCAGGCAGATGCCGAGCAGCGGAGTTCCGGCGGCAACGACATCGAGCACCGCGTCCGCCTCGCCGCTCTGGCGCATAAAGACAATCGCATCGTAGAACGCACCCACGCCCGGGATGACCAGGCCGTCGGCGTTACGGATCTGCTCCGGGTCGTCCGACGTGCAGGCGGCGGCACCAGCGCGCGCAAGCCCGCGCACGACGCTCGACAAGTTGCCCTTGTGGTAGTCGACCACCACGATCTTCGGTTCGCCCACGCGACCCTCCCTTATCTCATCATCCAAAACCACCACAAAGGTGCCTGTCCCCTTTGTGGTGGTTTTTGCCTTTGTGGCGGTTACAGTGAGCCCTTGGTGCTGGGGATACCTTGCACGCGGGGATCGAGCTCGCAGGCGCGACGCATCGTGCGGCCCACGGCCTTAAAGGCGGCCTCGATAATGTGATGCGAGTTGCCGCCCGCCAGCTCGCGCACGTGCAGTGTGAGCTTGGCATCGCGCGCAAAGGCGTAGAAGAACTCGACGGCCAGCTCGGTATCAAAGGTGCCCACGCGCTCGGTCGGCACGGGCAGCTCGCAGTAGGCCTGCCCGCGACCCGAAATGTCCACGGCGGCCATCACGAGCGTCTCGTCCATGGCGATCGCCGCGTCGGCAAAGCGCGTAATGCCCGCCTTGTCGCCCAGCGCCTGGCAAAACGCCTCGCCCAGCACGATACCCGTGTCCTCGACGGTATGGTGCGCATCGACCTCCACGTCGCCTACCGCATGCACCGTCAGATCAAACAGGCCATGGCGGCCAAAGGCGTTGAGCATGTGGTCGAAAAACGGCACGCCGGTCGAGATATCGCACGCACCGGTTCCATCCAGGTCGAGCTTTACGACAATATCAGTCTCCCCCGTCTTACGGGTTACCTCGGCATAGCGGCCCATCTACATCTCCTCCTTCACCAGCGCGGCAAACGCAGCCAGCACCTCATCATTTTCCTGCGGGGTACCCACGGTAATGCGCAGACAGTCCGCAAGCCCCGGCGCATAGCTAAAGTCGCGCACCAAAATCGAATACTCATCGCGCAGACGCTCGCGCACGCGCGTGGCATGTGGCGTGCGTACGAGCACAAAGTTCGCCGCGCTCGGCCATGCCTCCACGGGCAAGCCCTCGACAGCCATCGCACGCAGGGCGCACAGCTCGCGCTGGCGCTCGGATGCAACCTGTGCCACCACGGGCGCATAGGCATCACGGGCACGCACGCAGGCAAGTGCTGCCGCCTGGCTCAGCACGTTGACCGAATAGATCTGGCGAATCGCCGCGAACACGTCGATGACCTCCGGCGCGGCAATCACGTAACCCAGACGCGCACCGGCAGCGCCAAACGCCTTGGACAGCGTGTGCAAAATCACCAGGTTGGGATGCTCGGCGATAAGCCCCTGCGCCGTGGTGGCCGCGCCAAACGAATCGTCGGCAAACTCAACGTAGGCCTCGTCGACCATGACCATGCCGGGACACACATCGCACAGCGCCGCGACAAAGTCGAGCGGTGCTACGTCGCCCGTAGGATTGTTGGGCGAGGTCACGATGGCCAGGTTGCACTCGGGCGCCGCCGCAAGCACGGCTGCCCGGTCGAGCTCAAAGGTCGCCGGGTCGCGCCACACGTCGCGCACCTCGGTCTGGCAGAGCGACGCAAAGAACGCGTACTCGCTAAAGCACGGCGGGCAGTTGAGCAGGGTCCGCCCCGCGCCGCCAAACGCCAGCAGATAGTTATAGAGCAGCTCGTCGCCGCCGTTTCCCACGCAGATGCTCTCGCGCGTCACGCCATGCCAGGCAGCAAGCTCGTCGCGCAGGTCGTTGGACATGGGATCGGGATAGCGGTTGAGCGGTGTAGCAGCCAGGGCGGCGTCGACCGCTTCGCGCACGCCGGCCGGCACGGGATAGGTGTTCTCGTTAGCCGAAAGGTTGATGCGCGTGGGCGTAAAGTTGGGATCGTAGGGCTCAATGCCGGCCAAGTAGGGCTGGACGAGCTCCTTCATGCGGGACGTCAGCTCGGCCATATTAGGCCTCCTCGACGACCGCGCCAGCGGCACCGCCCGCCGCCGCCAGGTCCACACCCTCGGCAACCGTTGTCACGGCGTCGCCCGGCCAGGCAACCTTAGTCAGGTCGGCCGTGGCCAGTGACGCGGCGCTCACGGCATCCTCGCCCTGCTCCAACACGCGGCGACGGAGAGCGGCGGAAAGCGCGTGCGCCCACAGGCCCTCAGCCTCGGCCAGGCACTGCGTCGCGGGAGCGTCCGAAAGCAGACCCTCGGGTGTATAGCAAATGACACTCGAGCGCTTAACGAACTCTTCGACCGAAAGCGGGTTGGAGAACATGGCCGTGCCGCCGGTCGGCAGTGTGTGGTTGGGGCCGGCAACATAATCGCCGAGCGGCTCGGAGCTCCAAGCGCCCACAAAGATGGCACCGGCGTTGCGGATACCGCCAAGCAGGCCCATCGCGTCCTTGCAGTGCAGCTCCAGGTGCTCGGGCGCCACGGTGTTCACCGCCTCGACGGCGGCAGCCCTATCGGCGGCGACCCCCATGGGCGGCATCGTCTCCG